>JBCBSJ010000171.1:0-8342 GCA_039819245.1 Cyanobacteria bacterium J06638_20
CCGCAAGGGGACGGAAACCTGGCCGCTTACTGTGCGATTTTGTAAGCGCAGACGGTTCAGTTCTCATTACCCCGCAAGGGGACGGAAACAAGTAAAAAGCAGAAAAAGTTTCTGCTATCGGTCTTCGGGTTCAGTTCTCATTACCCCGCAAGGGGACGGAAACGGCCAGCATCCAAATCTGCGAAACCAGCGTAGATACAGTTCAGTTCTCATTACCCCGCAAGGGGACGGAAACTAGTTAGCGGCCGCTTGGATGTTGGGATCCTGTAAAACAGCGTTCAGTTCTCATTACCCCGCAAGGGGACGGAAACTCGTGTTGCTGTTGTATCTCCTTTTGCACTTCTGCCGTTCAGTTCTCATTACCCCGCAAGGGGACGGAAACCCGGAGACGGGGGGATTGACGTTACTTACAAAATGTTCAGTTCTCATTACCCCGCAAGGGGACGGAAACTAGCTGTTGGGTTGTTCGCCCAGAAAGTCGAGGAGTTCAGTTCTCATTACCCCGCAAGGGGACGGAAACAAGTCGTCGATCACAGGCACGCCTGTGTATTTCAACGAGTTCAGCTCTAATTACCCCGAAAGGGGACGGAAACTTTGCTTACAAGCTTATCTTAGCAAGCCCACAAGAAAGGTTCAGCTCTAATTACCCCGAAAGGGGACGGAAACCTTAAGCCAAGGCAGAAGGCAAAAGGATGAAGGATGAATAAGTTGCGTTAGAGAAATACGCCTGTCGGAATTTAGAACTCCTCCAAACATGGCGATGCAAGGTCAGGTTCGATTGACCTTTCTGCCTTCTGATTTCTGCCTTTAGCCCTGCCTTCTGCCCTCTGATTTCTGCACAGTTAGGGCCACAGAGCTGTTTGCGGCAGTGGATACGCCTGAGGATGAGCACTAAGGACGGCAGCGATCAATCTTGATTGAGATGCTTGATCGCCGCATCACACCTCGCAACCAGTTCAAAGTTGCCCGTCTCCTCAAAACATCGCCGTGTTTGTTGGAAGGCTGCGATCGCGGCTTTCGTTTGACCTTGGTCTCTGAAGGTTTTGCCCAAAATAAACCAGAGTTTGGCTTCGCCATCCAGATCGCCAATGCTCTGGCGAAGAACAACCGCCTGCTGAAAGCAGTCAATGGCCTCAGCGACTTGCTGGGCAGCCAGGTAGGTACCGCCCAAATTATTCCATGCTTTGCTTTGCCGAGCTGGATCATCCAATATTGCGGCGATAGCGATGGCTTGGCTGTAGTGTTGAATCGCCTGATCAACATGGCGCTGTTGGAGATATAGATAGGCCAACTTATCGTGGAGATCGGCCTGACCAGAGGTGTCATCAAGGGTTTCGGCAATGGTTAAGGCATCTTGAAAGCAATGAATCGCAAATAGCCGCAGGTTGCTCTGGGCCTGGATGTTACCCAGGTGAGTCAGTGCGGTTTGCTCCTGGGAACCATCGCCCAGTTCGCGAACGAGCTGAAGATGCTGGGCAGCCCATTTTTCAGCCTCGTGAAAATTGCGCTGCCCAGCATGTACGGTTGCCAAGTTGTTGAGTGCATGGGCTTGGCCACGCCGGTCGCCAATTTCTTTGGCAATTTCAAGATCTTGCCGGTAGGAGTGGGTTGCCTCCTCAAAGTGACCTTGAGCATAGGCAACATTACCCAAATTGCCGAGGGCTCGTCCTTCCCCCGCGCGATCCCCCAAGGCTTGAGCAAGCTTCAGCCAGGTTGCGTAAGCGTGCCAAGCGGACTCAAACTCTTTTCTGGCAAAGTAAATATTCCCAAGATTATTCTGTAGTCGGGCTTCGCCATGGCGATCCTGCAACGCTCGCAAGAGCTCTAGCTGTTGCTGGTAGCACTGTAGCGCTCGATCCAGCTCCCCTTGCTGAAAATAGCAGGAGCCCATCCCGGCGATCGCCTGCACTTGCGATGAAGCATTGTTGATAGTTTGGGCAATTGCCAGCTGCTGGGTGTAACAGTCGAGGGCTTTTGGCTGTTCCCCCAGACAGTGATACGTCACCCCTAAATTGCCTAAGCATCGTGCCCTAATGGACTGTGAGTCGAGGCGCTGCGCGATTGCCTGCTGCTGGTGATGATAGGTCAAGGCGGTGCGATAGTTACCCAGGCTATTGTGAGCAATGCCCAAGCCATTGAGCAGCAGGGCTTCCCAGGGGTTATCGAGCTTGCCTAGCAGCGGTTCATAGAGCGCAATTTGGGCTGTGTAATAGCCCCAGGTATAGAGTTGGTCGTCGAAGTCTTCTTGCGTGGGGGTATTGAGCGGTAGGGTTAACAGCTGGGTTGCCGTCTCCCAGTTTTCGAGTTCACATAAATGCTGAAACGCCTGCAACAAGCCTCTGACCTGTTCTAGATAGGACGCCTGCTCAGTCGCGTGATAACGCGTTAACCAATTGATAATGGCTTGCTGACAACTTCGCTGCCAGGGCGATGGGATATCGCGAACCTGGCTCGGGTCGATATTTAACCGTGCCAAAAGGCTGTGGCCAGGGGGAAGCAGGTCGTTCATTCAATTTGCTCTAGGCCCTTAAGATGCGCGAGGGACACGCTACGAATTAAACTATGCTGCCGCAGGGTATAGTCTCCATGGGTAATGGCCTCTTCGACTAGAAAGCGATCCTTCAAAGCATCGAGTGCAACCCATGCGGCGTCTTCACCGCAATCCCAATAGTCCAAATGACTGAGCCACCAGTCTTCTGGTACGGCACAGCGATAGACTGAGGCCTCACACAGCAAAATGTAGGCATTTTTCGCATCTTGCCGCAGTCGCTGCAACGTTTGCTCTAATCGCCTACGGACATTGCGACGTAGGGTACGCGTAAACCGATCCAGCCGCCACCTATCCTCAGCGCCAACCGATTGACCGGCCTCGGCTTCAGCAATGGCTGTTTCGACTGTCTCAATTTCCTGGTGATACCGATGCCAATAGGCGTTAACGTCGCCAAAGAAAGGCCGACTACCGATTTCGCCAGCAATAATTCGGAGGGCCAGGGGGTGGCCCTCATAGGCTTTACCCATGCGGCTCAAAATTGAGTGACTGATAGTGTCTGGAGACACCTCTAGTCCAGTTTTAGCAAATAGAGCCAGTTGCTCCGAGGCCGATAACCCTGTCAGGAGCTGAGTTGTCCAAGCGTTTTGATAGCGGGTTCCGTAGGCTAAGAGCTGAGTGGGTAATTCTTGGGTTGTCACGATGAGACGGCTAGCAAAGGTCTCGGCTGCGACTATCTGCTGGAAGAATACTCGAAATGCATCATCTTGAAATTGGCTCCAGCCCTCCTGCTCATTACCTTGTAGGAGTTCTTCCAGGGAGTCTATCAAGATCAGTCTGCGCGTTGTCCGCAGGGCTTGAACTAAGCGTGATCGCAGTTGGGACAGCTCAGCCCGTTCGCTCGGCGTCACGGTTTGGCCTAATTTCTCCAATAGCCGAGCGGCAAAGCTGCCAAAGTCAGCCGTGTGGTCTTGGGCATCCAAGTTCTCGCGCAGGGGGACGCCAAAGTCTGACAGCTCTAGCAATAGTCGTTCTGCCAACGCCGTTTTACCGACGCCTGCAATGCCCGTAATTAAGTTAAGGCGAGTGCTTCCACGGATCTGAGTGGTTAGCTCCGTCACTAAATTCTCTCGACCGACCCAGCCCTCGTCATAGGCATAAAAAGTGGGTGATGGCGGTGCCGCGTCTGCAACCGGGGCCGTAGCGACGGTCTGGGCTTGCATCAGGGTTCTAGGCTCTAACCCCAGTGCTTCCGAAATCTCTTCAAACTTTGCGATCGAGACATTGACCCCTCGAAAGAAGTTACTCACCGTTGACAGCGCCATTTCTAGGTGCGCCGCCAAGTCTCCCTGGGTCAAAAAGCCATTGCGCTCTAGCGCCAGAGCAACCGTTTGCCGATGTTCAGGATGAACGCGAATAGAACGGGGCATGGGGAAATGCAGTAAGGATGTAGGGCTCTGCCCGTGCGAAGCAGGCCGAAGGATAAAAGGGAAAAGGCACTGCACTTCTGATTATTCCAAGAATAACGAATTTATCCTGACTGATGGTGATGATGAATTGAATCGCGAGCAAGATACTCGCATTTATCTGCCCTCTGCCCTCTGCCTTCTGCCTTAAACAAAACTCAGTTGCGAACTCAGGTATGAACTCAGTTACAGCTCGGGGTTGAGCTCAGGTACCCCCTTGCGAGTATGGCTGCGTGAACTAAGGAGAAGGTTGTTTACAGCCACTTGGTTCCATAACTCCACACTTGCTAAGGGAACAACCATGAAACTGTATGCCGAGCAACTCGCGGCATCCTGGCATCTGGTGCAGCACGGTAGTCGTGCTGCTGGCGTTGATGGCATCACGGTGGATTTGTTCAAGGGCATTGCTCGCGAACAAATTCGTCGCCTCTATCAACAGATGCGCCAGGAAAGCTATGTCGCAAGCCCCGCTAAGGGCTTTTACTTACCAAAGAAAAGTGGTGGACGCCGTCTAATTGGCATTCCCACTGTACGCGATCGCATCGTGCAACGCTATTTGCTGCAAAGCATCTATCCCAAATTGGAAGGTGCTTTCAGTGAGGCGACCTTTGCCTATCGCCCCGGTCTCTCGATTTACACGGCTGTAAATCGGGTGATGGAACGCTATCGTCATCAACCCGCCTGGGTGATCAAGGCTGACATTCAGCAGTTTTTTGATAGCTTGTCCTGGCCACTCTTACTGCATCAACTGGAGCAGCTAACCCTGCCAGCCGCCTGGGTGCAGTGGATTGAGCAACAGCTAAAGTCGGGCATCGTTATCCAGGGTCAGTTTTACCAGGCCAATCAAGGGGTCTTGCAGGGCAGCATCCTATCGGGAGCCCTGGCCAATCTGTATTTGAACGATTTTGATCAGCGCTGCTTAGAGGCTGACATTGATTTGGTGCGCTACGGCGATGACTGTGTCGCGGTGTGTCAGAGTGCGCTCGAAGCGAGCCGTTCCTTATCGCTGATGCAGGCGTGGATAGAAGACCTCTATCTCAGTCTTCACCCCACAAAGACACGCATTATTCCACCGGGAGAAGCGTTTGTCTTCCTGGGGCATCGATTTCAGCACGGGGAAGTAGAAGGGCCAGCAAGGCAGCGGGCAGCAGGCAAGCCTAGAAAGGCCCCCAAGGCGGGATTTGGGCCGCCCCAGGTTTGCAGCCTTGTCAAAACGCCCAAGCAACGGTTGGCAACTTCATCAGATGACTATTGGAGGGACGGTATGACGACGTTATATGTCACGGAGCAGGGCTCCTATCTCCGCGTTAAGCATAAGCAGTTTGAAGTGTTTTATGACGGTGAGCTGCGCTGTGCCGTACCCGCTAGCCGCATCACCCAGGTGGTGATGTTTGGGGTTTGCAATGTTTCCCATGGGGCGGTGCGACTGGCATTGCAGCGGCGCATTCCCCTTCTCTATTTGTCGAATAAGGGCCGCTACTTTGGCAGGCTGCAAACGACCGGGCAAGCCCGGCTGGACTATTTGACTCAACAGGTGCAGAAATCACAGGATCCAGAATTTATCCGCACCCAGGCCGCCAGCATCATTGTCGGCAAGTTGCATAATTCACGGATTTTGTTGCTGCGGCTCAATCGACGGCGCAAGACTGACAAAGCCACACAGGCAATTGAGTCGCTGGCGGAGCTGATGCAAACGGTGCCAACCATTGACACGTTGGAGTCGATGTTGGGCTACGAGGGCACAGGAGCTAATCTTTATTTCCAAGCCTATGCCTCTTTGCTGAAGGGCCAATTTGAATTTGCCAAGCGCACTCGTCGCCCGCCAACAGATCCAATCAACAGCTTGTTGAGCCTGGGTTATACGCTGCTCTCGCAAAATGTTCACGCCATGGTGGAGGGCGTCGGTTTGCACACCCATTTCGGTAACTTACATCTGCCGAAGGAAAATCGTCCCTCATTGGTATGTGACCTGGTAGAAGAGTTTCGCGCGATCGCGGTGGATTCACTCGTGGCTTACCTCATTAATTCCAACATTTTCAAAGAAGAGGACTTTACTCCCCCGGATGAACGGGGTGGGGTGTACTTGCATCCGGATGCCATGAAACGGTTTCTCAAACATTGGGAGGAAAAGCTACAGCAATCTGTGACGCATCCCCATACGGGTTACAAGGTCAGCTATCGCCGCTGCTTTGAGCTACAGGTGTGGGAATATGTGGCCTGCTTGATGGGGGAACAGCCCGTGTATCGGCCTATGAACTGGGAGGGGTGATGTTCTACCTAATCTGTTACGACATTGTGCTGGATCGTCGCCGTAATAAAGTCGCCCATCTACTGGAGGGCTATGGCATGCGGGTACAGAAATCGGTCTTTGAATGTGTTCTCAACCCTGACCAGCGTGACATGATCCAGCGCCGCCTCAACCGCTATATCAAGCCTGAAGAAGATCAGGTGCGCTTTTATCCCTTATCGCCTCGCTACCGCAAGAAAGTGCTCGTGCTGGGACAGCAACCCCAGCGCGAAGTCGATGACGTGACTTTTATTGTTTAACCGGAGTAATGACCATGCCGAACACTACCCGCAGCTTACAAAACCTTCAGGTCTATCAGTTGGCATTGCGATGCTCAGTCGAAGTGTATGACCTGGCCCAGCAGTTTCCCGAAGGTGAGGATCGTTACCTAGTTCGCCGAATGCTCGCCACATCGCGAGCTGTCCGGGCTCAGATTGCCATTGCTTGGGGGCAGCGGCGTAAGGGTGAAGTCCTCCTGCGTCAACTGATTGCGGCTCAATCAGCGGCAGCCGAAATGCAAACCTGGATCGAAGCGGCCATTTGCCTTGGCTATATCAGTCCAGCCTCAGGCCAAGACTTGTACGACCGCTATCGCTATCTAGATACGGTTCTCGATCAACTCATGGAAACGGCAGCCGTTGGCGCAACTCAACTGGAAAACAGCGTTGAGGTAACTTTACCGGCCACAGCCTAACCCTTCTCACTTGCTCACTCACCAAATCAAAAGCACCCGTACCATGTCAGACTTTGTTCGTAGCTATCAAGAACTCAAAGTTTATCAACTCGCGTTTCAGTGTTCTACACAGATTTTTGAGCTTTCGCGGCAATTTCCGCCTGAGGAACGGCTGTTGCTGACGCGCCAGTCGCTTACAGCATCGCGCTCTGTCTGTGCCAGCCTTGCTGAAGCCTGGGGCCAGCGTCGTTATCGTAAGGCTTTTATCGCCAAACTCAGTGATGCTCAAGCAGAAGCCGCTGAGATGCAAACTTGGGTTCAGTTTGCGGTTCAATGCGAGTATCTCAACCGCGAGGTGGGACAAGAACTCTTTGGGCAATACCGCATCATTTATGCCGCACTTGAGCGGTTGATTGAGAATGCCGATGTTTGGGTCAAGCCAATGGAGGGAGCATTACGATGAAGCACGCTTACCCATGGTTCCGGCAGTTCCCAACTTCGATGCATCGACAGATAAAGCTGTTGATCAAAGGTGCATCCGGAGCTGACCGCCGCGAAAAATATCACTTGAGGCGTCAGCTTAGAACCTTGAAAGCAGAACATCACTTACTCAGTTCAGCAATCAATCAAATTCGCCATCAGCTGAGCTTGGCCAACCGGGGCTGGCAAATTCGATATGACGAGTTGCTGGCCGAGCGGGACGATCTACAACTGGAAATTTGGGAGCTAGAAGACCTCATTGAAGAACTGTTTGGGCTGCTGACAACAACGGCAGCATGGGAACCCACACTTGAGGCTACCCCCCTGGCTGAAACAACACAGTTGCCTCAATCAGGGTCAGCGTTGCAGCCGTTGGCCGCACAGTCACCCATCGCCCTGCCGGAAAACCCGACAGAGTTGGCAACAGTGAATCTGGCGGGTATTAAGTTGGCGTTGGTGGGCGGCCACAACTCAACCCGACGAGGGGTGATTACGGAGCTGTCACAACAGTATGGTCTAGCCCATTGGGTGGAGTTACCCCCTTTTAGCAAGCACAGTTTAGGGCGGAGCAATATCAAGGCTAAAATTCATGACTGCGATCTAATTGTGTTGATCACGGGGTACATGCGGCATAAGCAGACTGAGAGCATTGCACAACTTAGGAAGCTGGGAACGTTGTCAGGCGATGTCTTGCTGTTAAGCTGTCGAGGCAAGAGTGGTGTTGTGCGGGAAATTTTGACCTACATCAGGCAAAAGAATTGTTAAATATAGCTTTGGAGGCTTGAAGCGACAAGATCTGGTTGCTAGTCTGAGGGGGTCTGGCGAACCTTGAAAACCGCATAACTTCGTCAACCCCCTCAGATTGCTTTCCGTATAAGGGTTTGAGCCCTTTTTGCAGAGGGGTAGTTGACAGTGATTCTCAACTATTTCGACCTTGAGCTGACCCCC
>JBCBSJ010000172.1:0-8129 GCA_039819245.1 Cyanobacteria bacterium J06638_20
CACCGTTCCAAATTCACTGTCAGCATCGTGATCTGCCCAACTGGTTTAGATGTTCAGTTCAGCCTACCAGCTCTGGCAAAAAACTCTAGTTCTCAAGATGGACGAGGTTTATAGGTTGACCAAAGAACATTAAAGCTCTGGAATAATCAGAGTTTATATTCAAGATACTCTAACAATAGGTAGGTTTGTTCAACGGAAAAATCTTGGTTAAGTAAAATCTGAAGCTCACCTTGCATGTCCAGAACGACCAGGCGTAAATCTTGAAATGAAGTTCCTCTCCACCCAGTACCATAAATCGAGTTAAAGAGAATGAATAAATAGTGCTCAATATGCTTAATGGTGCCACTGTATTGCCAGAATTCATCACCCTGTCTCTGGTTGCAAGGAGGAGCACTTATCGGATGCAATGCACTTAATTCGAGGCATTTATTAGATGCTAGCGCTAGCATCTAATAAATGTTAGCTGATCTCACTAAAAATCTGATATCTGCCACAACTGCCCAGAATAGTTACCACAATCAACCATAATTAATTGATCGTTCATTCCATCATTAATGATGTCCAAACACTTGTCTTCTCCAGTGAACATTGTTCGAAGACGATAGTATCCCTCAGAACCAATTGGCTGAAAACTCCAAAACTGTCCAGAGTAGTCTGCACAGTCAGCCATGATGAGTTGGTCATTCGCCCCATCATTAATGATATCTAGACATTTTTCAGAGCCTGTAAATTGCGTCCTTAGACGATTGAACTCGCTGATTGCATTAGCACTGGCAGCACCCAGGACTACCGCAGGAATTAGAACCAGTAGTATACTCAATTTCTTTTTCATGTCCAGTCTCGGTGAATGGTAATAAACAACTTGGGATTACGTTTCACGAAAGGGGAAGATCGGTGAAATAATCCCATGTTTCGGAAGCACTAAGAACTCTGCCACTGGATGCAAAAAACCGCAGTAGCTCAGAGCCTAATGAATCTGAAGGCTTAATGAATTTGAAGCTTTTTTGAGGTATGAGGAACAATTATTCCTCACACCTCAAAGTTCTATCGGCTCGGGTGAACAATCGAGAGCATCCTGTTAAAGGTGCTATAACGCTCTTCAATGACTCTGACCGTATATAAATTAGAGTAGCAGGGTAGAGACCGAGGCAGAGTCAATGATAGCGCTCCGTAAAGCCAAGCCGACTGTGCGGTTCGTCGATGACTATTGTGAACGGTACCGCGACTTATTCGTTGAGGTAAGAAGCTTCGAAGCCTTCAAACATCTGCACCTAGGGATGATATCGGAGGCGAAACGAAAATCGCTACCCGCGATTGCCACGGTCACAGGCTTGCCAAATGCGCAGTCCTTGCAACAGTTTTTGGTGGCATCCCCCTGGTCTGTCAGCGCGCTGAGACAACGCCGAATCGAGCTGATTCTTTCCCGGCTGGGGGGGCGTAAAGTGGTACTCGTGATTGATGAAACGGGCGACCGTAAAAAAGGGCATACAACGGACTATGTGAAGCGGCAGTACATCGGTAACTTAGACAAAGTGGAGAACGGCCTTGTCTCGGTAGATGCCTATGGGGTAATTGACAATATCGCCTTTCCCTTAACCTTTGAAGTCTACAAGCCGAAAGCGCGATTAAAAGCGGGAGATGACCATCGCAGCAAACCCGAAATTGGAGCGGCCATGGTGAAGGAGCTCTGTGCATTCGGCTTTGAATTCGACTTAGTCCTGGCCGATAGTGCCTATGGGGAAAGCGGTAGTAGTTTCGTCAGCACGCTGCATCAGTTGAAGTTACCGTATGTGCTGGCCATTCGCTCTAACCATGCGGTGTTACTACCCCAGGAGCAACGAGTGCGGGCCAATCGTTGGCGTCCATATGTGCGCAGGTTGAGTGATGGGAGCAGCCAAACGCGCTTCATCCGAGAGATTGTTTATGGCAAGCGCGGGGCCCAACGGTACTGGCAACTGACCACGGATAAAGCAACTCTCCCCCCGGCCTCAACCTGGATGGTCATGACGCGGGTGGAGGGGATTTCCTACAAACAAGTGGGCGACCTCTATGGGTTGAGAAACTGGGTGGAATATGGGTTCAAGCAAAGCAAAAACGAACTGGGCTGGGCGGACTTTCGCATGACAGACTATGCGCCGATTGAAAAATGGTGGGAGATTGTCATGAGCGCCTATTTGATGGTCACCTTACATACGCCTCCCATGCGGCCGGAGGGCGCTATTCCACCTGAACTTGATCCCTCAATAGTCGTCTCTGCCTTTCCCCAACATTCGGCTTGGGATCCGGGCAATGGGTGGAAGAACTGGCTCAACAACCTGCGTCTGATTCTGTTGCCTTGGGTCAGTTCAAATCGTCTCAACCCTTGGTTGAAGGTGTTTCCGATTCCCGAGTTGGTGCAAGGGTTGTAAACGCTCATACGGTGCATGAATCAATTCCGAGGTGCCCCTTTTACCGCACAACAAAACCTTTCCTCTGCCTAGAGTCATTGAAGAGCGTTATAGCGGTGTGCAGGTTGTTCAAGCACAGCAGCAACAGTGGGTGAACCAGTGATGCACATCATCTGGAGTAATCTGGCACAACCCTTGGGCAATGGCTTGATGCAACGCCTCCGTCGTACGTGCCTCCACTGAACGCAAATAGCCCTTCAACTTCGACCAGAGCTGTTCAATCGGATTGAAGTCCGGGGAATAGGGCGATAGATACAGCAAGCGAGCCCCAACCGCCTCGATAGCCTGACGCACTCCCTCGACTTTGTGCGCCGGTAAGTTGTCCATCACCACCACTGCCCCGGGCCATAGGCGTGGACATAAGCAGGTTTCAATGAACCACACAAACACCTCGCTGCTGGTTCCCCCCTGAAAGCTGAGCCCTTCGATAAACCCCTCCTTCAAGCTCATCGCCCCAATCACCGAGAGGTTGGGGCGATACCCTTTGGGCTGTTGAGCCTAGGCTCGTTGCCCCCGTTGGGCTCGGGCATAGGCTGTCACCATCGCTAGATTCACGCCCGTTTCATCGAGAAACACCAAGTCCTCTGCGGCTACCTCGCAGACCTGCTGCCAGTCGTCTTGCCGCTGCTGTTGTTTGGCCTCACTGTAGCTTTCGCTGGCCTTGAGGCTTTTTTTTTCGTGTGATGTTGAGGGCTTTGAGGGGGCGACTAATCGTGCTGGGACTCACCTGCACCGAGGTCTGTTCGGCTAAACGGGGGGCCAAGTCGGCTAATGTCGCGTCATTATCGGCTGCCACGAGAGCCCGCAGGACGACATGATGTTCCGCCTGTAGGGTGGGTTTGGGGCCTCCCGCATGGGGTTTGGGGGCGAGACTACCTGTCTCTCGGTGCTGTTTGAGCAAGCGCCGCACACAGTCGGGGCTGACCGCAAAGCGAGTGGCCAGTTGCCGGATGGATCCTTCCCCGCGCTCGTAAAGATCCACAATTTTGCGTCGCAAGTCTAAGGAGTAAGCCCCCATCGCTACTGTCCTCTTAGCAGTCGAGGTACTCCAAATATTGTACTTACGCGGATTGCACACCGCTATGAGATAAGGAGGTTGCGGATGAGAAATCTAAGGCTTGATTGGGCGTGCGCCGCCCCCCAAACCCCCTGACCGGGGGAACGAAGCTCGTTCCCCCAACCCCCCTTTTCAAAAAGGACTCCTTCCTCAAAGGAGCGTTGCATTGGCGGCGTTGAGCCGCTTCGCATCGGTGGGAGGCATCCAGGTAATACTGTTTTTAACTGCCCAGGTTATGAATGTGATGATCAAAGCTGTTCCTGGAAACACCCTTCGGCAAAGGGCATCGGTAACGCTAAGCCGCTTCGTATCGGTGAGGAGCATCCAGCTAATGCCGGTTTTGCTTTCCCAGGCTATGAACGTAATAAAAGAGTTCTATCGATATCGTTGCATTTGAGGGTCACAGAGGCTCTATTCTGTAACTGTGGGCATTTGTAAATTCTCTGTAATCTTATTAGGGATAGATGCCCCAAGCGATACCCGCGCAGGTTTGGATACAGACGAAAACGCAGTCACAAAGACGCAAAGGACAAGCCGCTATGCCACTCATCATTACCGGAAAGCGATTCATCAACCAACTGGAAAAAGAAGGCGCATTGGCAGCCTATGTTCCTCTTGAAGGTGGAGCTGAAGGGCGGTATCAGCGTCGCGTGCGTGCAGCAGGGTACAACTTGGTGTGTCTAACCGCTAGAGGTTTAGGCGACCCCGCTTCCTACCTCATGCAAGTCCATGGCGTTCGTCCGGCTCACTTGGGTAAGAAAACCACTGGCCGCGATGGAGCTGTGGGTTACCGCTACTATCTCCCTCCAATTCTGACCTATCGCTTGGATAACCTTGCGTCGAATGAAAAAGGCGTTGTGTTGTGGCTCATCGAAGGCAACATCCTCTCCCAGCAGGAGCTAGCCTTTCTGGCCACATTGCCGGCCAAAGAGCCACGGGTGAAAGTTGTCGTTGAAGTTGGGGGCGATCGCACCTTCACCTGGAACCCACTCAAAAGCCTGGTATCAGCTGCCTGACATGATCCCGCTGCCGGAACTTGCGTGAGTATAGTACACTGATCCCATACCGCTACCCAACGTACTAACCGGAGTGAGTCGTTCAGAACTCAGGGTCACGCACTGTTATTCTCCTCTCCGATCCCTTGAAGACGGGCATTGGTTCAAGTTAATCTGCGGTGCAAGCTTCCAGTCGCTGCCCGATGTTCGCAGCCTGACCCTTTCCTATGCGCTGGCTGGCGCTGATTGCATTGATGTTGCGGCTGATCCTGCTGTGGTGGCTGCTGCCCGAGAGGGGTTGGCAGCATTTTGGCGTTTGTATTCTCGCGGGAAGCCGGTAACGGTCGATGCTCCAGGAACCTCCAGATTCTTGGCATTAGGACAAGGGGGCGATCGCCCGTGGTTGATGGTGAGCCTTAATGATGGCGATGATCCCCACTTCCGGAAGGCGACCTTTGCCCCGGCTCACTGTCCAGCTGATTGTCCGCGCCCCTGTGAAACGATCTGTCCCGCTGATGCTATTCGCTTTGGCTCCCGTCCCGAACAGTCGGGTGTGATTGAGAGTCGATGTTATGGCTGTGGTCGGTGTCTGCCCGTTTGCCCAATTCAGCAGATTGAGACGCGATCGCTCCGGGCATCGCCAGATGCGGTGATGGCCGATGTGCTACCCCAGGTGGATGCTCTCGAAATTCACACCCAGGTCGGACGATTACAAGACTTTACACAACTATGGCGAGCGATCGCCCCTGCTTGCCAAACCCTGAAAGTCCTTGCTATTAGCTGCCCCGACGGGGATGGTTTGATTGAATACTTACAAGCTCTACATCGCGTAATCACACCATTACCCTGTCCTGTGATCTGGCAAACGGACGGGCGTCCCATGAGTGGAGATATTGGTAAGGGAGTCACCCACGCCACCATTCGACTTGGGCAAAAGGTGCTGGCAGCCAACTTGCCAGGATATGTCCAACTGGCAGGGGGAACCAATGCCTACACCGTCCCCAAGCTAAGGGAGCTAGGGCTGTTGAATACTGTCTCCCGGTCGTTACCATCGTCTTTTAACGAAGTTATTCCACCATCGGCTGCTCCGCGCTTCATCAATGGAGTGGCCTATGGCAGTTTTGCCCGCGTGTTGCTGGCTCCCATATTGCAAGATTTGAGCGATCGCCAATTGCATTGCTCCTCGGCGCTGCCAACACCTGTAGTGGAGACGCCGCTGATTCCTACGTCAGGCTCTGCCCAGGGCGCGAAAGAGTGGGCATGGCACGGGCGATCGACCGAAAGCTCGTCTTCTCCTACTGCCACCGAGCTAAAGCCGCCTACTGTTCTTCCTCCACCGACCGCTCAGCATTTAGAAGATTTCCCCGATTTACTCCATCAAGCGGTTCAACTGGCAACTAGCCTTGTTTCCCCCCTTAAATCTCACATTCACACCTCTGCCTCGTAACCGATTCCATGTCCACTTTCACCGTTCTTTGACCTGTCAACCACTCCTCACGGTAATTCCCATGATTCAACTCGAAATTGCGTCGCAACCGATCCGTGGCTTCCGATAGCCGTCAGGGCTTCTACCCCATCACTTGGACTTTCAGAACTACCTACCACTCATGACGTTCAATTCTCGTCCGCTCATCCCATCCTCCGACTCATCCCCGTCTCCAAACGAGTCTACGCAGCTACCAACTGTTTCGGTGCAACCGCTGCAAATCAATGATGATCTGGATCAGTTGTTGGCCATCCTGCCACAGCCGCTTCAAGAAAAACTGACGGATCATTCAGAACGCGATCGCCTCATCGAAGTGGTACTAGACCTCGGACGTCTTCCCGAAGCCCGATTTTCGGAGCGCACCGAGTATCTTTCTGAAACGCCCATCACTCAGCATGACTTGCACTATTGCATCAGCAACGTCGGCCATTTCAGCGGCGATAATCGCGCGGGAATTGAGCGCACCCTGCATCGGATTAGTGCCATGCGCAACCGCTCGGGCGACATCATTGGGCTGACCTGTCGGGTCGGGCGAGCCGTCTATGGCACCATCGGGATGATTCGCGATTTGGTCGAAACGGGCAAGTCGATCCTCATGCTGGGACGTCCTGGAGTGGGCAAAACCACCGCCCTACGAGAAATTGCGCGGGTTCTAGCCGATGACTTAGGCAAGCGCGTCGTCATTATCGACACCTCCAATGAAGTAGCTGGGGATGGGGATGTGCCTCACCCTGCCATTGGCCGAGCCCGCCGCATGCAGGTAGCACGTCCCGAACTCCAGCACCAAGTGATGATCGAGGCGGTGGAAAATCACATGCCCGAAGTCATTGTGATCGACGAGATCGGCACCGAACTGGAAGCCCTCGCCGCCCGCACCATTGCCGAGCGCGGGGTGCAGCTTGTGGGCACCGCCCATGGCAATCGCATCGAAAACCTGATGAAGAATCCCACCCTGTCGGATTTGGTTGGTGGCATCCAGTCCGTCACCTTGGGCGATGAAGAAGCCCGCCGTCGGGGTAGTCAAAAGAGCGTCCTGGAGCGGAAAGCGCCGCCAACTTTCGACATTGCTATCGAAATGCTCGAGCGGCAGAGCTGGGTAGTGCATGAGGATGTGGGAGCAACCATTGATATGCTGCTGCGCGGTCGCCAGCCCACTTACCAAATGCGCAGCGTGTCGGAAACGGGCGAAGTCCAAGTGCGCCAGGAAACTCCTGTGCGCGATCGCCCCCAAACCATCCGCAGCCTACCCCTGGGCGGCAGCCTCTCCCCCGAACGCGAAGCCCGTCCGGCAGCCGGTTGGCGAGCCTCAGGACAAATGTCGCCCCTGAGTACCCAACCCCGCCTAGAAAGTACCCGCGCAGAACCCACCCTCCCCGCTACCGAACATCAAGACTTCGAGATGCTGCTGGATGAGTCGCTGCGCGAGGGAATCCCCATCCCCGGTGCCCAGTCCCGCAATTCCCTGGCAATGGTGGGGCCTAATGGCGAAGATTTGCCGATTCATGTATATCCCTACGCCGTCAGCCGGCATCAGGTGGAGCAGGTGATTCGGACAATGAATTTGCCCGTGGTGGTGACGAAGGATTTGGACGAGGCGGATGCGGTGCTAGCGTTGCGATCGCATGTCAAAAATCACTCCAAGCTGCGCCATTTGGCCAAACATCGGCAAGTTCCCATCTATACTATCAAGTCCAACACGGTTCCCCAAATTATCCGGGGGTTCCAGCGCTTGCTCAAGATGGAGGAGGCAGGCATCCCCGACAATGAGCCGATGAACCTTGTCCTCTTCTCCCAGAATGGGGATGAGGATGAGCTAGAAGCACTGGAAGAAGCAAGACTAGCCGTAGAACAAATTGTTTTACCCAAAGGGCAACCCGTAGAATTGTTGCCGCGCTCCTCCAAAGTGCGCAAGATGCAACATGAGCTAGTCGAACATTATCGACTCAAGTCTTCGAGCTTTGGCGAAGAGCCCAACCGTCGCCTCCGCATTTATCCTGCGTAAGGTTTTATCGGAACCGAAGATGAATTGGGCCGTATAGGGACTGGACTTCGTTTTAGTCCCTATACTCATATCTCGCACCAAAACCCAAAGCCCCTATTTTTGCGGCGCTTCGCGCCGCAAAAATAGGGGCTTTGGGTTTTGG
>JBCBSJ010000173.1:0-8101 GCA_039819245.1 Cyanobacteria bacterium J06638_20
CGTTTACATCTACAAGAAGATTGAGCGCGCGCTTCAAGCATTGGGAGCGACCTTAGCTGATGTTGTGCGGACACGGGTTTACATTACCGATATGCGTCAGTGGGAACAAGCCACACGGGCACACCATGAGTTCTTTTCAACAGTGCGACCAGCCAACACGCTGGTCGAGGTCAGTGCCCTGGCAACTCCAGACATGCTGGTTGAAATTGAAGTCGATGCCATGGTGCAGGAGACGACAACTTGAAGACATACGATTGGATTGTGGTGGGTGCGGGGCTAGTTGGTTCAGCCTTTGGGTACGAACTGGCCAAGGCAGGATTTTCAGTTTTGCTGCTCGATCGCGCTACACAATCTCTCAACGCAACCCGCTACAGCTATGGCGGAATCGCCTACTGGTCGGGGAATACCCCTTTTCTGCGCCAGCTTTGTGACGAGAGTCAGGCCATCTATCAAACACTAGCCGCTGAACTCGACTACGATATTCAGTACCGAGATCTGGATTTGCTGCTGACGGTCGCTTCCGATCGCGATCCTGCGGCGATCGCCCCCAACTACAAAGACTTCCGCATTCCCCCCACTCAACTGGATCCCACCGCAGCCGGAGAAATCGAGCCGCTGCTAGACAAGGGAGCAATCGCCGCTGCCTTTCACACCAAGCATGGCAACGTTGTGCCCCATGCTTTAGCGCAGGGGTATCAGACCGCCATGCAGCGTCGGGGAGGCGTGCTAGACATTGCCACCGTCAATGGCTTTGAGCAATCTGGAACCCGCATCCAGGGAGTCCAAACCGATCAAGGAACATTTCACGGAGCCAATGTGCTGGTCTGTGCTGGGGGTCTGAGCCGATCGTTGTTACACCAGGCTGGAATTTCAGCCAAGGTGTACTTCACCCAGGCCGAGATAATTGAAACGCCGCCGCTGGATGAGCTGCATCTGCAAAGCATCGTCATGCCTGCCGAACTCGATCGCATGGAGATGGAAGCAGAAGCCACTCAGCCTGACAAAGAGGCTCTGTGGGATGAACCCGGTCATGAAGTCGCACCCGCCATTCTGGATGCAGGAGCCTTGCAATATCGAGATGGCAGTGTGCGTATGGGGCAAACGAGCCGGGTGCTGACCAATCCACAGGCGCAATTGGATGCTGCCGCCAGTGCAGCACAGATTCGTGCAGGGGTTGGCACAGTGCTACCCGCCTTGCAGGATGTACCGGGCACCTGGGCATCCTGCCTAGTCTCGTTTAGTGGCGATCGCCTCCCCCTCATTGGTGCCTTACCCAATCATGAGGGCTTGCACCTGTGTGCAGGCTTCAATGGGCCTTTCTTGCTCGCACCACCCTTGGCGCGGCAGTTTGCCAAATTCCACAAAGGGGAACCAGCAGATGTGCTTTCTCAGCTAGCTCCCGATCGCTTCTCTCGCTCTTAAGACAAGCGCTAAAACCATCACCCATCGGCAAACACCGTCTCATCCTCTTGCCGCCACGCCGGATCAACAATGCAGATAAAAATCAATGGCTCTGGCCCTGGGTTGTGGATAAACTGCCGCGCATTGGGTGGAATGTAGACCGCATCCCCCGGCTCGACCCGCTGCTTTTCGTCATCAATGGTCATCAGCCCAACGCCACTGAGGATGTAGTAGACCTCGGAGGTGGTAAGGGCGTGGGGGGTCGAGGTTTGTCCAGCAGGCACAGTGGCATGGGCCAGGCTGTAGCGTAGGGCGATCGCCTGCTTATCGGGATGCAACAACTCCCGCAGGATGGACTGATCGCCCGCCATAAATTCGTCACATTGCATTAGCTTTCGAATCAACATAACGGCTGCACTCCCGTTCAGCAATAGGATTTACGCAGTTGGTTGATGGTGTGGGTGCATCGTGCCACACTATCAACGAATTGAGTCAGGATTACGCGAGGGTTGCGTCAGTCCTGAATGATGCTGCCTATCCTACCTCTGGATGGTCACTTCCCAAGAATGAAACCCTTACTGGTATCCCATCAACAAAATGTAGGATTTCTACCTCAGCAAATAGACAGATTGGAATCAACACATGAGGGAAATGGTTCCCTGACTTTAGCCTAGCCATCGCAGTTTGCGTTTCTATCCCTGCTGTAGCTCGATGATGTTGCCATCTGGATCGCGGGTAAACAATGCCGCTCGTCCGGAAGAACTCATTTGCATCTCGCAGTTATTCTCCAAAAGCTTTGACTTGGCTGCATCCAGATCGGCCACCGCGAAGGCGAGGTGGGCATTGCGTCCCCATTTCTGCTCGTTGAAAAGTGGAGCCGCGAAGTGATCGCTTTGCATCAGGTGAACCTGCTTGTCGCCCACTTGATACCAAATCCCCGGAAAGTTGAGATTGCGATCGCACCGTGCCAAGCCCAGCACCTGGCTATAAAACTGCTCAGCTCGTTCTAGGTCAGACACCAAAACGGCCGCGTGAAGATATTGCTGAATTTGCATGGCATTCCTCTACAACAACTGCCCCTAAAGCAATTATCCGTCCATACCCTACGTGCCTGTCCATATCCTAGGTGCATTCTTGAAGAGAATATAGCCGCTGGCTTCGACTGCGCTCAGTCAGCGAGTCGTCGTGTGTCCTGAGCGTAGTCGAAGGGCACGGTCTTCGAGGGTAATTTTTTTGATGGAACCCTCCCTAGGAGCAGAACAAAACCAATGCGATCGCCCATTCCATTGGAAGTTACTCCGGAACCGTGCAGTCATCGGTGAGGCAAATGATCATCGCGGATTGGATGGTGGCATCTGGGCGATATTCTTCCGTTTCGCGGTACGGCGCATCCCCCTCAGGATAAATGCCCGCTTCTGCACCGGAACCCGTGCCAAACGCCAGATTGTTCGCCGGATGTTGCTCGAAGCGCACATACTCCCGCGATTCATTTTCGACGTTGTAGGCCAAGATAGCGTTGCCATAGACGGCTTCTGCGTCTGTAATGGCCGAACCGGGGCCAATGCCCTCCGCCGTTTGGTAGACCGGGTTGTCCGTAAACATCCCCTGAATGACGCCGGTGTCATCAAAGGTATCTCCGGCCAGATAAAGGATGTAGAACTGCACCTCGCCATTTTGAGAAACGGCGATCGCATCAAAATCCACAAGAAAGGGCGATTGCACCTCAAACGTCGCACCCGATAGCGCCGCCTTCAGTTCTTCCAGCGTCATCCCCAGTTCGGCGACGCCAAAGGCCATAGCAGAAATTTCGGTGGAGCTAGTTTCTGGAGAAGCTTCCGGAGTTTCAGGGAATGGCGATTCCTCCTCAGTCGGCGGCGCAACGACGGACTCATCAAGAGATGGCATATCGCCTTCAACCGAAGGCATGGGTTCCTGACAACCCAGGAAAAACACCAGGCTACCGGCTAGCATCAAGCCACGAAAAAAAGCGGAATAGTGCATAAAGGTTGGATTGTTAAATATAGGCAACGGGGTCGAGCCAGCGGAGAATTGCCTTTTGCAATTGATAGAAATCCCGATTCACGGTTTGTTTCATCGTTTGGTTGACCATCTGACCAATGGCATCCAGCGGACTAAATGACTCTCCAGCCTGCCATTTTAGATCCTGACTCAGGGGAGTGAGATGGTTTCCTTTAAGAATCTGCACAGAGGTCATCTCTGGATAGCGCACCCGCAGGATGTCGTGGAGTGGGCGGGTCTGGTCGATGGTATCGGTTGTAAACTTCAGCAACAGATTACGCTTCACCTGATACTGTGTTTCGACCAAATGACTGGTTTCCTCCGGCGATGGGGTAAATTCCACATCGAGATTTGGCTTCACCTCTGGAGCCAACTGGGCAAATTGCTCAGTCAACTGCGTAATTTGGGTGGCAAATTGAGCCGAAAGCTGATTCGTTACCTGATAGACCTCTTCGCCTAACGGCACTGCTTTGCGGAGGGGGTAGTTGTTGTAGGCCATGAGGATATTGCCATCGCGCACTTGCTCCAGTTGGCTACCGATGAGCAGGTGCAGCTTGCAGCCCATACTGTGCCCCATGCCATAGAGGGGAAGATAAGTCGATCGCAACAACCGCGTCCGCACATACTCCCAAGCTCGCTCAAACGACGCCAGAACTTCTTGGGCGATCGCCCCATGGTCTAGCGTGTTCACAAAGGGAGTGGCAATCACCACATAGCCTTCATCTGCGAGCCCTTCCAGCAAACATCGATAGGACACCTGCGGCACCGTTGCCACAAACGCCCCACCCAAAAAATGGATGGCTCCCCGTGGATTCTCTGGAACCAAAACCCAGTTATCAAAGATGTTTTGCCAATTTGCTTGCCAATTTGCCATTGTGTTTGCGATCGTCCGAAAGAATTTGCCAAAGAAGGGTAGAACAAAGAAGGAGGGTAGAAGGATTGGAGCAAGTCTAGATAGCCTTCACAGCACAACCAGGACGATTGAACCATTCCCCCAATGTCTCTCGTCCGACTCCAATACCCCACAACCTCTCTATCCTAGTCCTATGTCAAGGGTACGCGTGGGGATGCCCACACCATTAACTCTTCATCCTCAACCACCGTCATGAATGACTGGTTAAACGTCATCCTCGTCCTGAGTGCGTTGCTGGGCTTAATGCTGGGCTTGCGGGTATGGCAACGGACGCGATCGCCCAACTCCGAACTCGTCCGAAAACTGGTGCATATTCCCATGGGATTGCTCACCCTCAGCTTTCCTTGGCTATTCACATCACCCTGGCCCGTGACGGTGCTGGGTGGTTTGGCGATCGGATTCCTGGTCTCCTTGCGCCTGGTTGCGCCCTTGGCAAAACGCCTGGGTAAAGTGCTGGGGAGCGTGGAGCGGCGATCGCTGGGGGAGGTGTATTTCACAATCTCGATTGTGACCGTTTTCTGGATGTCGTCTTTGAGTGATGTCCCCGCAACGGAGCAACAGTTGCTGTTCATCATTCCCATGCTGATCCTCACTTTGGCGGATGCCGTTGCCGCGCTGATTGGGGTGCGTTATGGGCAAACCCGCTACACCACCGACGAAGGCTTCAAAAGCGCCGAAGGATCCCTGGCCTTTTTCATGGTGGCGTTTTTCAGCGTTCACATTCCCCTGCTGCTATTTAGCACGACGGGTCGCGCGGAGACCCTGATGATCGCCATCATTCTAGGACTGCTGGTGATGCTATTGGAGGCGATCGCCTGGCGCGGCCTCGACAACCTATTCATCCCCATGGGCAGCTTCCTCCTACTTAACGCCCATCTCACTATGACCATCAGCGAACTGGTGTGGCGGCTGGTGGCAACGGTTCTGCTCGTACTCCTGGGGTTGGCTTGGCGACGCAACACCACCCTCAACGACAGCGCCATTCTGGGGGTCGCGTTTGTTGGCTATATCGCGTGGATGTTGGGCGGGTTCACCTGGCTGCTGCCACCGCTGCTGCTGTTTCTCGCCTATCCCTGGTTTGTCCCCTGGATCGAAGCTCCTGAAGATGCCCCAACCCAATCCACCCTCACTGCCCAGCGATGGTTTGACACGGAGTTAGGCCCCCAACCGGGGAAGATTCACACTGTGGTAGCTGTCCTCAGTGTGTCGGCAGCGGGGCTGCTCTGGCTCGTGCTGGCCAGCCTGGAAGACAGCGGATCGTCGTTACTGGGCGATCGCCCACCCCTGCTTTATCCCTACACCCTGGCCTATGCGGTGAATCTCGCTCTCATCGGCGTCGCAGGGATCTCTTCCCGGCATCACTGGAACCCCAAACATTGGCTTGCCGTGGCACGCTTTAGTCTCCAAGCCTGGCTAATTGTGTCGCTTCCCATGCTGGTTCTTGTTTTTGGCTTCTCCACTATGGCCGGATTGTCCACTCTGCTCACCTTTCCGCTGGTATGGTTGGCGGCGATCACCTTCTTCTTGCTCCAATTTTCCATGCGCCGCTACTGCAACGATGTTGGCTCTTTCATCTGTCGTGCCATCTTCTCTATCCTTTTTTCGATCCTGGGCTACATTCCCATCATGCTGCTGCACCGTTATCTATCTGTAGCAGCGTCTTGAGGAATGGAGATGACTAAGTTTAAACGGCGAAAGCAAGCTCACTCAAATCGGTTAGGGGCGTGCCTTGAGCCACTGAATAAAGGTTTCGGCGGGTAGGGGATGACTAATGAGATAGCCCTGGGCAACATCAACCCCGGTTTGTCTCAGAAAATCATGCTCCCCTTCAGACGCAACCCCTTCCGCCGTTACCCGAGCACCCAATGCGCGGGCAATGCTGATAATGGCTCGGACAATTTCGGCGTTTTTGTTCTTGGGATGGTGAATGTCTTGGATGAACGTTCGATCCAGCTTGATGTTGTCAATGGGAATTTGTTGTAAGTACTTTAAGGACGAGTAGCCCGTCCCAAAGTCATCGACCGCAATATCGACACCAACAGTTTTTAGAGCGTGGATACAGCGATGGGTTTCGGTCGTATCTTCCACCAAAAGGCTCTCGGTTAGCTCTAGTTCTAGGGCATGGGGAGGCAGCTGATTTTCGAGCAAGCAACGGCTGATGTGATAGCGCAAGGAGGCATCTTTCAGTTGCAGGATCGAAAGGTTAACCGCCATCCGTAGTTGTTCTAGCCCTTGATGATGCCATTGCCGGAGTTGCCGACATGCTGAGGCAATCACCCATTCACCAATCGGTTGAATCAACCCGGTCGACTCTGCCAGCGGAATAAACTTGATGGGTGGAATGTTACCCAATGTCGGATGCTGCCAGCGCAACAGCGCTTCGACCCCAATCACCGCTCCGGTTCTAAAGTTGATCTTGGGCTGATAGACCAAATGCAACTCCTGCCGCTCCAAGGCATGATGCAGACCGCTTTCTATGGAAAGTTGGCGCATCGAAGGGGATTGATCAAGAACGCCACTATAGAGCTGATATTGATTGCGCCCTTTGGCCTGTAGACGGTTGACCGGGCTTTGGGCATAGGTCAGAAGCTCACTGAAGAGAAACCCGTGGTAGGGATAAAGGCTGCCCCCAATGGTGGCTGTAACGAAAATTTCCTGGTGGCCATAGCTCATGGGTCTGGCAATCTCGGCGAGCAAGTGATCCGCGATTTGGCCAACCTTTACTTTGGTGGTAATGGGATTCAAGAGAATCGCAAATTCGTAGGTATCCATCCGTGCAACTACACCGTCTGCACCCAAAACATGGGCTATGCGACGGGCGACTTGTTGGATCATATACTGCGATAGCGATAGCCCATAGCTACGTAACCGTTGGACGCCATCAATGCGGAGGCACAGGAGCGGAATCATTGGGTTGGCTTTCCTTTCGGCGATCGCCACATAGTCAGTCACCAGACGTCGAAAGTGTCGCTTGAGCCCCATGCTGCTCAAAAGGTTGGTCAGTGGATCGCGATGCTTCAAGTCATCTATCTGTTGCTGCGCTGCGACTAGTTGGCGCGTTTGCATCATTTGGCGATCGACATCCAGCTGATGTTTCTCTAATGTTATTTCAATCGTTGCTTTGAGACTGCTGAGGTTAAAGGGTTTGACTAAACAGCCGTAAGGCCCTGTCCGCTTGGCTCGCTGCAACGTAGCGTTATCCACATGATCCGTCATATAAATGATGGGAATCTGCCACTGACGGATAATGGCACCCGCTGCCGCGATGCCATCAACCTCACCCTGCAACGTAATATCCATCAAGATCAAATCCGGCACATAGCGCTGACTGGCAGCGATCGCTTCAGCCCCCGAATTAACCATATCCAAAACCCCATACCCCAATTTGGTCAGGTATCTGGCCAGGTTCTCCGCCATAACCAACTCATCTTCAACAATCAAAATTCTGAAGGGCTTGGACGAGCGGGCATTCCTCAACATCGGATCTTGGGTAGAAGCAGGAAACGTAAGCGCGAGTGTCATGGAAACTGTATGGGGTAAATGCAAGTCAACATCAAACGGGTTAGAGTCGTCCAACTAATAAAGCATCCCCAGTAAGCCCTCACCCTAAATCCCACTACCAGAGCGGGAGAGGGACTTTGAATACGGCTCCCCATCGCCCATTTTGGGAGAAGGGGCTGGGGGATGAGGGCTAAACGGATAACTTTTTTCATGGATTACTCTTAGACACATCCCGTTATCCAGGCACTCAGGCCAAGCATGTTTCAA
>JBCBSJ010000174.1:0-8090 GCA_039819245.1 Cyanobacteria bacterium J06638_20
AAAAACCAACCCCTCGATCCTGTATACCCGGGGCCTGCCCTCCCTCTTGGTTTTTGTTTTCATCAACCACATCCGTTTCACTCCCAATAACCCCAAAATATGTTTTGTGCGCGCCGCCCCGGGCCCCCCACAAAACATA
The DNA here is from genome assembly GCA_039819245.1 of Cyanobacteria bacterium J06638_20. Classification (GTDB taxonomy): domain Bacteria; phylum Cyanobacteriota; class Cyanobacteriia; order Elainellales; family Elainellaceae; genus Vacuolonema. Next base: position 140 of record JBCBSJ010000174.1, read on the forward strand.
TTTGGGATTTATGGCTATTCAACCGGATTTGATAGAAGAACTCAAAACCCTAGAGAGAGGACAGGCCACGTCTATACTCTCTCTAGGGTTTGGTTTTTGCTAATCCCTTCAGCCACCCAACCAAATCCGGCGTGGCTACTGGGCTTAATGGGTTCCTTTAGCAGTAGGCGGTCACATCTTCGCCACACTCATCTGCCAGATAGCAGAGTGCCCGGAATCTCAACCCTACAACCTCGTCGTAGAGAGGATTGAGTTTGCAGAGGGGTGGGATGTGAAATAGGGTTTTCCCAAATAGCTGAATATCACGCTCAAATGGGCACTGAGTGGGGATCGTGCGACAAATGAAATGGGCGAGTCGACGCTGACGCACGTTGAGGCTATTGATGCAAGTCCGCAGTGGAGCCAAAAAGTCTGGAATGCGGATGGTAGGCTTGCGGTCTACAAAGCTTGTTGCGTTCTGCGATGACTCAATGGCAACAGGTGTCTTCGTGGCCTGTTTTTCCTGCCAGTGACTAACATCGAGAATGTCGGAAGGTTGCATCCACCAGCTGAGGAGGGCAGGATCGCTAGGGATGAGGGAGGATGGTTTTTCAGATGGTTGGGTTGTCATTTCTAGAATCCTTTGCACCAACGAATAGTCATGCTAGAGGTTGTGGGAGATGTGCGGTCAGGGATGCTGATCAGACTGTGGTTTGATCGGTCTACACCCTGGATTGTGTTGACCGGACAGTACCCTGTTTCGTTCCAACAGTTCGCCGCGGGTAACAGCAATACGGCTGTAGTAAGCCACACGGCTGAGCGCTTCGCTTCCAGAATTTTCGACAAGTTAGTAGAGGCGATCGCCCAGTGCTTGAGCCATTTGCGCCCGAACAGCTGAGATAAGCTTGGTGGAAAAAGTGGTAGAAGCTTTGCCATGCCGAAATAACAAGACCGTTCCCGGCAGTCTGCCAAATTCATCTTGCCCAAACCGATCGGCTTCTCTGTTACGTGAAAACACCCAAAATTTTGGGAGAGAATCGCAGACTCTCTCCCAAGCGATTTTTGATAGCGCTAGTTGCTCTCAAGTCAACCCCAAGTGAGCCTGAGCAGACAATCAAGCTCCAGGTGATACTGGGGGAGCCGAGCAATAGTCAATTTGTTGCACAAAGGTCTCCATCGTTTTGATGCCAAACTCATCGCCCATATGAGGGAGATGTCCGGCGGGGGCTTCCGTCTTAAAGTCGAGTTCTTTGTGAGGTTTCCAGTAGTTCTGCTTCAGCAGGTGGTTGACTCGCCAGCCGACCTTACTTCCAAACTGATTCCAGGCTTCGGTCTTGTCGTAATATTTCTCCTGACACATGTACCAGAGCTTGCGTTGTACCGAAAAGCCAAAGCGCTTGCGACTATAGCCCATCCAGAGGCGATCGATTGCGGCTAAGACATCGCAGGGAATTTGTTGCACAGGAAGGTGTGTTGGGTCATCTGGGCTCATGCCACAAGACTCGTATAGCAGCTTGCGAGTTTCCAGATCAGCCAGACGCCACAATTGCTTCTTTAAATAGCGGTCGAGTTGTGTGTATTCCCCTTCCATAATGGTGAGTTCTCCTTCTCTGGGCTAGTAACAGTGTCATCTTACTGATGCATCTGACTGATGTGAGACTGTATGGCAGCATACAGCTGAGTCAATGACAGCTAGATTTTTTAGCTAGATTTTCACAGATCAAGGGGCACCCCAATTCATTAAATCAGGACTTATGCAAAACAGGTGGAACCCTAACTAAATTTGTTGTTTGTGTTAGCGTGCCACGCCTATGAAATAAGCAATCCGTGAAATATTTGTGAAGAGGAGAATAATTTTCTTGTCTCTGCAAAATAAACTTATTGCATGGACTTGGTTGGAGACTTACTTTGCGATTTAGGCTTACACAGCTACAGGCGATCGCCGATAACCGTCCCTTTGACCTAAAAGATGCTCAGCGATACACCTTCCAAGGAGGAGTGTGTTATATTTCAAGCAGCTTTTGCTTAGCAAAAGCAATAGACAAAAAATTGTAGTTTAGTAAGCAGGAGGTGGTGCCCATGCAAGATAGTAGTAAACGATTGGGTCATCAGGTTGTGGGAAACCGGCTGTGTGCCGGGGCTGTTCTCTAAGCAACGCCTACGCAACTGATAGATCCGTCTAAAAGCTTGCTGGGCTGGTCTTTTTGATCCTCCCGGCAGTCAGGTACAACCTGTAGACCCACTACACCGACCTCCTGCTTCTTGACTTCGGTCATCTCCGCAGGAGGTCGGATAGTTTTTGGAATCATTTTTTGCCGACACTTTGAGTGATTGGGGGATCTCCCACCCGGATCAGACGGGTTTCTGCAAGAATGGCAGAAGAACTCTTTTGGGAAAAACGATGGCTCAACTCCTTGCAGAAAGCGAAATCCAGAATCGCCTGAGTCAGCTTTCAGGATGGGAACTAGACGGCAAAACGATCAAATGTGTGCGTACGTTTGGCGGATTTCCTGAAGCGGTTGCCTTTGTGAACAAGCTGGTTGATCCCGCCGAAGCTGCCGGACACCACCCCGATCTTGCGATCTCCTACAACAAGGTCACCGTTAGCCTCAGTACCCATGACGCGGGTGGTTTGACAGAGAAGGATTTTGCCATGGCGACAGCGATTTCTACGCTCTGAATAGCCTGGTCAAGACGCATAAGCTTTAAGGGCTAGGTTTTCTGTCCGTCTCGCTGTTGGGCGCGGATTTCAGAGAGAGCTAGCCCTCCTGTTGGATTTGCGCCCAGCTCTAGGTCGCTTGTTACCCAAACTAGAAGCCGCGGGCGGCAACTGCTTTTATGTTTCGTTATGCTAAAAGCAGCCTTATGTAACGTTTCGTTACCCGTGCTATCGTTCCTCATCCTTGCGAATCCATGACCCAGACTCCTTCCCGTATCTGCATTCTAGGCGGTGGCTTTGGGGGGCTGTACACGGCCTTGCGCCTCAGTCAGTTACCCTGGACGGTCGCTGAGAAGCCAGAAATTGTGCTGATTGACCAGCGCGATCGCTTCCTCTTTCTCCCGTTGCTCTACGAACTGGTGACTGGGGAACTACAGACTTGGGAAATTGCGCCGCCCTTCACCGAATTGCTAGAGAACACAGGCGTTCGCTTTATGCAGGCAAAGGTGACGGGAATTGACTTGGAGCGAAAGGCAATTTTTCTAGACGGTCAGCCTGAGATCACCTGCGATCGCCTTGTCCTTGCCCTCGGTGGCGAAACCCCAATGGATTTGGCGCCTGGTGTGGAAGAACATGCTCTGGCATTCCGCACCACAGAGGATGCGTTTCAGCTACAGGAGCGTCTGCGGGAGTTGGAGAATTCCGATCGCGATCGCATCCGGGTGGCGATCGCTGGGGCTGGATATAGCGGCGTGGAATTGGCCTGCAAGCTGGCGGATCGGTTGGGCGATCGAGGGCGGGTTCGTCTAGTCGAACTGTCGGATCAGATTTTACGAACCTCGACCGATTTCAATCGTGAGACGGCAAGGAAGGCGCTGGAAGACTATGGCATCTGGTTCGACCTGGAAACGCGCATAACCAACATTGCTGCCGACAGCATTTCCCTCGATTACAAAGGCAAGGTCGATACTATTCCGGTGGACTTGGTGCTGTGGACGGTGGGCACCAAGGTTGCAGAAGTTCTCGCTCCCCTCAATTGCAAGAAGAATGACCGGGGCCAGTTGATTGTGTCATCCACGCTGCAACTGGAAGGATATCCCGATGTGTTCGCTCTGGGCGATTCGGCTGAAAACTACGATGCTGAGGGGCAACGCGTCCCTGTAACGGCACAATCTGCCTTCCAACAGGCCGACTATGCAGGCTGGAATATCTGGGCCTCGTTGAGCGATCGCCCCCTTCTGCCATTCCGCTATCAACACTTTGGCGAAATGATGGCGCTCGGCAAGGATAACGCAACTCTCACCGGGATGGGTCTCAAGCTTGATGGTTCCTTCGCCTATGTCGTCCGTCGCCTTGCCTATCTCTATCGCATGCCCACCTTTGACCATCAGATCCGCGTCGGCCTCAACTGGATTGCCAAGCCTCTGCGTGATTTACTCTCAACACCTTCTTGACTCGCGCCTACGTTGCTCGCTTAAACGAGTGCTGCCACTTTGCCTTTGAATTGGCTGGTGTAGAGGTCGTAGTAAAGTCCCTTGTGTTGCAGCAGTTCCTTGTGGGTGCCCTGTTCCACTAACTCGCCAGCGTTGAGGACGAGGATTTTATCGGCATGGCGAATGGTACTGAGGCGGTGGGCAATCACAAAGCTAGTGCGCCCTGCCATGAGGCGATCGAGGGCTTCCTGGATTTTCGCTTCGGTTCGGGTATCGACGTTGCTGGTGGCTTCGTCGAGGATGACCATGCGCGGGTTGGCGACCATCATGCGGGCGATGGTGAGGAGCTGGCGCTGCCCTTGGCTGAGGTTGCTGCCGCGTTCGGTCATCATCGTGTCGTAGCCGTTGGGCAAACGCATGACGAAGTCATGGGCATTGGCACGTTTGGCCGCTTCGATACATTCCGCTTCCGTTGCCTCTAGGCGGGCATAGCGGAGGTTATTCATCACGGTCTCGGAAAATAGGAAGGGCTCTTGCAATACGATGCCGATTTGATGGCGAAGGCTGGCCTGTTGCACCTCCAGCAGATTGTGGTCGTCAATCAAGACTTCCCCTGCATCGAGGTCGTAGTAGCGCGTAATGAGGTTGATGATGGTGCTTTTCCCTGCGCCTGTGGGGCCGCATAGTCCGATGGTTTGACCGGGCAATACCTCGAAGCTGTTATTTTTCAGCACCCGTCGTCCTGGCACATAGCTGAAGTCTACGTTGCGAAACTCGACCTTACCTTCGATGGGTGGCATGGGGATCGCATCGGGGCGATCGCGCACCACAGGGGTCTCATCCAGAATTTGAAACACGCGCTCAGCCGAGGCGATCGCCGCTAACAAGAAGTTCAGCGTATTGGCGATGTTGGTAATCGGTAACCCAAACTGGCGAGTGTATTGCAGAAATGCGGTGACTGTACCTATATCGGCTTCGCCCCGAAGGGTGAGCAGACCGCCAACTAGGGCAACCAACGCCACGTCCAAGTTTGTGAGCACGAGAGTGATGGGACGACTGAGCAAGGCCACAAATTGTGCCCGAATGCCCATGCCCATCGCTGCTTTGCTTACTGCTTCAAAGTTGGCGATCGCCTCCTCCTGACGTTGGTACGCAATCACCACCCGTTCCCCGCTGACGGTTTCCTCCATGATGCCGTTGAGGTTGCCCACTTCCGCTTGCAGCGCATCGAAGGCGGGTCCGGAAATGCGGCTGACCATCGTCAAAAAGCCCAGAACCAGAGGGACGATGACGCAGGCGGCGATCGCCATCCGCCAGTTCAGCAGAAACATGGCAAGGATGATGAACAGGATTTTGATGCTCTCACTGAGCAGCATTCCCAACCCATTGCGGAAAAATTGGGCAATCACCTCAGAATCATCCGTGACGCGGCTCATCAGTTCACCAATGGGTTGGCGATCGAAGAAATTGAGCGACAGGGTTTGCATATGCTCAAACACCTGCCGTCGCAAAACATAGAGCGATCGCTGGGTCACGCTTGCCAGCACTTCCCCCTTGAGAAGCAACGCCAGCCAGCTCACAAGGGAGGCGATGACCATGGCCAGCACCAGATTCCTCAGCAGCGCTGCATCGAAGCCTGTGCTGAGACTGTTCAGTCCTTCACCTAGGAGATAGGGAACCAGCAGGTTGAGGGCTGTACCGATGAGCAGCAGCACAACCACAATTGCCATCTCACCCCGATAGTGAGTGACGTAGCTCAGCAAACGCCGCAAGACTCGGCTGGGAGGTGAGAGCTCTGGGGGAGCGTTCTTTTCCCGATGACGCCGTAAAAATTGCTTCATGTGGGGATACCTCCCAGTTGCGATTGATAGATTTCTTGGTAGAGCGGACTGGTTTGGAGTAAGTCTTCGTGGGTGCCCGACGCGACAATTTCGCCAGCCTCGAGGAGAAAGATGCGATCGGCGGTAATGACAGTGCTGATCCGCTGTGCCACATAAAGCTTGGTCGTGGTGGCCATCAAGTCCTGAACGGCATCCTGCACCCGTGCTTCCGTTGCCATATCGAGGGCGCTGGTGCTGTCATCGAGGATCAAAATCTTGGGTTGCACGGCCAGCGCACGCGCAATGGAAAGCCGTTGCCGCTGCCCCCCAGAAAAGTTACTGCCGCGCCGTGCAACCGCTGCATCGTAGCCCTCTGGGATCGCACTGACAAAGCCATGAGCATCCGCTGCGTTTGCAGCTGCGACCACCCAGTCGTGATCGGCTTCAGGGTGGCCATAGCTAATGTTTTCTCGCACGGTTCCGCTAAATAAAACGGCTTCTTGTAGGGCAATGCTGACCACCTGGTGCAAGGTTTCTGCAGATAGGGTGCGCACATCGACGCCATCGATCAAAATGCGACCTTCGGTGACGTCATAAAACCGAGGAATCAGGTTGACGAGGGTCGATTTGCCAGACCCTGTTGCCCCCAGGAATGCTGCCGTTTGGCCTGGCTCAATGGTGAGATTGATGTTGTGGAGGACAGGGGTTGTGGGTTGCCCGTCCTGGGTGGGATAGCTGAAGCTCACGTTTTCGAAGACAATCTGCCCCTGAGCTGTGGCGGGATCCAGAGCTGCAGGATTGGCTGGATCAGCTAGATTGGGCTGGGCATCCAGCACCTCGAACATTCGCTCGGCGGAGGCTTCTGCGGCGGTGACCTGGGGTGTAATCACGGCCAGCACAACCAGTGGCACCAAGATTGTGGCCAGGTACTGAGTAAACGCTAGAATTTCGCCGACGGAGACAGTCTCCTGGCTAGCGGCTACGCCGCCGACCCAGAGCACGATCGCCGTTGCCAGGTTAATAATCAGGAAGAAGCTCGGCTGGAGAACAGCGATATACTGCATCGGCCGCAGGGAGGCTTTGCGGAATGCCTGGTTAGCGCGATCGTAACGGTGGTTTTCATACTCACTTTGTACGAATGCTTTGACGACGCGCACCCCGGCCAGATTTTCCTGCAGCACGCCGTTGACATCATCCAACCGCATTTGTCGGACATCAAACAGGGGTGAGATCTTCAGCAGGAAGAACGCCAGAATTGCCACCACAGCGGGAATAACCAGCAGCAAAATCCACATTAAGCTAGGGCTATTGACGTAGATCAAGACCAAGGCGCCGACAAACATGACGGGGGCTTGGGCTAAATAGAGGATGACCTGTTGCACAGCCGCTTTGATCGCGGTGACATCACTGGTCATCCGCACCATCAGGTCACTGGTGGGAAACTGATCCAGGTTGCCAAAGGTGAAGGTCTGAATTTTGCGATAGAGCCGCATGCGGACGGCATGGGCGGTGTGCTCGGCAAATTGCACGGCGTAGTAGGCATTGGCGATGGTGAAGATGGCGCTGAGTACTGCAAACAGAATCATCCACAGCACTGCCTGTACCGTTGCATCGCGATCGCCTAGCAAAATGCCGTCATCGATTAGGCTTTGGGTCATCAAAGGGATCAGTAGCGTAAAAATGGCTGCGATCGCTAACAATCCCTGTGATGTCCAAAAGGGTCGCTCATATCCGCGATAGATTTGAATAAATCGGCGAATACTGGGCAAAACATTCAAGGAATTCATGTGCTTTCCCCAATAGGCTCAAACGGTTGTCTGAGCGAAGACTGGTTTTCTAGCTAAAGGAATATCACGACTTCATAACCTGCATTGGGGCGATCGCAAAGTTTTAAGGAAGTAAAAACTCTGATGGAACGGCAACTTCACTAACGGGCTAAGCCTGAATTGAAGGATTAATACCAATTCTACGAAAACCAAAACCAGATTATTTTTTGAAAGCCGCGCAGTGCGCGGCTTTCAAAAAATAATCTGTAGTGGGTTCTTAGCGAATTGGTATAA
>JBCBSJ010000175.1:0-8022 GCA_039819245.1 Cyanobacteria bacterium J06638_20
TGCTGCTGCTGTTGGCCACTATCGGATTGCTGCTGCTGTTGGCCACTACCAGATTGCTGCTGCTGTTGGCCACTACCAGATTGCTGCTGTTGCGTGGTGCCAGCTGGCTGACGGCTTTCTACATAGACATCGAATACTCTATCCCCAGCAACTTTCAAACCATATATAGAAAAAACAATTGGAAGACAAGCTATGAGAGCTATTCCCAGCTTTCCTGAAGATATATTGATCTGTATGAATTGAAAATAATCACGACCAACTTGCAATAGATCTTTGCCTGCATTTCCGTTTTGAGCCACGGTGATACACCTTCCTAGTAGAAACCTTACCTAAAAATTTCAGTATGCCATCTACTAATCTTAAATTGAGCAATCACAAAGATTGATTTAGTCAATTGATCTAGTCAGTAGTTCAAAATCCCTTATTCTAAGGATTTATAATCTCCTCGGCTGAGCCAGGCTCCGAAGTTTGCTGGGGATTTCCAGAATCTTTCAGTAAACCAGCATTCAAAGCCCAGGCTAATCCACCTATCACTAAAACGCTCATGATGAAGAGTGGCATCCAAATATTAACTTTAGTACTACTTACATAGTCCCTACCAACTACGACAGCATTTTTGCCAGACTTAACCTCTTGCAACTGTCCACCTTCTGCTGATTTTTTTGCCATTGCGTAGACCTCTATAGTAAAGCTGAACATTTAGCCAGAAAATAGACCTCGTTCAAATGTAGCAAATCAATTATGATCTGTGTGTATCAGCCAAATCTATATTTAGGGAAAAGTGTTGTAGATAAAAATAGTGAAAGTGCAAATCTTGTAATAAGTAGACAGCACCCAAAAGTAAAGTATTCAGACTAGAACTGAACCCCTTAACTTCCCTGATCCACTCTTACTAGAAAACCATTTCTAGTAATTTGATAACTGATTTTTGAAAAAACTCTACAAGGAATCAGATAGTCATAAAAAAGAGCTTCTATTCCAAATTAGAACATTAGATTAGCTAGACTCTTTGTAAGACTCTAGAACAAGTAAAGGATTATATTTATGACTCTATATTAGCCTTAATAGCGGAATTTGGGTTGACAGCAGGCATAAACCTCTAGGTGCAAAATACTGATACATGCCGATACGCTCGTGACTTTACTTTGCGTACCTTTTGTATGGATAAAAGCGAGTTACCTGAAGCAAACTGGCGAGAATTTTTGTTGTGGTTGGCGGGGCGACGGCGGCGGTTTCGTGTAACGGGGCAATCGATGGTGCCATTGTTGCACCCTCACGAAGAGGTACTGGCGGATCCCCATGCTTACCGTGATGTGGCTCCGGAGCCGGGAGATATTGTGGTGGCCGAGCACCCCGATCGCCCAAGGTTTTGGCTAGTGAAGCGGGTCTTGTTTGTGCGCGAGAACGGGGACTGTGTGTTGGTGGGCGACAACTCTGATGTCAGCACCGATAGCCGCGCTTTCGGGGCGGTGCCTGCTGCAAAGATTTTGGGTCGCGTGACGAGCCGCTTTTCTTAAGCCCCGTGGGAAAAAGCGGAAGTTTGACAGCCTGTCTTTTGACTTTGGCGATCGCCTTCCCCAAAAATGAGATGTTCATAATCAGCCTGAAAGAACAGTATGATAGGCGCTCTGCTTGTTTCAAGCCTGTATCAGAGGAAATCGTCTACTTACTTTTTCCGTGGCTTCCATTTGTTGTCTCACAAGTAGTTCACGCCCCCTCGCTATGTCATTCATTCAACGTCTTGCAGCAATCGCCCTCACGTCTCTGCCCTTTGCGGCGTTCGCCCCAGCTAGCTTGGCTCAAACGACTGAAACCCAGTCCGTGCGCCTTCAATTTCAGGGCATGGTAGGCGACGAAGCCTTCTCCTGCGAGTCTACTTATGCAGGATTGGGAACAATGGGCAGCACCGTTGCCGTAACTGACTTTCGGTTGTACGTGTCGGATGTGCAGCTGATCAACGAAGCAGGCGATCGCGTTCCCGTCCTACTGCAACAGGATGGGGTGTGGCAATACGAAAACGTTGCCTTGCTCGACTTCGAGGATCGCTCGGGCACCTGCACCAACGGCACCTCCGAGACCCGCACCGAAGTTGTGGGCACTGTTCCTACCGGAACTTATACAGGCGTCGAGTTTACCCTGGGTGTCCCGTTTGAACTGAACCATAACGACGCAACCCTAGCCCCTTCCCCGCTCAATCTCACCGCCATGTGGTGGAACTGGCAGGGCGGCTACAAGTTTGTTCGCATCGATCTCGAAAACGAAATGATGATGGGGGATGTGCCCCAAACCCAACAGCATTCGCCCCACGGCGGTCATGGGGGGCACGGCGGTGAGCACGGGGGTGATCATGGCGGTATGGCGCAAGGATTTCTGATTCACCTGGGTAGCACCGCTTGTCAATTGGAAGGCGATGCGATGCGTCCGACAACAGATTGTGGTAATCCCAACACGTCAGTCATCACGTTTGAGGATTTTGACCCGACGAGTGATGTGATTGTGGCCGATCTTGCGGCGTTGGTAGCCGATAGCAATCTGATGATGAATGAACCGGACACGGCGCTGGGCTGCATGTCGGGGCCTGATGACGACGATTGCCTCGGAATCCTCCACAACTTTGGTCTATCTCACTCGGATCAACCCTCTCCTGGGCAAACATTTTTTAGAATCAAGTAGGTTGCAAAATCAAGAACGCAGATGAACGAGGATAAGCCGCCATCGTTTCTGTTTGCGTTGGCTGCGATGTTTACCGCTTTTATTCGTGCCTTCAGTTCATTTGGTAGCCATTTACTATTTTTCCTGCTTTGCCTGTGAATCATCGTCGCTGGAAAACTTGGGGACTGCTTGGCCTCCTTGCGTTTTGCTTGTCTATTGGGTTGAGCAAAGCTATGGCAGTCGAACCTCCTGTGGTGTCGGAGGGGGTGATCGCTGCTGCGTATGAATGGAACCTGCCGGACTGGATGCCGCGACCGCTGGTTCCCGAAGAAAATCCCATGTCAACGGAGAAAGTGACGCTGGGACGGCGATTGTTCTACGACACGCGCCTCTCGGTCACGGGTGACTTTTCTTGTGGTAGTTGTCATCTGCAATCCCTGGCGTTTACCGATGGCAAGACCGTGGGCGTCGGCGCGACGGGGGAAGCCCACCCCCGTAACTCCATGAGCCTGACGAATGTGGCCTACAGTTCGGTGTTGACCTGGGCGAATCCGCTAATGCAGGATTTAGAGACTCAGAGCTTGGTGCCCCTGTTTGGGGAGCATCCAGTAGAAATGGGCATGGCCGGACGGGAAGGAGATATCCTCATGATGCTGCAAGAGGATGCGTCCTATGCAGAACTGTTTCCTACCGCCTTTGACGGGGAGGCCGATCCCTTTACGATCCGGAACATAACCAAGGCGATCGCCGCGTTCGAGCGTGTCTTGATTTCAGGCAGGTCTCCTTATGATCGCTATCGCTATGGCGGCGATTCCAATGCTATTTCCGCGTCGGCGAAGCGCGGCGAGGCGCTGTTCAACAGCGAGCGGTTGGAGTGTTTCCATTGCCACAGCGGGTTCAACTTTTCGGACTCGGTGATGCACGAGCGATCGCCCTTCCGCGAGGTGGCGTTCCACAACACAGGTCTCTATAACATTGATGGGGAAGGAGCCTATCCACCAGAGAATCCAGGACTCTACGAAATCACCAATGATCCCGCCCATATGGGGCATTTCAAAACTCCGACCCTGCGGAATGTGGCGGTGACAGCTCCTTACATGCATGATGGCAGCATTGCCACCCTGGATGAGGCGATCGCCCACTATGCCGCTGCCGGACGCAGCATCGAGAGTGGCGAATTTGCCGGGGTCGGCAGCGAAAATCCCCTCAAGAGCATCTTTGTGGTGGGTTTTGAGTTAACCGACCAGGAACATGAGGATGTGCTGGCGTTTCTCAATAGCCTCACTGATGAGGCGTTTCTGCAAAACCCGGCGTTGAGCGATCCGTGGACTGTCGACGAGGAGGGCGATCGCTGATGCAACCCATCGACCTCATCCTCATTTTCAGTCTCGGCTTCTTCGGGAGTTTTGGTCATTGCGTGGGCATGTGCGGCCCAATTAGCGTGGCGTTCTCTTTATCCCAAACAAACACCACAGCGCTTGATGCAAACGGGACGTCTTCGAAAACCCAAGCGAACGGGCGTTTCTCCCAACTTTGGTTCAACCTACTGCTCAATCTGGGTCGCATCCTCAGCTATGCCCTTGTGGGGTCTGGAATCGGTGCCTTGGGATCGGTCTTGGTCGCCAGCGGGCAGGTAGCAGGGGTCGGCAGCGATTTTCGGCGGATTATCGCCATCCTCACCGGATTGATGCTGATTTGGTTTGGGCTGGTGCAAATTAATCCCCAGGTGTTGCCAAAAATTCCCCTGCTCAATCCCATGACGCAGGGCAAACTTCACGATCGCCTCAATCGCGCCATGTCAAACCTTTCCCGAAAAACAGCAGCGGGAACGCCCCTCTTGCTGGGCATGGTGTGGGGGCTGATCCCCTGCGGCTTCCTTTATGCCGCCCAAATCAAAGCGGCGGAAACAACGGATATGGTGCAAGGTAGCCTGACCATGCTGGCGTTTGGACTGGGGACGCTGCCGACCATGCTGGGCGTTGGGTTGGTCAGTGGCTGGCTCAGTCGCGATCGCCGCAGTCAACTCTTTCGCATGGGTGGATGGATCACGCTCCTCATCGGTGTCCTCACTGTCCTGCGCACTGGGGATAGCATGGTGGACTACACCGGCTATGGAGCTATCCTTTGCCTGATGCTCGCCCTCGTTGCCCGCCCCCTCAGCCGACTTTGGCCTACGCCCATGCGTTACCGTCGGGCGCTGGGGGTCGGAGCCTTTGTCCTCTCCCTAGCGCACACCGTCCATATGGTGGAACATAGCTGGGGCTGGAATTTTCAGGCGTTCGCCTTTCTTCTTCCCCGACATCAATGGGGGATTGCCTTTGGGGCCGTGTCGTTGGCACTGATGGTGCCCCTGACGTTAACGAGCTTTGATTGGGCGCAGCGCCGCATGGGGCGGCAATGGCGATCGCTGCATCTCCTCGCCATTCCATCATTGTTTCTAGCAGCGGTTCATTGCTTTCTCATCGGGACGCGATTTCTGGGTCGTGTGCAACTGACCTGGGTCAACACCGTCATGATCGGAAGTTTGGCGATCGCTCTGCTATTTGTGGTATTGGTGCGATCGCGCATCCTTTGGCGCTGGCTTTCCCTGGAGCGCTACTACGTTCCACCCATTGTGCCTTCTGCATCCCCTGTTATATCCAATGCTGAATCCTATGACTCAACCCTTTCATCTCCCAAGCGTTAAGTTCGCCCTTGTCGGTTTGCTCGGAGTTTTTGGAGTCGGGGCGATCGCCAGCCTGCCCTTGGTTCCCTCCACAGCCATCGCGCACCAGGTCGAGGTTTCCGGGGATGTCGGCGGCACCCTTCATATCGAACCCAACGACACTCCCCGCGCTGGAGAGACCAACCTCACCTGGTTTGCCCTTACCCGACGTGGCGGTCGATTGATTCCCCTGGCATCTTGTAACTGTCAGGTTTCGGTCTATTCCCAGCCCCATCGTTCTGGCAACTCCCCGGTGAGCCGTCCATCCCTTTTTGCTGTTTCTGCAGAAGGCTACGAAGGCATCCCTGGGGCAAACATTACTTTTCCCCAAGCGGGCAGATATGAAGTTGTGCTGCAAGGCCGTCCTGTCGTTTCCGGTGATTTCGCTCCCTTTGAACTCCGGTTCTCGATCACTGTCGCCCGCTAGGTGCTGTGCAGGCTGAACCGCTAAAGCTATCAAATATTGTTTGAGCCCGCTGCATTGCGGCGGGCTCAAACAATATTATTCGGTTTTCTCAACCAGATTTGATATTAATCCAAGCTTTCAAGGAGGCGGAGGATGAAGTTGAAGCCATCGTTGGAGTTGTGGCGGCGATAGATCCGGCGATCGCCTCGGCCATCCCCCCAATCATCGTCCCAATCTTGGGAGTTGCAAATGACGAGGCTACCGAACTGGTCACGTTCGTAGTAGTAAGAGTCGCAGTCGCGACCATCCCAATCGTCGCGATCGCGACTGTCGCGGTAGTAGTAACGCCCATCGCGGTAATAGTAGTCATCGCGATCATAGTGGCGGCGATTATGGCGGCGATCGCGGTCGTAGCGGTCGTCCCAATCATCATCATCCCGGTCGTCCCACCAATCCCGCCGATCGCGATCGCGTCGGTCATCAATGCCATCAAAGTCATCGCGGTCACGATCCCGGCCACGATCCCGATCGCGGTCATTATCTCGATCCCGGTCACGCTCGCGAATCCAATCATCGTCAATGGATTCATCCCAGTCATCCCACTCGTCCTTGAGGCGACTGTCTATGGGCGTCGTTTTTTCCGTTGTTGCGTGGGGTGCGATCGCGGTGTCCTGCGCCTGGGCAGGGAATGCTGAGACACAATATAAGGCCGAAATAGCTAGCAAAAGATGCCATTTCATAGCAAACCTCCGGAAAACAAGATGGTGAATTCGTGGGGAAGTTGGGAATCCGTTTGAGCTGGGCGATCGCTAGATGGAGCTATATAGCCAGCCTACATAGTCAGAAATTTTGCCGCTCCAAAGAGAAACAAAATGTTGGGGGTGTTATCTGAATCTAAGCCAAACTGACGGTGGACAAATCATGTTTGTCCTTAATCAGAGAGACGCAGCACCACCACAGATGTTCCGTCAAAACGGTTCCATCAAACAGGCCGAGAGCTCCGGTTAGGGGTGGCTTATAGGGGATCCACCAACCGATCGCGCAACCGCAGCCTCACAATTTCTAGGATTTCCGTCAGGGCGCGATCGCGCTCCGTTGCGGGATCATTCTGCAGCCGCTGCTCAAAAGCTTGGAGAATCGAGGCTTTGGTGTGATGGCGAACGGCAATGATGAAGGGAAAGCCGAAGGTTTCTTTGTAGGCACGATTGAGCCGATGGAACCCCTCGTACTCAGAAACAGTGAGGCGATCGAGGCCAACCCCCGCCTGTTCTTGCACTGAGGCATCGGCCATCTTAGTCTTGCTGCCCAGGTCGGGGTGGGCATGAATCAGATCGAGCTGAGCCTCGGTCGGCAAAACCCGCACAACATGCACCATCTGCTTGTAGAGGCTGTGGGTCGAGAGGAAGGGACGGAGGTGCCAGACCTGTTGGGCGATCGCTGGGGTTTGCTCAAACAATTCGCCAAATGCCACCACAAACTGCGACTGATCCATCCGGTTGATAGCGGGGAGGGTGTACTTGGGAGCGGGAGTAGCAGAGGTCATAGCAACGGCGTCGGGGCGATGGCTTGCAGTTGGGCAAAAAGCTGTTCGACCTTTCGCAAATCTTTGATGCCGGGGGCTTGTTCCACACCGCTCGACAGATCGATGCCATCTGGATGGGTGAGGGCGATTGCCGATTGCACATTTTCGGGGGTAAGTCCTCCGGCTAAAAACCAGGGGATAGAGGGGCGAAACGCCTGTAAGGCTTGCCAGTCAAGCGTTGTTCCAGTGCCCCCATGCTGAGTCGGGTGATAGGCATCTAGCAGCAACGCATCCACCCACTCGGTGTACGCTTCTGCTTGCTCCAGCACCCCAGAATGCCTCACCCGAAAGGCTTTGATCAGTTTGATGGCAGGCAACGCATCCCGTAAGTCGCGGCAGAGTTGGGGGGATTCATCGCCATGCAATTGCACTGCTGTTAGCCCTGCCACCTTGACCCACTGCACCAACTCCGCTCGATCCGCATTGACGAATACTCCAACACGCTCCACCGTCTCTGGCAGATGGGGGACGATCGCCCGAATCTTCTCCGCCGTGATGTAGCGAGGCGATCGCGCCACACAAATAAACCCCAGTGCGGTCGCTCCCATCTGGGCGATCGCCCGTCCCTGGTCGGCACATGTGATGCCGCAAATCTTGACCTGGATCATGAAGTAATATTGCCTAAATCGCTGCGCTTTATTGCATTGTCATCGCGAGTTGTTAATTCTTCAAACAAAA
>JBCBSJ010000176.1:0-8003 GCA_039819245.1 Cyanobacteria bacterium J06638_20
GAGGATGTCGCCCAGACGGGTGCGTTGTGCCATGTCTACCTGTATAAAACCTGACGAGTTAATGTTTTGCAATATTATACTAAGGTAGTCACGTTTGGTTGAAGTTCTCTTATGGACTCTGCAACAGTTCTTAGTATTTCGATAGGTGCCATTTTGGTGGCAATTACTGGATTTGCCGTCTACACCTCGTTTGGACCGCCATCCAAGCAATTGAGTGATCCCTTTGAAGATCACGAAGACTAAAGGCATTCACTCAATGCTTTCGATAAGAAAAATCTTGGTGAGTAAGGTGGGTCGGGCGAGGGTCGGCGATCGCGAGCTAAGTTCGTTCGGCGTTGCTCCCAACTAGCTTGTGCTCACCTTGAGCTACTGTCAGCCGTTCGTCGGTTGTGGAGTTTCCATAGAAGCGCGATCGCCACCAGGCTGGGCGTCAGCAAATTGCCCCAGCGAACATAGAGGGTTTGCGATTGCAGACGGTTGATGGTGGCTAGGTGGGTCTCGTAGGTTTGGAAGCCCGACTTCCACAACGTATGTCCGTGGGGATCCACCACGCCAGAAAATCCGGTGTTGGTGGCGCGGACGGTAAATCGTTGGGTTTCGATCGCCCGCATGATGTCCTGGGCATGGTGCTGCTGCATCATGGCTTTTTTATAGGGGTCGTTGTTGGATGCCGTGATAATAAACTCGCCCCCTGCTGCTGCTTGATTTCGGAAGATGTATGGGAAAGCCGAGTCATAGCAAATTGCTACGATCGCCCGACCAAAGGGGGTCTCGACAATTTGATCGGAAGTGCCGGGTTGCATGGAAGTGGTAAAGGTGGAGAGTCGAGGTAATACCTGGCTAACGAGCGGTTCCAGCGGAATATACTCCCCTAGTGGAACCAGTTTCACTTTGTCGTAGCGACCAACGATTTCCCCAGATCCATCAAAACTGAACAAACTCTGGGTCGATTTGCCCGTTTCTGTGCGACCAAAGGAGCCAATCCAGGTAGGCACGTTACGCGCCAGTAGCGCCTGATAGAAGGGGTGATTTGCCATGCGAGGGGTATTGACCCAAAACCAGGGGAAACTGCCCTCTGGCGTGAGGATAGCATCCGCTCCTTGGTCAACTAGGGTGAGGTAGCCCTGAGTGTAAGCATCTAGCGACCGACGGATGCCTTCATCAAACAACTTGACCCGAGTGGGGATGTTGCCCTGGATGATGCCGATGTGCAGTTCGCTACCCGATGCTGAGGTGACGGGTTGAAGATAGAGCCACAACCCGAGGAGATGGGCGATCGCTACAATCCCCAATGCCCCTGTCCAGAGATACTGCCGCAGGTGCGATCGCTGTCGCCACCCTTCTGCTAAGAGCAGGTTAACCGCTACCAGTACTGCTGATACTGTTTGTGGTCCCCACAACTGCCCCAGGTGCAACACCCACAAGTTACCCGGACTCTGAGTAAGGGCTAGGGGTGTCCAATCCAACGGGGTGTGGCTCCAGGCTACTTCTACTGCACACCAAAGAGCCGTCGCGCCCAGCACACGCCGTAGAATCGCTTCAAGCCGTTCATCTGGGGAACTAACCCAGCTGAAGAGCCAACCCGTGAGCCAGGCCCAGGTAAGGAGCCGCAAAATACTCCAGACCACAATGGAGGCCCAAGCGAACAGGGTAATCGCCACGCTGCCTAACCAGGGAATGCCCAGCCAAGTCAGAGGATGCAGATCAAGAATCCAGGCGATCGCTACCCCGTTGTACCCAATGGCCCAAGCAGCACCAGCCAATACTTTGAATCGTTGTGATATTTGCTTGGGGGATTGGCGCAAAATCAGCCATAGGGGCGTTAATGCTAGCCAGCCCAATATCCACAGGTTGAGTGGGGCGATCGCCCCTGCCATAACAATTCCGCTCAAAAGGGCGATCGCCAGAGGTTGCCACTGTCTACTGATCGGCTTCTGCCAGTCGCCTCCCTTGTCCACCATCCGTTGCATAGAGCAGCTAAACTAACCCTGAACGCTTTTGGCAGATTCTTTGTAAAAAGAATCCGTCTTATTTCTAATTCTGTTTCACTGTCACTATAAACAGAATTGCAGATAGCCTTGACCGAAATTTCAGTCAAGGGTGGTTCCCTGGTCGTTAATTCTGCATCTTTTGTTAAAAGGCTGTTCGCTCAGTACGCCGACGGATTTCATCGTGAACAGCGTTCTGTGTGGAATGCCTGCCCGTTCTATCGTTATCCTCACAATTGTTTTGTGGCCAGAAACGTCCGTAGAACATGTTACTGCCGCCGATTTGATAGATCTCGTAAGTCCAGCGAGAGCTGATGGAACCGCTGGCAACTTCGCGATCGCCCGCTGGAGGTTCGGGACAGTTCTGAGAGGCTGAATTCCTGGAAGCACCTGTTGCTCGGGCAGTAGTGGAGCTGGATGGGCGACCAGAAAGATTTTGGGCGGCACGATTCCAGTCGAGCGGAGCACTTGTCGCCTGAGGTTGGGGTTGCGTTTCTGTTGCCTGCGCTTGGCGGGTCAGCATATCCTGGCAAGCCGGTTCTCCTGAGAAATCGAAGGTTGCATTTGCAGAGTTGTAATCCTGATACTGTCGGCGCAGGTTCATGAAGTGCTGGCGACTGTCTGGTGTAATGTCTGAGTGACCAATCAGTTGGTTTGTTGCCCAGATAGCAGAATCCCAATCATTTAGACAAACGGCTTCTTGTAAGCTTTCGGCGAGTTGAGTTGGGCTGAGGGTCTGGGCTTGGGTGAGTGAACTTCCGCTAAACAAAATTCCACAAACTGATAGACCACCAGCCAAGATGAATCGGAGTTTGAGCATAGTTGCAATAAATGGCGCCTGGATAATATCCACGAATCTAGCCAGCGCAAATTATGGCTGACACTGTGGTAAACACGGACGAACAGCCTACAAGTTTTAACAAGGTAGTGGAATTACGGAGATGGCAATAGCCGTTTCCAAGCTGATGATTACGAAACGGATGATTCTTGGGAAAGGTTGTTCGTAACGCGGCGGAGTACCCCGTTGATAAAGCGATGGCCGTCTTCTTCGCTGTAGCGTTTTGCTAGCTCGACAGCTTCGTTGATTGCCACACGCTGAGGGACTTCGAGGAATAGGATTTCAGCGATCGCAATCCGCAGAACATCTTGATCAACCCGGGGCAGGCGGTGCAACTGCCAGTTCACCATGCCTTCTTCCAGTCGTTGATCAATGGTGGTGTGTTCGTGCTTTACTGCCATCAGCACCGACAGGGCATAATCTCGAACTTCCTGCTGGTTAGCAAGTTGAATAAACTCTGGCAGCTCGACCGCTGTTCCAACCCGGTTGATAGAATTCTTGGTCTGTTCGATTGCCGATTGAATCATCGTGCGGGCACTTTGCAAATCTGCTGCCTTCGTCTCACTGTCTAGCAAGAAATCACTCGCCCGTTCGAGTTCGGCAGAGGCCGTTTCCAGCGCATCTTGAACTTCGCTGGTTAAGGTGCGAATGGATGCCAGAAGAATTGTCGATAGGGTTTGCTCTTGCAGCTTGTCAAGGCTGGAGGGCAATTGGCTCAAGCTCAATAGGGCGAGCTCACGGGAGATGCGGCGGGCTTGCATAGCCTTGAAGGGAGAAACAACAAGAATTAATGAACAGGAAATGCTCTAGGCTACTCGCTTTCGGGAACTCGTACATAGCTTTGGGGCCTAAGGTCGACCAATGGTTCTCCCCGCGGAGCATCTAAGCGGAGGCTATCCTGTGTCGTTGCGGGTAAAGCTGCCGATAGGTCGGGGCCAACAATGCCTGCAGAAACGACGACCTTGAAGGCTTCCTCAACGGTCATCGACAAGTTGACCACGTCTTCTTCTGGCACGATAGCGTACCATCCCGTTGTTGGGTTAGGAGTTGTGGGGATAAAGAGATTCAGCATTTGTCCAGATCCTTGGGGCGATAGGTCAGCCACCATGGTGCCTGTGACAAAGGCGATCGCCCATAGGCCTTGGCGGGGATATTCCACCAGAACAACCCGCCGAAAGCGATTGCTCGAATCACGCAGAACCGTTTCTAGAAGCTGCTTTAAGGTTTTGTATACCGGCCCAGCAAAAGGAATGGCTTGCAGCGTTTTCTCACCTACATCCAGCAACCAACGTCCAGCAATGTTCCGTGCCATCAGACCAATCAGCAGGATAAAGGCTAGCGGCACCATCAACCCGGTCGACAAATTGAGTAGATCACCCAAAAGGGGAGGAAAATCTGTAAACGGATTGAGTTGCTTGGGAATACGCGTTAGAAAGTCGATCACCCAACTCGCGATGGTGATAGTGAGCCAAATTGTTGTTGCAAGCGGAATAACGACCAAAAGCCCAGCAATCAGGTCGTTTTTCAAATCTTGCTTTAAGCGTTGTATGACCGACAATCTATCTCATCCCCTTGTGGATACATAATCGAAAGACACTTGCAGGGTAAATAGCAAAGTATCTAGTACAGTGGCAGGTTTCTCAGGCTACAAAACAAAATTACAGGAAAGTTTAACCAGAATCGACATTATCCAAACCGCAACCGTGAGACTTGTACTCATAATCTGCGGATGCTTCCCTATCGTCTGCCCTTCGTTATCCTATTTAGTAAGTCTCCCTGTGCGATCGCCCCGTATTCTATAGTTGTAAAGCTTGTAAAGAAATGTTGCAAGCACACTACATAACTGAATCCATTGGGGCTGGAGTCTAACGGGTCTCGATCAGAGCGGAGAAACCAGCGGTGATAGACGGTTCAGATGTCTAAAGGCAATCCGGGTTGCCTAACCGATTTGTCCCAAGTCTTCGATTTATTTTCTTGTATCATAGCCGACATTTCTCTATCTCAAGTCCGTCATTCTGTTGGCATCACGCACCATCCCAGATTTCTCGTATGCGATGGCCTGTGTGAAATTCTCGGTGCGCCTGCACCGGGGCTCAGCAAGGGACGACCGACAAGCGATGCACTGGGCAAAATTAAGGACTTGGCAAGGCGAAGTTGGGGATGTGGCGGTGCAAAGGGGTTTGACTGAGGAATACGGAAAAGAGCATGATGAGAAACCACGCCACAGTAACGTTAAAAATTGGGTAAAAAACGATTGGGTGCGATCGCCCTTGTCCGTATTTTCCTGGGAGGCTCGGACGATCGTTTAACAATTCTTTATCATCTTGGAATGAACACTGATTTGAGGACTTCATGCTCAGCCGCATCAAAACCCTTGCTCAAAATCTGACTCCCCGCCTGCTGGAAATCCGGCGACATATCCACAGCAATCCAGAGCTGAGTGGACAGGAATACAAAACTGCTGCCTATGTCGCGGGTGTTTTATCTTCAGTGGGCTTCCATGTCGAAGAGTTAGTGGGCAAGACAGGGGTTGTGGCAGAGCTTCGGAGCGCGGAAGGCGATGGGCATATCCTAGGCATTCGAACCGATATGGATGCGCTCCCCATCCAAGAACGGACAAAGCTAGATTTTACGTCCCGGCATCCGGGGGTAATGCATGCCTGTGGGCATGATGTCCACACGACGGTTGGGTTGGGCACGGCCATGATTTTGGCGGAGTTGGGGGTTGATTTTCCAGGGACAACTCGCTTTCTCTTCCAACCCGCTGAAGAGACAGCCCAAGGTGCCCACTGGATGATTCGGGATGGGGTAATGGAAGGGGTCTCTGCCATCTTCAGCGTGCATGTTTGGCCTTCGATTCCCGGTGGGTCTATCGGTATCCGCTATGGTGCCCTGACCGCTGCTGCTGATGACCTGGAAATCATGATTATGGGCGAGTCGGGACATGGGGCTCGCCCCCATGAGGCGATCGATGCCATCTGGATCGCGTCTCAGGTCGTCACCACCTTGCAGCAAGCGATTAGCCGTACCCAGAACCCCCTCCGCCCTGTGGTGTTGACGATTGGGCAAATTCAGGGAGGGCGTGCGCCGAATGTGATTGCCGATCAAGTGCGCATGTTAGGGACGGTGCGATCGCTCCATCCTGAAACCAGTGCGGCTCTCCCGGAGTGGATTGAACAAATCGTAGCGCAGGTTTGTAAGGCCTATCAGGCGCGCTATGAGATGAGCTACCACCGAGGGGTTCCCTCAGTGCAAAACCATCCGGCTCTAACCCAAATAGTGGAATCAGCTGCCACAGAAGCTTGGGGGAGCGATCGCGTGCAAATTTTGATGGAACCCTCCCTGGGCGCAGAGGACTTTTCGCTCTATCTTGACCATGCGCCGGGGATGATGTTCCGCTTGGGGGTTGGGTTTGGCGATCGCCTCAATCACCCACTGCACCACCCACAATTTGAGGTAAACGAAGACGCCATCATCACAGGGGTTGTGACGATGGCGTATGCTGCCTACAAATATTGGCAAGCTCGACGTTGAGGGTAGAACCCTCTAACCCATTTGAAACGAAGGGTTACCAGCTCGATTTAACAACGCCGGGAAGCAAACCCTCGTGCGCCATTTCCCGCAATACGTTCCGAGAAAGGCCAAAGTCACGGTATACGCCACGGGGACGTCCGGTCATCCAGCAGCGATTGCGATGCCGCGAAGGTGCACTGTTACGTGGCAGTTGTTGAATCTTGCGGTGAATTTCTAGTTTTTCGGCTTGCGATTCAGCCGCCATAAACTCGGCCTTAAGCGCTGCACGCTTTGCCGCATACTTTTGGATCAATCGTTCGCGCTTACGTTCGCGCTCGACCATGGATTTCTTTGCCATAGAAAAAAGAAGAAAAAACGATTTCTGGTTAGACAGCGTTTCTTATTCTAGCGAACATTTTGGTCATTGCAGCTATCTTGGCCAAGTTTTTGAATGGTTTTCTGGATTCAGTTTTTTGAATGCATCCACTGAGGTTATCGAGATCTATTTCCAGAAATAAGCGACAGTGCAAGTGTGCAACGAGTTTCATCGGGTAGTGAGCCACAGAACTGTTGGGAGGGTGAAAAAGCTGAGTAAGGTTGAGAGCACAATGGTGCGGGCTACACGCACGGTATCGCCACCCAGTTCCGTTACCCAAATCAAAGAGTTGACCGCAACGGGCATAGCGGCCTGTACCACGAGCACTTGCAAATCCAGCCCACTTAACCCCATGCCGCGTCCGATGCCATAGGCCAATAGCGGCGAAACAATCAGCCGGAGAAATGCCCCAAACAGTTCGTAACGCCCGAAGACTAGCTTTGTGCGCGAAAGTTGGATTCCCAGGGTGAGGAGAGCAACCGGAATGACCCCATTCCCCAAAAGTGAGATGCCTCGGGCGATCGCCTGCGGCAAGTCGATGCTGAACGCCTGCACTCCAATCCCGAGGAGCGCCGCCCAGAATACCGGAAGCTTCAAGGTGAACCACAAGCCCTCCCGAACACCTACTCCTTTGAGTACCACTGGAAATACGCTAGCGACCATCAGACTGGATCCGATCAGATAGATGATTGCCCGCTCCAAGCCTGCTTCTCCCAACGCGAACAGCACGAAGGGTAATCCCATGTTGCCTACATTGGCGAACATCGTCGTGGCAATCAGGCTTTTGCGTTCCTCGGTTGGTAGCTGGAGCCGATGCCCCAACCCAAGGGCTAGCAAGTAGAGAAGCACCGTATTTAGCACAAACGCAACCAGGAGGGCGATCGCGCTCTCCACTTTTAGTGTTGTTTCAGCCAAGCTCGACAACACGAGAGCCGGAACCATGGCGTAAATGTTGAGCCGTGCCAGGGTTGGCATATCTAGCTCGAATATGCGCCCCAGGCCATATCCTGCCAGTGCAATCAAGGCGATGGGCAACACTGCCGAAATCAGAACTGCCATAATGCAAATGCGCTAAGAACCCGCTATCGGTAACTTTTTGAAAGCCTCGCACTACGGGGCATTGCGCGGCAAGGGTTTCCAAAAACTATCTGGCCGGACTGGTGCAAAACTCGCGTAATATCAAATCCGGTTGAAGAACCCAAATATCATTTGCGCCCGCTGCAACGCAGCGGGCGCAAATGATATTTGGGTTTTACGGCTATTTAACCTCATAATATCTTGCACCAAA
>JBCBSJ010000177.1:0-7992 GCA_039819245.1 Cyanobacteria bacterium J06638_20
CGATACGGATGCCCTGATATTCCAGGATGCCGCGCAGTCCATCCACGTAGCTAATGCCCGATTGGGTCGCCGGAACGCCTTCTAAACCAGGTCGATATTCATACGCAACCGTCATAATGTCACCGCCAAACTCGGATTACACACTAAATGCAGGGTAGAACGTCCGAGGTGCCTCTTGCCGCGTCACTCTTGGAGTAGCGCCCTCTTCTTCATCTCGGGAAGGTTATGGCATCAGAGCACATGGGAAAGATGGGCAGTCGCATGAATAGATGGATAACCCAAATCTGACATGGCACAACTCTGGGAAGCTCTGAGGGGAAGAATGATTAGGCAAAAGCCCCCAGCTTGCCAGATCGATGCTCGGTTATTCTACGCTTGTCCGCAGTTCTAAAAAGATAGCATGAGCACCATCCAGGCATTGCACTAGAGTTTTTGGGACGTCATCGTTTGTTGCACTAACCATCACCGCCTCATTGTCAGGGCTTACGCAGTTTGATGATTTTTGGGGCGCACTGCGCCCCAAAAATCATCAAACCTCTTTGGTTTTTCGTGTCCAATGCGTAAGTCCTAATTGTGTAAAAGCGGATTCAGCAAGGCGGAACATGATGGCCGAGCAAAGAAGCGTACTAGATGGAGGCAACGCCCGTTTGCACTGTCGAGCCGATCGTATTAGGGATAGAGGGTTCCAGTTGGTAGGTTTCAGCCTCATAAATCGGCAGATCAAAGCTAAAGGTGGTGCCAACGCCGACTTCACTGCTCAGTTGGATGCGGCTCTGATGCTTGTCGATAATGTTGCGGACAATGGACAGCCCGAGTCCAGTTCCTTCGAGGGTATGGACGCGATTTTCAACCCGATAGAAGCGATCGAAGATGGCCTGCTGATCTTCCGGCGCGATGCCGATGCCCGTGTCAGCCACCTCAATCCGCACATGGGTCGGCTCGTCCGTTGCATGGTCTTCCGATTGCAGGTGATAGGCTCGAATCACCACCTTGCCGCCGTTCTCAGTAAATTTCAGGCTATTGCCCAGGAGGTTATTGAAAACTTGCAGCAGCAGATCGTAGTTGCCAAGAACATTCGGCAGATTGGGTTCTACCTCTTTCTGCAACTCGATGCCCTTGTCCCGAGCGTTGAGTTGGTGGGTGCGGAGGGTTTGCTCGATGTTTTGGCTGAGATCAACGGCATCGAAGTGGTAGCGCTTACCCGATTCCAGCCGTGATAGATCGAGCACATCGTTGACCAGCCGGGCTAGGCGATCGGTTTCTCGGTTGGCTGTTTCCAAAAACTCCTGCTGTTCTGAGTGGCTCAGATCTTCACCATACTCATGCAGGGTTTCGATGAAGGATTTGATGTTGAACAGGGGAGTACGCAGTTCGTGAGAAACATTGCTGATGAACTGGCTCTTAGCTTCGTTGAGTTCCGTTTCGCGGGTAATGTCTTGAACGGTAATGGCTATGCCCCGGAGATGTTCGCGGGCTTGATCCAGCACCGTCGTCAGCCAAATGCGGAGAGTGCGCTGGGTTGCACCAGGGATCGTGACGCAGAAGCCCGCCCCTTCGCGATCGCGCGTCAGCTCTCCTTCAACCGTTTCCTCTGAAATATTGGTTGTCTCATCCAGCAAGTCAGACAGTTGCCCCTGCACCGCTTCAGGCAATTTCTCCAACACCGGATGCCCCAGCACCGTGTCGTTGTTATCCCAGCCAAACAGCTTTCGGGCTGTAGGGTTGACCAGAACAATGTTGAGGGAGCGATCGAGCAGAATTGCACCATCGGCGATGGTCGACACCAGCGTTTCGAGCTTGGCCTTCTCCGCTGTCAATTCTTCGATGTTCTGCTCCTCATAACTGGCCAGCCGCTTGGCCATTTCGTTGAAGTTGAGGATGAGTTCCCCGAGTTCGCCCCCCAGGGGTAAATCGATCCGCTGCTTGAAATTCCCGGCAGCAATATTCTTCACCCCCATCAGCAGCTCTTTGATCGGTTTGGTGATGGTCAGGGCATTGAACACCGCACCCAGAATGACCATGACCCAGATGGACACAAACACAGCGATGGTGACATCGCGGGTCAGGTGCGAGGAGGTAACGACCGTAGGATTGGGATTCGTGCCAATGGCTAACACGCCCAAGTACTCGCCGCTGTAGTTGATGGGCACGAACACATCGGTGACTTCGCCATCAGGGGTAAGGTGTTGGCGCACCATCGGATAGGGCGAATTGGGAGAGAAATTGTCGGGCAACTGCATCCGCCGCCGAATGGTGAGGGAGTTTTGCACCTCTGATTGGGAGTAGGGAATGCCAAAGTAAATATCGCCGTTGGCATCGGCAAACAGCATATAGCGAACGTTAGATGTGTTGCGATAAAACTGCTGAGAAAACTGGGCTAGCTCTGTGAGGTCATTTTCCCCAATCATCGGGGTGACATTGGTTGCCAGAAGAACGCCCAAGTCTTGACCGAAGCGCGTGTCATGGATGCGGGCATCTTGTTGGATGGAGTTGACGGCCCAGAAGGTCAAACCGCTCATGAGCAGCGATACGGCTAGGGTTCCGATCGCCATCAATTTAGTCTGAAGGGTAAATTCAGACCACCAGTGATGAAGGATTTGACGCAGTTGCTTGAGAAGAGCAATCAAGGCTAAACACTATCCAGGAATGGCATGAGCCTATCTTATAGCAGCTTTGAGGATTGTCCTAACGAGAGCCTGAGAGATTCCCAGGGCGATCGCCACCAATCAGCAGGACTTGCTCAAACACCACCGTGAGATAAAGCACCTATCTCTAGCATAATTGCTGATGGAAAGACGGGGGGCGTTATGGAAGATATTGCGCCTCCTCAGATTGACAGGGAACGGATGCGATGGCCGATATCCCGACGATAGTAGATGTCATCAAAATGGATCGCCGCTAGGGCCTCGTAGGCATGGGCGATCGCCGCCTCAAAATCCTTCCCTGTTGCAGTGACCCCTAACACGCGCCCCCCATCGGTCACCACCTGTCCATCCACGTCCTTGGTTCCAGCCTGAAATACGATGCCGCCTTTGGCCTCTGCCTCAGGGATCCCTGTGATGCGATCGCCCTTGCGGTAGGGGCCGGGGTAGCCTCCTGCCGCCGCTACCACACAGGCCGCTGTGGCCTCTTTCCACTGCAAGGGAGGCAGTTCGCCCAAGCGCTGCTGAATACAGGCCAACATCACCTCATCCAGGGGCGTTTCAAGGAGGGGCAGCACCGCCTGAATCTCTGGATCCCCAAAGCGACAGTTGAACTCCACCACATTAGGATCGCCGTCCGGGGAAATCATCAACCCGGCATACAGCACACCTCGATAATCGATCTGGCGATCGCGCAAGGTGGCCAAGGCAGGTTCCAGCACCTCCGCCTGCACCCGTGCCATCAACGCCGGTGGCACGATGGGGGTTGGAGCATAGGCTCCCATCCCGCCCGTGTTGGCGCCTGTATCCCCTTCACCCACTTGTTTGTGATCCTGCGCGGGCAGCAGTGGGCGGATGGTGAGGCCATCGGTAATGGCCAGCACTGATGCTTCTTGGCCAACCAAGAATTGCTCAATAACAACCCGCTGCCCGGCTTCCCCAAACTGCCCGCCAAAGGCCGCTTCCACAGCGGCGAGCGCCTCCTCAATGGTTTGAGCCACGGTTACCCCTTTCCCTGCGGCCAATCCATCGGCTTTGACCACAATCGGAGCGGATTGGTCGCGGAGATAGGCGATCGCCGCCTCCACCTCAGTAAACACAGCAGAAGCTGCCGTCGGAATCCCGGCAGCGGCCATCAACTCCTTGGCCCAAGCCTTGCTGGCCTCGATCTGCGCTCCAGCCTGGTTGGGGCCAAAAACAGTGATTCCCTTGGCTTGCAGGAAGTCGGTCATCCCTGCGGCGAGAGGAGCCTCCGGGCCAACGACCACCAGCCCCACTCCAGACTCCACCACACACTGGGCAATCCCGGCAAAATCGCTTACAGCCAGCGGCACATTGCGGCAGTGGGGCAGCGTTGCGGTGCCCCCATTCCCCGGTGCAACCAGAACCTCTGAGACCGTGGGCGATCGCAACAAACCCCATGCCAGTGCATGTTCCCGTCCTCCATTGCCAACCACCAAAACCTTCACACCCATATCCTCCTAGCCGTTCGCCTCGTCTCAAGCCTCCTATTATCCCACCTCTCTCTCGACAAAATCGGACGCTGTGGAAACAACCAGAACCCTTCCTGTCGTCCTGGAAAGAAGGAGCAAAATCTGCTGTACGCTTTTGAGGGGCAATGCAATTCGGAGATGTGCTAACAGCCTATCTTTGCGAAGCAATGTCCTTCCGCTGCACTCAGGTCACACAGCCTTCGACTGCGCTCAGGTCATAAGGCGTGTTCTTCAGCTATGCTCAGTCAAGAAACGGAGCGCTGGCTGAGCGCAGTCGAAGCCAGCTTGTGCAAGAGGTTCCATTTAAACCGACCCTTTGTGCCTTGGTGACTTTGTGGTTCAACGATCCAACTTGAGAATAGTGATGATACAACGGGCAACACATAGCAAACCACCTAGCCGAACACTACAGCGCTGGGTGCGGGTGATGGCGATCGCCCTTCCCCTGATCAGTTGCCTGATGACATCCCCCGTTCTTGCCCAGGAAGAAGATGAAGAGGATGAATTTGAGCCTAATCCGCTGGAATTGACCGAGCCCGACCCGCTATTACCCGAACCTGTGGTTGAGCGCCCCCTCAGCCCGCTGGAGCGCTATGAACTCCGGCTGGCGCTCAATCGGCTGAACCGAGAAGCCCAAATTGCCTTTGCAGCGGGGCAGACAAATCGAGCCTTTGATATTTGGAATCGGGAGCTGCGGCTACGGCGGGTGCTGGGCTACGAGGAAGAAGTTCCGGCTCTAGCACGCGTTGGCACCTTTGCTTGGGAAGAAAACGTGCCCCGCCAAGTGCGTATCATCACCGAGCGTCTGCTGGTTATCGAACAGGACTTGCAGCAGCAACAGCCCCTCGACTTTGGGATGCTACTCACTATTGCCGACAGCTACCAGGTTATGCGCGCCTATGACCCAGCCGTGCGGCTCTATGGACAAATCTTGGAACAGGCGCGGTTAGAGGGTGATCTGGCAACGGAGGAATCCACCATGATTTCCCTAGCCGACTTGCACTTGGGGTGGTTTGCGTATCCTGAAGCTGCTGAAATTTATGAGGAATTACTGCGGCGAGCACGGCAACGGGGCGATCAATTTCAGGAAGAGGAATACCTTAATCTGCTGGGCTATGCCTATCAGCAGGGGGATCAGCATGAAGAAGCAGTTGGCATTCTTCTGCAACTGGTGGAATGGTACCGAGAACTCGACCCTATTCGCATTCCCATGCTGCGGATCGACCTGGGTAATAGCTACAAGGAGCTGGGACAAAATGCTCGGGCTGCTACCAGCTACCAAGAAGCCTATGTAACCGCTCTGTCTCAGGAGCAATATGGCTATGCGACCGATGCCCTGACCCAGCTCGCGAATCTGTATATGGCGCTCGATCGCCCCGATGATGCGTTGGTGGTCTATCAGCTTCGTATTACGGTCGAGGCAGAAGCCTATGATCGGCTGGGAACGATGGAAACTCTGGCCAGCATTGGCGAAATTTATCGCGATCGCGGCGATACCCAACGGTCAATCATCCACTTCCGACAAGCCCTCGTCCTTGCTCAGGAACTTGGCTACCCCGCCCGGATCACTTACTTCACCGAGCAAATCATTGCACAGCAGCAGGGACGCTCGGATAGTGCTGGGGAAGAGGCACAAGCGGAACAGTCGCTGCTAGAGATTTTGACGCCTACACCCCAACAAGGTAAGTTTTCTCAACTGTTGTATGGCGCACCGACCGAGGAAGAGTTCTCCCCCTGATACCGAATCAGAGGTTGAAAGATCGAGCAGGCGATCGCCCTTGTCCTCAATCGATTCACTCATCGGTTGAGGTCGTCGTCTGTCATGATTTAGTACGAACCCTGATTCTTCTATGATGCGGAGGCGAGAAGAAAGCGTAGGTGAAGTGCTCTGACTGAAGGGTTCTCAACGAAACCACAGAGGCACAGAGAGCACAGAGAGGGGAAGCTCTAGAATCCAAAAATTTTCGGGATGTAGATATGGTGGAACGGCTGCAGAATTACATCAACGGTGCGTGGCAGGATGCGACGGCGGCAGAATGGCTGGATGTGGTGAATCCGGCGACCCAAGAGGTGTTAGCACAGGTGCCGCTTTCTCCGGCTAGTGTGGTGGATCAAGCGGCAAAGGCAGCAGCGGAGGCATTTCAGTCCTGGCGGCGAGTGCCACCGAACGATCGAGTACAGTACCTGTTTCACTTGAAGCGCTTGCTCGACGACCATCTGGAGGATTTGGCAGAAACGATCACGCTGGAATGTGGCAAGACGCTGGGAGAATCGCGGGGTGAGCTACAACGAGCGATTGAGAATGTGGAAGTAGCCTGCGGCATTCCCATGCTGATGCAGGGGGATGTGCTGGAAGATGTGGCACGTGGCATTGACGAGATGATGATTCGTCAGCCGTTGGGTGTGGCGGCGGCGATCGCCCCCTTCAACTTTCCGGGGATGATTCCTTTCTGGTTTTTCCCCTATGCGATCGCCTGTGGCAATACTTACCTGCTCAAACCATCGGAAAAAGTGCCCCTGACCATGCACAAGGTAATGCGGCTGATTGAACAAACGGGCATCCCAGCCGGGGTGGTGAACTTGGTCAATGGTGGCAAAGAAACTGTGGATGCGATTCTCGAACATCCCGCCATCCGTGCCATCAGCTTTGTGGGATCCAGTCCGGTCGCGAAGTATGTGTACCAACAGGCAGCCGCCCAGGGCAAACGGGTGCAGTGCCAGGGTGGAGCCAAAAATCCCATCATTATCCTGCCAGATGCCGATGTGGAGATGACCACCAAGATTACATTGGACAGCGCCTTTGGCTGTGCCGGACAGCGCTGTTTGGCGGCGTCGCTGATGGTTACAGTGGGACAGGCCAAGCAACCCTTCACTGAGGCGATCGCCGATGGAGCCAAGTCCCGTGTGGTGGGCTTTGGCCTAGAGTCTGGGGTGCAAATGGGGCCGGTCATCAACCATGCCAGTCGAGAGCGCATTGAGGGGTTGGTTGACCAAGGGCTTGAAGAAGGGGCAAACCTGCTGTTGGATGGGCGTCAGCCCAAAATCGGTGGCTATGAGCAAGGGAGCTTTG
Organism: Cyanobacteria bacterium J06638_20; assembly: GCA_039819245.1. Classification (GTDB taxonomy): domain Bacteria; phylum Cyanobacteriota; class Cyanobacteriia; order Elainellales; family Elainellaceae; genus Vacuolonema. The sequence goes on from JBCBSJ010000177.1 coordinate 7,206, forward strand.
TCCGCCCGACGCTGTTACAGGATGTGCGCCCCGATAGCCGCATTGCCCAAACAGAAATCTTTGGCCCCGTGTTGGGGATGCTCCATGTCGAGACTATCGAAGAGGCGATCGCCCTTGTCAACAGTGGCCACTGGGGCAACATGGCCTGCCTCTTCACCAGCAGTGGAGCCGCCGCCCGCAAATTCCGCTACGAAGTCGAAGCTGGAAACATTGGCATTAATATTGGAGTGGCAGCGCCTATGGCGTTTTTTCCATTTAGCGGTTGGAAAGAGAGCTTTTTCGGTGATTTGCACGGCCAGGGTCGCCATGCTGTTGAATTTTTTACCCAGACGAAGGTTGTCGTGGAGCGATGGTTCCAGGATTGGACACGACAATTTTAGATAGCCGACACATGAGCGCCATCTCTGCTGCCTACTATTCAAACCATCGCACTTCTCTCTCTTTCGATTACGCATCCCCTCTCATTTCATTTTTGGAGGTTATTGCTATGAAGTCTTTCTTCACGCTAGGCTTGCTGGCTGTCTTGACCATTGGTTGTGCTACAAACCCAACCGAGCCACCGGCTCCTGAAACGGATCCCCAAACCGAATCTAGCGCTCCGACAACCGAACTCGAATCCGAAACGGAAACCGAAGCCGGTATGTCTACCCCTGAGGAAGAACCCGCAGAGGTAGCACAAGCGGAACCGGCTGTTTTGCGGACAGGCATGTTTGTGGATGGCGAACATCCGACCCAGGGCAGCGTCCAAATTGTGGAACAGGATGGTGAGCGTGTCCTGGAATTTGGC
>JBCBSJ010000178.1:0-7766 GCA_039819245.1 Cyanobacteria bacterium J06638_20
ATTATTTATTGAAAGCCGCTCACTGCGCGGCTTTCAAAAAATATTCTGGTTTTTGTTTTAGTAGAATTATTATAACAGAACAGGACGAAACCCCGTTATCGTGCGCCGTCACGGGTTCGCAAACAGCACCTCTTAGTCCGCGAAGGTGGACTTTGTTCTGATAGCCGCGACTTTAGTCGCCAGGATATGATTTCAACCTAACGCGTCACTTCCAGCAGGCGCGAGAAGTAGAACCGCGTCTTGGTCAACGTGTTGCGCTGCACCGACCAGCCATTGTCTGTCAGAATCTTGACCACATCCGCTTCCCGGTGAAGATAGGCACGGGTTGCCTTGCTGGGGCCAGGGAAGAAGTCGCCAATTTTCTTTAGCAAGCTATAGGCCAAGGTTTTGGGTGCGAAACTAAGCAGCAGGCGCGAGTCGGCCAGGGAGCTGAGGTGCGAAATCATATCCGCCGCTTTGTCCTGGGGATAGTGAATCAGCACATCCAAGCAAACGACAGTGTGGTACTTGCCGCTGAGGGCTTCGAGATCTTGCACGGTGAAGGCGGGATTGTCTGGTTGTCCCAGTGTGGCGATCGCCCGCTCCTTAGCCTCGCCCACCATCTTCTCGGAAATATCGCTGGCGGAAACCTTCGCGCCGAGCTGTGCCAGGGGGATGCTGAGGCTGCCGACGCCGCAGCCTGCATCGCAGATAGTCAGCCCTTCGAGATTGCCGTCGGCTTGGAGCCACTCCAACACCGTATCGACGGTTTGTTGGTGGCCTGTGCGGATGTCCAGTTGAACCTTATTTACCTCGCCATCGCCATAAATCCGCCGCCAGCGGTCGAAGCCAGTGGCGTTGAAGTATTCGCGAACAATGGTTTTGTCATCCAGAGCTGTCATAGGTTTTAGGGTTGGGAGTATGGGTTTATTAAAGGGAGTAGGAGGCTCATTGAGCCGTGCATCAAAGCTGGCGGTTATTTTCTGACGCCGCCCATGCGAATTTCGGAGTAGAACGATGCATCGCTGACGCCATCGGTGGTTTTGAGGACGCGGGTGCGCAGGCGCAAGTTTTCGCTAGCGAACCAGATCCGTTCCTCGGCAGCGATGCCATTCATTTCAGTAATCAGGGTCAATGCTTCGTCATCGCCCAGCATGTAACGTCCCAAAACTACCGTGCTGTCTAGGTTCGGGTTTTGTTGCAGGATTTTGCCCTGGGTGGGGTCGTCAGCATTGGCGATCGCCACGACCAGCGTGGTTCCGGTTTTCTTGTCGGGAGACGCGCCCATCGTGCCTTCCCAGCGCACCTGCATGCCACCGATCGCCTCCTGCGGATTGACCTGATGGCGATCGCACAGTTGCACGACATCGGGGGCATCATTTTCGAGCCAGTCGATGTAGACATCTGAGCGACCACTTTCCGGGGTTTGGGCGGTGGGCTGATGGTGGGTGCGCTGAGAAAACCATTTCCCAACACTTTGCTGAAAAAACTCGGTAACGTTCATTGCCAGTGGAAACTAAAAATCCTTTGAAATTCGTCTGAAAAAAGACCGACCTTCGGCAGAGCGCCTTGCTCCATCCAAAAATCGAAACATCAACATCTATAGCGCTATGCGCGTTAGTTAAGTGCGGTTGTGTGGGGCGCGGCGCGCCCCACACAACCATTTCTGCGCTTAATGCGGTTGCACACCGCCATAAAATTGCAGCCAGTGCCACTTAACGATTCTACGGCAATGTAACGATCTCTTCACGGATGGATTTTAGAATGCAGTCGGTGGCAATTAGTACCCGATCCCTTTCCTCCATGACTTGGCAGGTGGCGGCAAGACGTGCCAGTAGCGGTGTGCCCTCGCTGAGATTGGCGATCGCCCCAGCCGTAACCCTGGGATATTGCCGAATCCAGCTTCTTTGCATGTCTTGGGGATTGAACGAGTCGTCGTCAATCAGCCAATAGTCAATGCCATATTTCTCAATCGTTTGCTGGAGCAAGGGCGGATTTAGGGCGTATTGGGCGGCAATCAGCTCAATGACACGCTGGCGCATGGGGGCGGCATAGCCAACATGGTAGGGAATGGTGTACTCACGAGATGCCAGCACCGATCGCTGAGTGAAGGTTGGAAAATGGTCAGCATCCCGCAGCAGCGACGCCACTTTAATATCCACAGGTTGCGCGGCGAGGAAGGCATAGGTTTCTGGCAAACGCCCTCTGGTGTAGTTGGGGTCGATGGCGTCTGGGTCGTAGAGCGGGTAGCCCAGTAACAAAATTGTGAGAAGTCCCCCCGCACCCCAAAGTGCCAGAGCAGATAACCAGGATCGATTTAGTTGGCTGAGCCCGCGCAGGATACCATCCAACAGCACCACGAGGGCGATCGCCCCGGCAAATACGAGGGTAAACCGCAGGGTGTAGCCACTGTAGCGACTGGGCAGGTGCAGGCGAAATAGGAGGGCATGGGCGGCGAGGAAAAGGGCGATCGCCACCAATGGAAGCTGCCACAGAATTCCAAGACGGCGTAACCGCTGAGTCAATGGGAAGGTACGCGGAAAGCGGCACAGCAACGGCAAGAAGATTCCGAGAATCATCAGCGGCGGTTTGAGGGTTGGCATCAAGCCACTGCGCATCCCAAACAGCCAAAATTCCCACGGGTCATCGGTAAAAAAGCTGCCCCGACCTCCGGCAAAAAAATCAGGCAACTGCCGCGCGGCCTCCGCCGTAATGATGGGACCATACTCCGAGGTACGGAGGGCAAAAGGCAGCAACACCAGAAACGCCGCCAGCAATCCGCCGGTGCTGAGTACCCAAATGCGTCGCGTTCCGTCGCCCAGCCGAAATCGTCCCTCGCACCACCCAACCAGGCGCACCACCAACAATCCCGACGCCACAAACACATATTGCGGATAGAACAACCCCAGCAGGACAATGCTGCCGATGCAGCCCACGACGTTGCGCCGTAATAAGAAATAGAGAAAGGCTAGAAACAGGGGCAGCATAAAGGCACGGGGACTGCCCGAAGCCACGTCATCATGTGCCCAAATTAGCTGCGTGGTGAGGAGCGAGGCGATCGCCCCAGCCACGGGCACAGGAATCAGCAGCAAACAAATCTCGTAGGTGAATCCCACCGTCACCAGCGCCAAAACTGGCGGCAGCAGTTTACTCACCGTCAATGCATCAAGGCCCAGCGCAACGATAGCGCGATATACCAGCGTGTATCCCCAGGGCGCAACCGATTGGAAATAGTCGGCGATCGCATCCCCAGGAAACAAGCCCGGCTCGACAAAGCGCCGCATCCAGAACACATGCTGGCGGGCATCATCTTGCACCATGTAGGGACTGCTAAAGGCCTCTTGCAACACTGGGATGCTGTAGGTGAAAGCGATCGCCAGACTCAGCCAAAACCAAAATTGGCGCGATCGCCGCGAGGGAGCCTCCGTCGCCGGAATTAGCCAGATATGCAATTGTTTTGCCCAGGTTGCAACCATCAACCGCCTCCCAATGTGTCCCCTGCCAGTTGTCCGCTGTGGCATTTATCATGCCATTCAATAGGCCAGATATCCCCTCTTTGCAGGAGCGGGGAACTGTCCGGTAAACTCTTGAAGATTCTACCCGTCTGGACAATGGGACAGCTTGCCCATGAATGCCCGCGATCGCCATCCCATGCCCCTCCCTTCCGAAAAACGTACGGCGATTCCGTCCCTTTGGCTCTGGCTGGGGGGCTCGCTGCTGGTGCTGGGCATCTTCTTTCGCGTTTACAACCTTGACTACAAAGTCTTTTGGATTGACGAAGCCAACACCGCCCTGCGTTCTCTTGGCTATGTCAGCCAGGATGTGACTGATATATTGCTGACAGGGGAGCCGTTCCAGGCCGAAGACCTACAAGCCTTTCAACAACCCAGCCCTGACCGTGGCTGGAACGACACGATGACCGCCCTGCGCGGCTCCGCCGAACATACCCCGCTCTATTTCCTGCTGTCGCGCCTGTGGGTACAAACCGTTGGCTCCAGCATTGCAACCTGGCGTATGCCTGCGGTATTCTTCAGCCTGCTGCTCCTGCCCGCCGTCTTTTGGTGGGGCTGGGAGCTTTTTGGCTCAAAGCTTTCAGCCGGACTCGCCACCGTTTTGGTCGCCCTCTCGCCGTTGCATGTACTCTACGCCCAGGAAGCCCGCCCCTACAGCCTCCTGGCCTTGATGACTGCGCTCTCTAGCGCCACCTTGCTATGGACGCTGCGATCGCCCACCTGGAATCGCTGGCTACTCTACGGCCTCACCATCGTGGTGGGTCTCTACAGTCAGCTCTTGTTTTCCCTCGTGGCGATCGCCCATGCCCTCTATCTCTTTGCGATCGAACTAACAACCCACAAACGCCCCACCTCCAACCTCCGCCGCTACCTCATCGTTTCCCTAGGATGCATTGTTGCCTTTTCCCCTTGGCTGGTGTTGCTGGCGAACAGCCTGGCAGAAGTTCAGCGCAAAACCGCCTCCCTGGGAGATGACCGCTACTCCATCGGCGGATTGATCGACCGCTGGTTCCGTGTCCTCAATCAAATGCTAATCGACCGCGAGTTGGCAGGCTGGAACTTCTTGCTGTTGCTACTGGCGATCGCCGCCCTGGTCTACCTCTGGCGGCAGGCTCCCCGACATGCCACCTGGATGCTGTTGCTGGTCGGCGGTGTCCCGTTCCTGGCGCTGGCGCTGCCGGATCTGGTGCTGGGGGGAGAGCGATCGCTCCGGGTACGCTACCTATTCCCCACTGTGCTTGCTCTCCAGCTCACCCTGGGCTACTGGTTCTCCGCCGCCATCCCCGCAAAACGCATTCCTCAGCGCATCGTCCAGGCCATTCTCATCCTCTTCATTAGCCTGCAAATCCTCAGCAATACCGTCAATGCCCAGCGCTCCGTCTGGTGGAACAAGAGCCGCCCCGCCAGCACTTACTTTGAACCCGTCTCGGCGCTAGTCAACACCTTACCCAACCCGCTGATCCTGACGGAAAGTAAAGTCTCTGACCTCCTCTCCTTCAGCTACTGGCTCCGCCCCGAAATCACCCTCCAGGCCATCCCTGATGCCACCAGCCTCGAAATCCCCCAGGGTTACGATCCCATCTATCTACACAACAGCACCCCCGAAACCGAAGAATTCTTCCGACAGCAGGGCATCCGACTAACCCCCATTTACCCAGCCAATGATTCGGTGGATCCCTGGCTCTGGCAATTGGAGCTTCCTTCTGCCTAGAGTTTTAGTTTAATGCTGAGTGATACTTCTCAAGGCTGAGGCAGCTTAGGTGATTCCTCGAAACTACTTGCTGGCTTCGGCTTCGCTCAGCCAGCTGACTGTTATGCTTCCTGAGCGCATTGTGATGTGCCCTGAGCGTAGTCCAAGGACATTCTCCGCGCAGACGGGAATCCAGAAAGGCTGCACAAACAAACAATATGCCTTTTCCAGATAACCATTTTCATGGACATGACAGGTTGCTTATGTCCTACCCTTACAAGCTAAGGCTAGGCTTAATGAAAAGCCTAAACCTCAAATCATCGAGGAACAAAAACACGAGCTTCTGTATGCTCACCTGGAGCATCATCAAAAATAGCGCCCCGCTCTTTCAAATCAGCAATTTGAGCATCCGATAATCCCACACAATCGGTCATAATAGCGCCTTCACCCTTCGTACCCTCGAAAATATCGCGCTTGTACACCGCGATCGCTGCGGGAGGCTATGCTATCAGCTTGGTAGACTGTAAACCCCGTACTGCGTTCATAAGATACATGCTGGGATTTTGCAGAGCTTCTTCAACTTGAATTACCCGCTCCCGTAAAATGCCTTGTTGCAGAAGGTGGGCGCGGCAAGTTCCGGGTAATAGGCCGCAGTGAATGGGTGGCGTGTAGAGAATGCCATCGATTTTGAACGCGACATTGGCGATCGCCGTCTCAGTGATTTCCCCAGCCTCATTGAACAGCAACACATTCGATCGACCTGGTCGGGTTCGCAACGCGGCATCATACATCTGCCGTTCAGTTGTCTTGTGGTACAGAAATACGTTGCGGCTATCGATCGGTTTCTCGGCCAACGGGATTGGCTCGAAAGTTTGAAAGTGTTTGGGCAGTGGCGTTGCAGTGCTATGAATTTGTCCCGTTCGCTGCAGTACGAGGCGGACTTTATGAGGCATTGGAGATAGGGTTTGGGCCTCAATCCGCAATGCCTGCTGAACGGCCTCAGCGTTGTAGGCAAACCCAAAGTATTCTGCGGAACGGGAGAGTCGGGTTAGATGTTCCTCCAGTAAGCAATAGTCCGACTCTGGTGTCCACAGTAAGGTTTCAATGAGGTCGAAGGCTTGGGGTTGCGGGGTGAGAATCCGAGTTTTGGAGAGGCATTCTGCTTGCTCTTTCGCCGGTGAAGAATCCCAGACAATGCCACCCCCAACGCCGTATTCCATGTGCCCGTTCTGCTGATTGACCAGTACCGTGCGGATGGCGACATTGAACTGAGCCTGACGACTGGGGGCTAACCAACCGATCGCTCCAGTGTAGATTTGGCGAGGGGTCGGTTCTAATTCATCAATAATTTCCATCGATCGCCGTTTCGGAGCGCCCGTGATGGAGGCGGGGGGAAACAGAGCGGTGAAGAGGCGATCGAGCGGCTCATGGGTTTCGGCGGCAACGGTGGAGGTCATTTGCCAAACCGTTGGGTAGCGTTCTAAATCCAGAAGCGACGGAACATGAACGCTCCCAGTATTGGCGCTACGTCCCAAATCATTGCGCACCATGTCAACAATCATCACGTTTTCGGCGCATTCCTTTGCTGATGCTCGCAGCCCCTGCGCTTGCCGTTGGTCATCTTCCCACCACAGCCCACGGGCGGCGGTTCCCTTCATCGGGCGAGATTCGATGCGATCGCCTGCCAACTTAAAGAACAACTCAGGAGAGGCGCTACAGATGGCCCAATCACCGATGTCAATGAAGGCGGCGTAGGGGGCATTGGCTTCGGTGGCGATCGCCCGAAACACTTCCCATGCTGATGATTGGCAGGTTGCCCAATTGCGATAGGTGTAGTTCACCTGGTAGGTGTCGCCCTGGTGGATGTAGCCGTGAATTTGTTCCAGAGCCTGTTGATAGGTATCTGATGAAACTGATGGTTGCCAGGTTAGATTTAGGGGTTGAAACGCCTCATCTGGGAGCTGATCGAGGTCTTGCACTTCTTTAAATAGCCCAAACCATAGCAGCGGAAATCCCGTTGTTCCTTTGGAGGGAAGCGTGGAGTCGAAGGCAGAAGCTGCTTCGTAGGAAAGAAACCCCACGGCAAAGTGGTGGGTAGCGTTAACTGCCGCCTCAACCTGCCGCAGCAGAGGCACGACCTCCTCCATTTTCTGGGTCGTGAAAATTTGTTGGGGGTTGTTGAAGTGGCGCCACTTGTTTTTATTGGGATCGCGTAGAACAGCGGTGGGTGAGGAAAAGCGAGAAGTTGACGTCATGCGAGAGGCAGCTATAACAGGAGAGGGATTATCTCCATTCTATGGAAACCAAGACAAGCAGGACTTACGCATTTTGATGATTTTTGGGGCGCAGAGCGCCCCAAAAATCATCAAAATCCTTTGGTTTTTCGTTCCAAATACATAAGTCCTAACAAGATTATGTTTTGAAACCCCAGCGGTGCGAGGATTTCAAAACATAATCTAGGGTGGTCGTAAATTGAGCTGAAAATTCTACGACTTGCCGCCTGTGAAGGGAGTGCCCCAAAACGTCCAGTTTTCTTTGTTGAAGGGCGATCGCCACCGATAGATCAAGGCTGATTCCAGATGTTG
>JBCBSJ010000179.1:0-7681 GCA_039819245.1 Cyanobacteria bacterium J06638_20
GTTAATCGCACTGTTGGCCTTAGCGTTCTGCTGGGCTATGTTGACAGGACGCTGGCAACATCAGCAGCATCCTATTCCACTGAAAGCTCATGGACGACGAGCGAAGAGCTTATTTCGCTATGGCTGTGACTTTCTGCGGCGTACTTTCGTCGATTTTTCCCTGCACCGCTCTGAATTCAATCAGGCTCTGAAACTTTTGTCCTTGTACTGAGGGTGCAACCTTCCGGCGAAATTAATTTTCGGCAGGTGCCAACAGTCAGCTTTTTCAGACACTAGTTGGGCAACTCGGGGATGCCTTGGGGACTCATAGTCCCCGCGGACTTGGGGTGGTTAGCATCGAATCAGTAGAGCGTGAACCGGTAATGACCCAGCAAGAACTCCTTCGAGGACTGCATGAGCTATTAATTGTACCTGTGGAAGATTTATTGCCCGATGACCCCAATCAGCAGGTTGTTTTTATTCCCCAAAGGGAATTATTTTCGATTCCTTTCGCAGCCTTACAGGATACTAATGGCCAGTATTTGATCGAAGGTCATACACTTTCAATTGCACCAGCAGCGCAAATCCTACAGCTCACTCAGAGACAGCGTTTATCCAAACCTAAACGGCAAGCTTGGACACAAAATCCACTCATCATTGGCAACCCTCAAATGCCAGCCGTCAGATTTACGCCTGATCGGCCGCCTCAACCTTTAAATCCGCTGCCGGGTGCCGAGCAAGAAGCCACCGACATAGCCATGCTGTTGGCAACTTCAGCCTTAATTGGTGAACAGGCTACAGAAGCAACGGTTAAGCAACGGTTACCCAGTGCTCAGCTAATTCATTTGGCAACCCATGGTCTTTTAGAGTACGGGCGGCCCGAAGATTCAGGGGTAAGTGATGTTCCAGGAGCCATTGCCCTTACGCCAGATGCCCAAGAAGACGGTTTGCTGACTGCGGCTGAAATTTTGGCTGTGCGCCTACAGGCCGATTTAGTGGTTTTAAGCGCCTGTGATACGGGGCGTGGCGACATCACTGACGATGGCATTAACGGACTTTCACGTGCGTTCATTATGGCGGGTGTGTCCAGTGTGGTTGTTTCTCTTTGGGCTGTTCCAGATGCGCCTACGGCTGAACTCATGACTGAGTTTTATCGACAGTTGCAGCAGGGGCAAAATAAAGCTCAAGCCTTGAGACAGGCGATGCTCACGATCATGAAAACCTATCCAGAACCCAGAAACTGGTCAGCATTCACCCTGGTAGGAGAAGTCGAATAACACGCGACTCAACGTTGTCAGGACTCGGCAAGCGATAGCGTTGAACAGTGACCGTGTGCTTGAGTTATTTCGGAAGGGGGCAATGTGGGTGGATTGATGATTGCAGGCGATCGCAGTGGAACGGGGAAAACAACGGTCACGCTGGCGCTGCTATCCGCCTTACGGACACAGGGCACAAGGGTGCAAGCTTTCAAAGTGGGGCCAGATTACATTGACCCCATGTTTCACAGTGCAATCACCGGTCGTCCAGCCTATAACTTGGATCCGGTACTAACTTCGGAAGCCTATGTGCAGCAGTGCTTTCAACAGCATCAGGCTTCCTGCTCCCAAGCCATTATCGAAGGGGTCATGGGATTGTTTGATGGAGCTGGCGGAACGGATTACGGCAGTACCGCCCATATTGCTCGTCTCTTGGCATGTCCAGTGTTGCTGGTGGTGGATTGTGCCCGCCTATCACAGTCGCTGGCCGCGATCGTCCACGGCTATCAAACGCTAGATCCTCGCATTCAAATTGCGGGCGTAGTTTTGAATCGAGTCGGTAGCGATCGCCACTTGGCTATGCTGCAAGGGGCACTGGTGCCCCTTAAGATGCCGATTTTGGGCGTCCTGCGACGAGATGAAGCGATTACTTTGCCAGATCGTCATCTTGGGTTGGTCCCTACCGATGAACTCTCGGATTTGCCTGAGCGATTCCAACATCTGGCGACCTTAGGACAACGCTGCTTTGACTGGCCCCAACTAGAGCAGGTTTTCAAGATGCCTGTATCACCAGCCTCTACACGAGGAATTACAGCCCAAGTTACTGCCTCTCCTCTATCTCCTCATCGACGGATAAGGATTGGTCTGGTCCGCGATCGCGCCTTTAACTTCTACTATGCGGATAATCTTGACTTGCTGACTGACTTGGGGGCAGAACTCATCCCGTTTAGTCCCCTCGCGGATGCGACATTACCGCCAGCGTTGGACGGACTCATTCTGGGGGGGGGGTTTCCCGAAGTCTTTGCTGAGGGATTATCTCAGAACAGGACGATGCGCAGTGCGATCGCTCAGCACATCGCCAATGGATTCCCCACCTATGCCGAGTGTGGTGGGCTCATGTATTTATGCCAGACATTAGTGGATTTTGAGGGGCGATCGTGGCCAATGGTGGGCACATTGCCAGCAACCACCACCATGACGGGCAAACTGACCCTCGGCTATCGTCATGTGACCGTACAGTACCCCAGTTCAGTCGTAAAACCAGGGCAGGTGTTTTGGGGGCACGAGTTTCATCGCTCAGCGATCGCGCCTACTCCCACTCAGCCGCTGTACGCACTCGCGTCCTACCCTTTGCCCAACAGTCCTGTGTCACCCTTGCCCCATGAGGGATGGCGTTGCCATAACCTACATGCTTCTTACGTTCACACCCATTGGGGTACTCAAACAAACTTACCCAGACGATTTCTTGACCATTGCCTCAACCAGCAACGAGTAAGTCATTAAGCACCCCTTGATCTAGTTCGCTTCAAACGCTTTCTGCCAAACAGTTGATGATCGCAAGTGGATAACTCTGAATACCCCAGGTATCCTGGTACTGAATTCAATTTCTCTGATGTGAGACACCGGCTCATTCGTCTTTGCGCTTCTCCGATCGCCGCTGGCTATGCTGACTGAACCCCCTATTCGCCGCAGCGTCATGCTGCTCTGTTTCGGAGCGGCGGGTTTGCTCGTGGCAGCGGAATGGCAGACGTTGCGATCGCAATTCGTCCCGATTCCCTGGCAAGCGTCACGCATCAGTCGCTTAGAGGGGATGTTGGAACAATCGCCGTTGGCTGCAATGGTGCGTCAGACTCGCCTCGTGATTCGCCTTGAATCTCGGAAGTTAGAGCTGTATGAAGCCGATACCCTAATTAAGCAATACGACATTGCGGTTGGGCAGGATGATTGGGAAACCCCACTCGGCCACTTTGTTATTTTGGATATGCAACGTAATCCGCTGTGGCAGCATCCCATTACCAAAGAAGCCGTTGCGACAGGCCCCGATAATCCCTTAGGAACGCGGTGGATTGGGTTTGCCTACGATGGCGGCTACCATATTGGGATTCATGGCACTAACCAGGAAGAATTAGTGGGACAGGCCGTATCCCATGGATGCGTACGAATGCGCGATGGGGAAATTCAGGAATTGTTCAATAGGCTAGCGATCGGCACACCGATTACAGTCCGTCCCAATTGACCCACCTAACCGAATTGTCTCCAAGCACGGCGATCGTCTTAGTCTGACAAAAGCCGCCGCTGCTTAATCAGTTTAATCAGTCAATCAAGCCGGTGCGCAGAAACGCCAGCAGCAGAGACACCTTTGCGCGGCTGACTGACTAATACCAATTCTCTAAACCTGGACTACACATCCACATATTGATATGGATCCCCCCAACCCCCCTTGAACAAAGGGGGCATGCCAATTCAGTCGGTGAAGAGCCCCTTTGTATAAGGAGGCGGCGACAGCGGGGGATTCTGGATCGGTAGCGCTATCACATAGAATTGGTATTAGGTCACTCCAGATAGCTGTAATCAGCATCTGGCAAGCCTTCCGACTTCCGACTTCCGACTTCCGACTTCTGCTGTATTTGAAACTGAATGCGATTGGCACCGGAAACTTGCTTAGGATGAATAGCTGTAGAACAATCTGTACAAGAGCAGGCAGACGGAATCAACATCCCCATCCATGAGCAAAAAACGTATTCTTTCGGGTATTCAGCCTACAGGAAATCTCCATCTGGGGAACTATTTGGGAGCGATCCGTAATTGGGTGACGCTGCAGCAGGAGTACGACAGCTTTTTATTCATGGCTGACTTGCATGCTATCACCGTGCCCCATGACGCATTGCAACTGGCCGCGAACACCTACAACGTGGCCGCGACCTACATTGCCTGTGGCATCGATCCCGATCAAGCCACCATTTTTGTGCAATCGCATATTCCTGCCCACAGCGAGTTGGCCTGGCTCTTTAACTGTCTGACGCCCTTGAATTGGCTTGAGCGGATGATTCAGTTCAAGGAAAAGGCCGTGAAGCAGGGTGAAAACGTCACCGTGGGGCTATTTGACTATCCCGTTTTGCAAGCCGCCGACATCCTCTTGTATGAGCCTGATGTTGTGCCCGTCGGTGAGGATCAAAAGCAGCATGTGGAGTTGACGCGGGATATCGCCAACCGCCTTAATTTCCAGTACGGCAGTGAAGACAAGCCCGTGATCAAAGTGCCAGAACCGCTGATTCAAGCCGCTGGAGCTCGGGTCATGAGCCTTACTGACGGTACCAAGAAAATGTCTAAATCCGATCCTTCGGAAATGAGCCGAATTGATTTAGTCGATCCGCCCGAGGTGATTCAGCGCAAGATTAAAAAGTGCAAGACGGATCCGATGCGAGGGCTCGTATTCGATGATCCTGAACGACCTGAATGTAACAATTTACTGACGCTCTATATGCTGTTATCGGGGCAGACTAAGGAAGCTGTGGCCGCCGAGTGTGCGTCAATGGGCTGGGGCCAATTTAAGCCTTTGCTGGCGGAAACTGCCGTTGAAGCCCTGCGCCCTATTCAAGAAAAGTTCAACGAACTGATGAGCGATCGCGCTTACCTAGAGTCTGTTCTCCAACAGGGTCGGGAAAAAGCGGAAGCGCTCGCCCTCCAAACATTGAGCAAGACGAAAGCGGCTCTGGGGTATTCGGTACCTTTGTAAGGGCGAGCGCTCGTTTCTTGAAATACTTTTTCACCACAGCAACAGTGGCTCCTTCAAAGCTCCAGTCCGTATTCGCTACGGTAGAGGGCTATACTGACGAAACCAGTATTTTTTACAAATTCCCTTTTCTTTTTGAATGGTTGCCATCCACAACCCAGCTTCACAGTTTCAAGCTGCTATCCAGGCCGGTGAGTTTGTCATTACGGCAGAAGTTATGCCGCCGAAAGGAGCCGATCCGAGCCATATGGTGGGGATGGCCCAGAAACTGCACGGACGGGTTCATGCCGTCAACATTACCGATGGCAGTCGTGCGGTGATGCGGATGTCTTCCTTGGCATCGGCGGTAATTTTGCAGCAGCATGGCATTGAGCCCATATGTCAGGTGGCCTGCCGCGATCGCAATCGGATTGCCTTGCAGGCTGATCTGTTAGGGGCGCAGGCTCTGGGCATTCGCAATATTCTGGCACTCACAGGCGATCCGGTGAAAGCGGGCGACCATCCGGATGCTCGTAGCGTCTTTGATTTAGAGTCGGTGCGTTTGCTACAGCTCATCCGACAGCTGAACCATGGTTTTGATCTTCACGATCGCCCGTTGAAGGATCAGCCAACGCAACTCTTTGCGGGGGCCGCTATCGATCCGCAAAGCCACAGTTGGTCAGGACTACAGCGCCGCTTTGTGCGCAAGATTGAAGCGGGAGCCCAGTTTTTCCAAAGTCAGTTAATTGCCGACTTTGAACGACTTGAAAAGTTCATGAATCAGATTGCCGTGGATTGCGATCGACCAATTTTAGCCGGCATTTTTTTGCTGAAATCCGCTAAGAACGCGCAGTTTATCAACCGCAATGTGCCGGGTGTGCAAATCCCCGAGCATATTATCCAGCGCTTGGCCGCAGCAGCCGATCCGCTCCAAGAAGGCGTTCGCATCGCTGCCGAGCAGGTACAGGCGGCCCAAGCCGTTTGTCAGGGCGTCCATATGATGGCTATTCGCCGTGAGGATCTGATTCCCCAAATTCTTGATTTGGCAGGCGTCAAGCCATTGAGTCACTTTCGGATAGCGACGCTAAGTTAAGCACCTGAAGTCAAGTCAAAAAGTCTCTGACCTGATTCGCCATTTGAGCACTGGCACTATCCGCTGTCACCAGTTCGATTTGGTCAGCACTGACCGCCCCGAGACCTAAATCAGCAGCCCGACGAATCTGCGTTTGGCTCCAGATAGAGCCGCTGGACACCTCCCGGCTGGTGCCCAACATCCGCAGAATGGCAATGCCGACCGCATCAATGGCAATGCGATCAGTGCTGGCTAACATAACCCCTGCTCGCACGCGCTGTCCTTGCTCAGGCCCACCACTGACAAAGGCATCCACACCATCAATAACGATCAGGGAGGGGCGGTAGGTCTGGTTGACCTCGGCAATCATGAGTCGTTGATTGGCTGAGCGATGGAGTTCCGCCATGTAGTCATGACCATCGCCCGGAACCCAGCGGGCAACCATGCCAATCGTATTCTTGAGGGAAAGCGTAAAGTGGCCACCAAAGCGATGGGTTTTGAGGCAGCAAACATTCACGATCGCATCGGCATTCAGCACTGGGCGCGCGATCGCAAATCCTTGTGACCAGTTCGTGCCCTCCCCAGAAAAGTATTGCCAATGCTCACGGCCCATTTCATCAAACACGAGGGGGGTAAAGCCATAACGCTCGGCCAGGTTGAAAACCTGCATCTGGGTCATGGCGCTGCGGGTAGCGGCCATGCCCGAGCGATCGCCCACGGTGATTTGGCTGGCTCCAACCCCCTGAATTTCCTGCACCAGCGTTTCTAAAACCACTGGGTCGGTAGCTGCTGGAGCGGGATCGCCCGTATTGTAATTGGGCTTGATAAAAACCTGTTTGCCATTGAAACTAGGCGGCTGCAGTAACTCAATAGCCTGCCGAACGCCAGCCGCTCGATCCGTGGTGCTGATGAGGACGACCCGGTGAGGATTCACGCCAGCTGCTGCCAGCGGTGTGGCATTGGTTAACGGGACTGGCGCTATCAGAGGCGTCAAGGCAGCGGTAGCGGGTGCAGAGGATGGCAGCAGCGATCGCAAAAACGACGGCAGCACTGCGGCACCCCCTAACAAACTGAGTCGGCGCAACAATTTACGACGCGAAGGATGTCGCGGATTGGGAGTCGGCATGGCTTAACGGTGACCTCTGACGAGAGACTGACAAGTCCGTGTCTCTATTCTGGCGATGACCCCTGAGAATCCTCTAAATAAACCGTTGAGAATTATTAGTGAATTCTAATTTGGAGTCGATTAGACGACCGAGAGAGCCAACAGCCACCTCAAAATCATGGCTCCATGGCAGTTTCAAGTTTTGGCCAGAGGAATTCCATCTAGAGCATTCAGAGCCACCAGCAACATACTGAGCGTCACAACAGCAGACTGAACACCTACTCCAGTGGCGAGACGTTCCATTTTCATGACAAATCTCCAAAATCGATAAAGGCGAAAGGCTAATTGGCCAGGATTCGCGATCACCCCTCGATTCTGTGTTGCTATGCCTTTGGTAAAACCCAGCGTTTGCGTCAGGTTGGATGGCGGTGCGAGGGGCACGGCGACGACGGGGTTATGAACGGGGGTTTGTGCTCTCAGATCATGCGGACTGGTCGAGCTTGATTCGCACAATTCGCGAAACTAAGGCCCGTCAGGTCTACGTCACCCATGGGCAA
>JBCBSJ010000180.1:0-7645 GCA_039819245.1 Cyanobacteria bacterium J06638_20
TTCCGATCTGTCGAAAGACTGGGCCTTTCGTTTTATCTGTTGTTTGTCGGTGAACGCTCTCCTGAGTAGGACAAATCCGCCGGGAGCGGATTTGAACGTTGCGAAGCAACGGCCCGGAGGGTGGCGGGCAGGACGCCCGCCATAAACTGCCAGGCATCAAATTAAGCAGAAGGCCATCCTGACGGATGGCCTTTTTGCGTTTCTACAAACTCTTTTGTTTATTTTTCTAAATACATTCAAATATGTATCCGCTCATGAGACAATAACCCTGATAAATGCTTCAATAATATTGAAAAAGGAAGAGTATGAGTATTCAACATTTCCGTGTCGCCCTTATTCCCTTTTTTGCGGCATTTTGCCTTCCTGTTTTTGCTCACCCAGAAACGCTGGTGAAAGTAAAAGATGCTGAAGATCAGTTGGGTGCACGAGTGGGTTACATCGAACTGGATCTCAACAGCGGTAAGATCCTTGAGAGTTTTCGCCCCGAAGAACGTTTCCCAATGATGAGCACTTTTGCCTAGGCATGCAAAATCTCTGATGTTACATTGCACAAGATAAAAATATATCATCATGAACAATAAAACTGTCTGCTTACATAAACAGTAATACAAGGGGTGTTATGAGCCATATTCAACGGGAAACGTCTTGCTCGAGGCCGCGATTAAATTCCAACATGGATGCTGATTTATATGGGTATAAATGGGCTCGCGATAATGTCGGGCAATCAGGTGCGACAATCTATCGATTGTATGGGAAGCCCGATGCGCCAGAGTTGTTTCTGAAACATGGCAAAGGTAGCGTTGCCAATGATGTTACAGATGAGATGGTCAGACTAAACTGGCTGACGGAATTTATGCCTCTTCCGACCATCAAGCATTTTATCCGTACTCCTGATGATGCATGGTTACTCACCACTGCGATCCCCGGGAAAACAGCATTCCAGGTATTAGAAGAATATCCTGATTCCGGAGAAAATATTGTTGATGCGCTAGCAGTGTTCCTGCGCCGGTTGCATTCGATTCCTGTTTGTAATTGTCCTTTTAACAGCGATCGCGTATTTCGTCTCGCTCAGGCGCAATCACGAATGAATAACGGTTTGGTTGATGCGAGTGATTTTGATGACGAGCGTAATGGCTGGCCTGTTGAACAAGTCTGGAAAGAAATGCATAAGCTTTTGCCATTCTCACCGGATTCAGTCGTCACTCATGGTGATTTCTCACTTGATAACCTTATTTTTGACGAGGGGAAATTAATAGGTTGTATTGATGTTGGACGAGTCGGAATCGCAGACCGATACCAGGATCTTGCCATCCTATGGAACTGCCTCGGTGAGTTTTCTCCTTCATTACAGAAACGGCTTTTTCAAAAATATGGTATTGATAATCCTGATATGAATAAATTGCAGTTTCATTTGATGCTCGATGAGTTTTTCTAATCAGAATTGGTTAATTGGTTGTAACACTGGCAGAGCATTACGCTGACTTGACGGGACGGCGGCTTTGTTGAATAAATCTAGATCTGGTACCGTTAATATTTTGTTAAAATTCGCGTTAAATTTTTGTTAAATCAGCTCATTTTTTAACCAATAGGCCGAAATCGGCAAAATCCCTTATAAATCAAAAGAATAGACCGAGATAGGGTTGAGTGTTGTTCCAGTTTGGAACAAGAGTCCACTATTAAAGAACGTGGACTCCAACGTCAAAGGGCGAAAAACCGTCTATCAGGGCGATGGCCCACTACGTGAACCATCACCCAAATCAAGTTTTTTGGGGTCGAGGTGCCGTAAAGCACTAAATCGGAACCCTAAAGGGAGCCCCCGATTTAGAGCTTGACGGGGAAAGCCGGCGAACGTGGCGAGAAAGGAAGGGAAGAAAGCGAAAGGAGCGGGCGCTAGGGCGCTGGCAAGTGTAGCGGTCACGCTGCGCGTAACCACCACACCCGCCGCGCTTAATGCGCCGCTACAGGGCGCGTAAAAGGATCTAGGTGAAGATCCTTTTTGATAATCTCATGACCAAAATCCCTTAACGTGAGTTTTCGTTCCACTGAGCGTCAGACCCCGTAGAAAAGATCAAAGGATCTTCTTGAGATCCTTTTTTTCTGCGCGTAATCTGCTGCTTGCAAACAAAAAAACCACCGCTACCAGCGGTGGTTTGTTTGCCGGATCAAGAGCTACCAACTCTTTTTCCGAAGGTAACTGGCTTCAGCAGAGCGCAGATACCAAATACTGTCCTTCTAGTGTAGCCGTAGTTAGGCCACCACTTCAAGAACTCTGTAGCACCGCCTACATACCTCGCTCTGCTAATCCTGTTACCAGTGGCTGCTGCCAGTGGCGATAAGTCGTGTCTTACCGGGTTGGACTCAAGACGATAGTTACCGGATAAGGCGCAGCGGTCGGGCTGAACGGGGGGTTCGTGCACACAGCCCAGCTTGGAGCGAACGACCTACACCGAACTGAGATACCTACAGCGTGAGCTATGAGAAAGCGCCACGCTTCCCGAAGGGAGAAAGGCGGACAGGTATCCGGTAAGCGGCAGGGTCGGAACAGGAGAGCGCACGAGGGAGCTTCCAGGGGGAAACGCCTGGTATCTTTATAGTCCTGTCGGGTTTCGCCACCTCTGACTTGAGCGTCGATTTTTGTGATGCTCGTCAGGGGGGCGGAGCCTATGGAAAAACGCCAGCAACGCGGCCTTTTTACGGTTCCTGGCCTTTTGCTGGCCTTTTGCTCACATGTTCTTTCCTGCGTTATCCCCTGATTCTGTGGATAACCGTATTACCGCCTTTGAGTGAGCTGATACCGCTCGCCGCAGCCGAACGACCGAGCGCAGCGAGTCAGTGAGCGAGGAAGCGGAAGAGCGCCTGATGCGGTATTTTCTCCTTACGCATCTGTGCGGTATTTCACACCGCATATATGGTGCACTCTCAGTACAATCTGCTCTGATGCCGCATAGTTAAGCCAGTTACACTCCGCTATCGCTACGTGACTGGGTCATGGCTGCGCCCCGACACCCGCCAACACCCGCTGACGCGCCCTGACGGGCTTGTCTGCTCCCGGCATCCGCTTACAGACAAGCTGTGACCGTCTCCGGGAGCTGCATGTGTCAGAGGTTTTCACCGTCATCACCGAAACGCGCGAGGCAGCTGCGGTAAAGCTCATCAGCGTGGTCGTGCAGCGATTCACAGATGTCTGCCTGTTCATCCGCGTCCAGCTCGTTGAGTTTCTCCAGAAGCGTTAATGTCTGGCTTCTGATAAAGCGGGCCATGTTAAGGGCGGTTTTTTCCTGTTTGGTCACTGATGCCTCCGTGTAAGGGGGATTTCTGTTCATGGGGGTAATGATACCGATGAAACGAGAGAGGATGCTCACGATACGGGTTACTGATGATGAACATGCCCGGTTACTGGAACGTTGTGAGGGTAAACAACTGGCGGTATGGATGCGGCGGGACCAGAGAAAAATCACTCAGGGTCAATGCCAGCCGAACGCCAGCAAGACGTAGCCCAGCGCGTCGGCCGCCATGCCGGCGATAATGGCCTGCTTCTCGCCGAAACGTTTGGTGGCGGGACCAGTGACGAAGGCTTGAGCGAGGGCGTGCAAGATTCCGAATACCGCAAGCGACAGGCCGATCATCGTCGCGCTCCAGCGAAAGCGGTCCTCGCCGAAAATGACCCAGAGCGCTGCCGGCACCTGTCCTACGAGTTGCATGATAAAGAAGACAGTCATAAGTGCGGCGACGATAGTCATGCCCCGCGCCCACCGGAAGGAGCTGACTGGGTTGAAGGCTCTCAAGGGCATCGGTCGAGATCCCGGTGCCTAATGAGTGAGCTAACTTACATTAATTGCGTTGCGCTCACTGCCCGCTTTCCAGTCGGGAAACCTGTCGTGCCAGCTGCATTAATGAATCGGCCAACGCGCGGGGAGAGGCGGTTTGCGTATTGGGCGCCAGGGTGGTTTTTCTTTTCACCAGTGAGACGGGCAACAGCTGATTGCCCTTCACCGCCTGGCCCTGAGAGAGTTGCAGCAAGCGGTCCACGCTGGTTTGCCCCAGCAGGCGAAAATCCTGTTTGATGGTGGTTAACGGCGGGATATAACATGAGCTGTCTTCGGTATCGTCGTATCCCACTACCGAGATATCCGCACCAACGCGCAGCCCGGACTCGGTAATGGCGCGCATTGCGCCCAGCGCCATCTGATCGTTGGCAACCAGCATCGCAGTGGGAACGATGCCCTCATTCAGCATTTGCATGGTTTGTTGAAAACCGGACATGGCACTCCAGTCGCCTTCCCGTTCCGCTATCGGCTGAATTTGATTGCGAGTGAGATATTTATGCCAGCCAGCCAGACGCAGACGCGCCGAGACAGAACTTAATGGGCCCGCTAACAGCGCGATTTGCTGGTGACCCAATGCGACCAGATGCTCCACGCCCAGTCGCGTACCGTCTTCATGGGAGAAAATAATACTGTTGATGGGTGTCTGGTCAGAGACATCAAGAAATAACGCCGGAACATTAGTGCAGGCAGCTTCCACAGCAATGGCATCCTGGTCATCCAGCGGATAGTTAATGATCAGCCCACTGACGCGTTGCGCGAGAAGATTGTGCACCGCCGCTTTACAGGCTTCGACGCCGCTTCGTTCTACCATCGACACCACCACGCTGGCACCCAGTTGATCGGCGCGAGATTTAATCGCCGCGACAATTTGCGACGGCGCGTGCAGGGCCAGACTGGAGGTGGCAACGCCAATCAGCAACGACTGTTTGCCCGCCAGTTGTTGTGCCACGCGGTTGGGAATGTAATTCAGCTCCGCCATCGCCGCTTCCACTTTTTCCCGCGTTTTCGCAGAAACGTGGCTGGCCTGGTTCACCACGCGGGAAACGGTCTGATAAGAGACACCGGCATACTCTGCGACATCGTATAACGTTACTGGTTTCACATTCACCACCCTGAATTGACTCTCTTCCGGGCGCTATCATGCCATACCGCGAAAGGTTTTGCGCCATTCGATGGTGTCCGGGATCTCGACGCTCTCCCTTATGCGACTCCTGCATTAGGAAGCAGCCCAGTAGTAGGTTGAGGCCGTTGAGCACCGCCGCCGCAAGGAATGGTGCATGCTAGCAGCACCCCTTGGGGCCTCTAAACGGGTCTTGAGGGGTTTTTTAAACCGGGGATCTCGATCCCGCGAAATTAATACGACTCACTATAGGGGAATTGTGAGCGGATAACAATTCCCCTCTAGCTAGAAATAATTTTGTTTAACTTTAAGAAGGAGATATACATATGAAAATAAAAACAGGTGCACGCATCCTCGCATTATCCGCATTAACGACGATGATGTTTTCCGCCTCGGCTCTCGCCAAAATCGAAGAAGGTAAACTGGTAATCTGGATTAACGGCGATAAAGGCTATAACGGTCTCGCTGAAGTCGGTAAGAAATTCGAGAAAGATACCGGAATTAAAGTCACCGTTGAGCATCCGGATAAACTGGAAGAGAAATTCCCACAGGTTGCGGCAACTGGCGATGGCCCTGACATTATCTTCTGGGCACACGACCGCTTTGGTGGCTACGCTCAATCTGGCCTGTTGGCTGAAATCACCCCGGACAAAGCGTTCCAGGACAAGCTGTATCCGTTTACCTGGGATGCCGTACGTTACAACGGCAAGCTGATTGCTTACCCGATCGCTGTTGAAGCGTTATCGCTGATTTATAACAAAGATCTGCTGCCGAACCCGCCAAAAACCTGGGAAGAGATCCCGGCGCTGGATAAAGAACTGAAAGCGAAAGGTAAGAGCGCGCTGATGTTCAACCTGCAAGAACCGTACTTCACCTGGCCGCTGATTGCTGCTGACGGGGGTTATGCGTTCAAGTATGAAAACGGCAAGTACGACATTAAAGACGTGGGCGTGGATAACGCTGGCGCGAAAGCGGGTCTGACCTTCCTGGTTGACCTGATTAAAAACAAACACATGAATGCAGACACCGATTACTCCATCGCAGAAGCTGCCTTTAATAAAGGCGAAACAGCGATGACCATCAACGGCCCGTGGGCATGGTCCAACATCGACACCAGCAAAGTGAATTATGGTGTAACGGTACTGCCGACCTTCAAGGGTCAACCATCCAAACCGTTCGTTGGCGTGCTGAGCGCAGGTATTAACGCCGCCAGTCCGAACAAAGAGCTGGCAAAAGAGTTCCTCGAAAACTATCTGCTGACTGATGAAGGTCTGGAAGCGGTTAATAAAGACAAACCGCTGGGTGCCGTAGCGCTGAAGTCTTACGAGGAAGAGTTGGTGAAAGATCCGCGGATTGCCGCCACTATGGAAAACGCCCAGAAAGGTGAAATCATGCCGAACATCCCGCAGATGTCCGCTTTCTGGTATGCCGTGCGTACTGCGGTGATCAACGCCGCCAGCGGTCGTCAGACTGTCGATGAAGCCCTGAAAGACGCGCAGACTAATTCGAGCTCGAACAACAACAACAATAACAATAACAACAACCTCGGGATCGAGGGAAGGATTTCAGAATTCGCGCCACCTAGCTCCTTCTCTGCCGCCAAACAACAGGCGGTGAAGATCTACCAAGATCATCCCATTAGCTTTTACTGTGGCTGCGACATTGAATGGCAAGGCAAGAAAGGCATTCCTAACTTGGAGACATGTGGTTACCAAGTACGCAAAAGCCAAACTCGCGCATCGCGTATAGAATGGGAACATGTCGTCCCTGCTTGGCAATTTGGCCACCATCGTCAATGCTGGCAAAAAGGTGGACGCAAAAACTGCAGTAAAAATGATCAACAGTTTCGCTTGATGGAAGCGGACTTACACAACCTCACGCCAGCGATCGGTGAAGTCAATGGCGATCGTTCAAACTTCAACTTCAGTCAGTGGAATGGCGTGGATGGTGTCAGTTATGGGCGCTGTGAAATGCAGGTCAACTTCAAACAACGTAAAGTCATGCCGCAGACAGAGCTCCGTGGGTCTATTGCTCGAACCTATCTCTACATGAGTCAAGAGTATGGCTTTCAGCTTTCCAAGCAACAACAGCAACTGATGCAGGCTTGGAACAAATCATACCCCGTTGATGAATGGGAGTGCACAAGAGATGATCGCATTGCCAAGATTCAAGGCAATCATAATCCGTTTGTGCAGCAATCCTGTCAAACTCAATAAGGATCCTCTAGAGTCGACCTGCAGGCAAGCTTGGCACTGGCCGTCGTTTTACAACGTCGTGACTGGGAAAACCCTGGCGTTACCCAACTTAATCGCCTTGCAGCACATCCCCCTTTCGCCAGCTGGCGTAATAGCGAAGAGGCCCGCACCGATCGCCCTTCCCAACAGTTGCGCAGCCTGAATGGCGAATGGCAGCTTGGCTGTTTTGGCGGATGAGATAAGATTTTCAGCCTGATACAGATTAAATCAGAACGCAGAAGCGGTCTGATAAAACAGAATTTGCCTGGCGGCAGTAGCGCGGTGGTCCCACCTGACCCCATGCCGAACTCAGAAGTGAAACGCCGTAGCGCCGATGGTAGTGTGGGGTCTCCCCATGCGAGAGTAGGGAACTGCAAGGAGAGCCAGTACAGCCCGCCGGAAAGCAGTACCGCAGCCGGAAGGGTAAAACCGTGACCAGCATTCTGATGGCCTGGGTGTTTACC
>JBCBSJ010000181.1:0-7661 GCA_039819245.1 Cyanobacteria bacterium J06638_20
ACATTTAGTAATGGATACTCTTTATTCTACTGACTAGCTCTCAATTATGAAGCGATTGGCTGGGTGGGCAAATCCGCCCTTGCATCTCGAAAAAAATCAGACTCGGATTCTGCAATACCGAAATTTGAGATAGGAATTTGAGATGCAAGGGCGGATTTGCCCACCCAGCCAATCGCTTCATAATTGAGAGCTAGTCAGTAGAATAAAGAGTATCCATTACTAAATGTGACGCATATCAGCATGATTCCTACGGTTATTGAGCAATCGGGTCGTGGCGAACGCGCCTTCGACATTTACTCCCGTTTATTGCGCGAACGCATTATCTTCCTGGGGCAGCCTGTGGATAGCGATGTCGCGAATCTGATTGTGGCGCAATTTCTCTTCTTAGAAGCCGATGATCCCGAAAAAGATATTTACCTCTACATCAACTCTCCAGGGGGATCGGTCACAGCTGGCATGGGTATTTTCGACACGATGAACCATGTCCGCCCCGATGTTTGCACAATCTGTGTAGGTCTAGCGGCCAGTATGGGAGCATTTCTGCTGGCGGCAGGGACGCAAGGGAAGCGCAGCAGCCTTCCCCACTCTCGCATCATGATTCACCAACCCTTGGGTGGAGCGCAGGGTCAGGCAACCGATATCGAAATTCAGGCTCGCGAGATTCTGCACCACAAGGAAAACCTGAATCGGTGGTTGGCACAGAATACAGGACAGCCCTTGGAGAAGATTGAGCGTGATACCGAGCGTGACTTCTTTATGTCTGCTCAAGAAGCCTTGGACTATGGCTTGATTGATCAGGTCATCGATAAGCAAGCGGTTGGTAGCCGTCCCCCTGTCGCAACGGTTTAGCGCAACAGATTCAACAATCAAATTCTTCACGCTTGCGCAAGTGTTATGACGCTTGCGCAAGTTTTATGTTTTGGGACAATAGCGTGCCTTTATCCCAATTCTGCGAAAAACAAAACCCAGAAAACCCTTGATTTTTGTAGCGCGGGCACCGCCCGCGCTACAAAAATCAAGGGTTCTGAGCGAATTGATATTACCCGTTACTGGGTTGCTTGGGCATGGGACGCACAAGGTTGGGTCGTTTAGGGACTGACAATGAAGAGAGGGTGTCAGACTTAAGAACCGAGACGCTGGGGGGAGGGATTGGATCGTCGGATGGGGGGAGAAATGTTGGGTGCGGCGCGGGGCGATCGCTCGCCAGAGCAGATGGCTCCAACAATGTTGGACGCGGCACCTGATTTTCGGTTGTTGGGAAGACTGAGGTATCGAGCAGTGTTGTGTGGAGGGGCGGCTGGATGGTGGCTAGCGCATTGTCTTGCAGCACCGAGGATCGAGGCGGCGGCAGGACTTCGTCGATGGGATCAGCCCCTTGGGGGGGACGTGGCGAGAGATCGGAGGACATAACCTTAGACTCCAATAATCAATCCTGAGAACGAGTAATAACCTATCTAAAACCTTGCAGGCTTCCTGAAGCCCTCAGCCTCAAGAGGCTTTTAGATAAATTCCAACAGCGGCAGGAAGATATCCTTGCACAGAAAGCCCAACGGTGTGGCGAACTGGACTGTGGCAAACCGGACGATGCGGGCTACGGCTGCATTGCTGTTGCTGGTCTCACTATACTCGGCTTTGTTGATGGGGCGATCTGCCCGTTAAAGAAAGCTTAAATATCTCCAGTGAGAATTTTGAAGCATCCCCACAAAACGGCGATGATGCCGATCGCCGCTGCCCAGAGGGGATGCCCACTCCGCAAAGCTTTGCCCGTTTGAGTATGAAGGCTGTTGAGGTCGAGCCAGGGGGTTACTCCGCGCCGAAACCAACCGGACACCATAACGGTTTTGTGCAAGAGCCCCTGCAACTGCCGCCAGCCTGCAATTGGATTGTCGCTAAAGCTAAAGAAGGGCAGGAAATGCAGGCGGAGTAACCCTTCCTCTGTTTTTAGGAAAAGATCTTGGGCGATCGCATTGGCCAGTCCCCGTCGGCCAATGAGCGTTCCCTGAAATCGTAGGCTTTGCCGTTGAGCAGGCATTGCATCGGGTGAGCGTAAGAGGTCGGGTAAGTCTCCGGCTGGCAAGTTGTTGATGTGCTTGACTTCGGGGAAGAAGGGGTTGAGCCGTAAAAATGTCCCGATGCCTAACCCGATCGCCATGCAGGTCAGATGGATAAAGTCGTTGCGCAACCAATCGAGGGAAATGGAGCGTAGACGCTCGGCGTAAATACCAAACCACCAAAACCCTTGGCCAACCAGTAATCCAATTATTAACCCAATGAATGGCAAGGCCTGAATCAGGAGAGGGCGGTAACGTTGCCAAGATCGCTTGGAGCAGATGGGAGTATCGGAAAATGTGAGTTCTTGAGGGAGCCGCCACTTCTGGGCAATGAGCGCTAACCGATGCAGGCGATCGCCCAAGGCTGGATGTGCTTCCAACATTGCCAACCAACGGTGATGGGGATTGCTGCGCCCCCATTCCAATAGCTCCGAGCCGGGGTGAGATGGATACAAGCTGCCCAAAATTAAGGCTTCTTGGCAACCAACGGGGGTAAGTAAATCGAGCTGCTCCAGCAGGTGTGGTGTTTCTTCCTGGGTCATTACCCATTGCGCGTTGCCGATCGCAACTTTCAGCAAGGCGCGTGTCAACCCGTTTGGGTTTCCGGTCAGCTCACAAGCCGCGCGATCGCTGTAGTAAAGCCGCACCCGTGACAACCATAACCCAGCCAATCGCCCCGTCCAAAATACGCCATAGCCCAGCACTGATAGGATTACCGCAGGAATGCGAACGAGTTGACTGTCGTGGCGATCACCCCATGTTGCCGCCCACCGATAGAGCGCGTAGGGGAGCTGGAGCAATGCTGCAACGCCTGACAGGATCGCCCCATCCCACAACCGAACATGGGCTAACTCGGCTGCAACGAGAACCGCAATTTCATCATCATTCAGTTGGTCAAATAGCCCCTGGCTCAGAACAATGCGACGGGCACTCAGCCAATGCCCATAGGAAAAGATTAACGGTGCGGTAATGGGCAAACACTGAACTTGGAATTTCCCGCCATGCTTGCGCATGAAGCGCTGGAGCAGTCGAACCGTTTCGGGCGATCGCGCTTCTAGGGCTTTGACATCGAGCTTTTGTACCTTTGCTCCCTGACGCATTCGCCAGAGCCAAAACCAGGGCGCGAGCAGTACCCCCACGGCCACGAAACCGGCAATCCACCAGAAAGTCTGAATATATAGAGCCCAGCGGCTCAGGCTCAGAAATGGCAGGGTGATCCCCGTGATGATTGCGTTGTAGCCTGTGAGAGTGAGTTGAGCGATCGCCCACAGGATCCCCGTTAGCAGAACCACCGTCAGCCCTTCAACGGCTAAT
This sequence comes from Cyanobacteria bacterium J06638_20, assembly GCA_039819245.1. Classification (GTDB taxonomy): domain Bacteria; phylum Cyanobacteriota; class Cyanobacteriia; order Elainellales; family Elainellaceae; genus Vacuolonema. Next base: position 3,366 of record JBCBSJ010000181.1, read on the forward strand.
AATTTGGCGCGATCGGTCGCACCTAAAGATCGGCCTCTGTCCGCACGTCCAGCCTGTGTCCAGAGTAATGGCTGAGTTTCCCCATCTGCGGATTCACTCTCTACAGATTCACTTCCCTCTGCTGCGTCATTTTCTTCCTCCACTGCTTCTTCTGGTTCTTCTGCTTCTACTTCATTGGTGGAAGCTTCATTGGTGGAAGCGGTGGCGTTTGGGGATGGCGCTACGGTTTCAGACGCGGGTGGAAGGTGAATGGGTGAAGTTGTAGGAGTAGGTTCTGGTGCTTCAACGGATTCTGCGTCAGTGGATGCCGCGTTAGTGGATGCCGCTTCAGTTACAGGCGGTTCCGTAGTTGATACTGCTTCAGTTACAGGCGGTTCCGTTGGGGCAGGGACGGGCGGTTGCTCAGTTGGTTGCTCGACCGATGGTTGAGCGGGCGTGGGTTTGGACGATTTTCGATAGGTCAGACTGGCCGTGAGGTCATCAAAATCAGTTGTTGAACGTCGTGCCTCGGTTGGAGCTGCCGCTTGATGGTTAGCAGGAGTTGTGTTGCTAGGCGGTTTTCCCGAAGTTTGCAGTTGTTGCTGGATGTTCTCAGCCCACTGGCGGACATTGGCGGCGGGGGATTGGGTCAGGGTTTGGCAGAGTGCGATCGCCGCATCCCGCTGTCCCTGAGCGGCATAGGCCTGCACCAACCCCATCTGCGCTCGGGTTTGAGTGCGGCGATCGCGATCGCTTGCTAGGGGTTCCAGATGGACGATCGCCTCGGAATACTGCTTCCGTTGCAATGCCGCCAACCCTCGTTCGAGCGAAGGCACTCCTGCCTGGTGGTTTGAATTTGAGTCGTCGCGAAACTCTACCATGCCCGCATCCTGCTGCTTGCCCTAGTGTCGTTTGCTCAGTCAGTCTTTTATCCGCCGAGCGGAACCTTAGAGTGAGCACTGCCCACCATTAGAGTGAGCACTGCCCACCATTAGAGTGGGCACTGCCCACCATTGGCTCATCGTCTGCACTGTAGGGTTCCAGTGGGCGTTGCCCACCTTAATTTGTGAACAATTCAGACGAGTGTCATTTGCTCAGTCAGTATAGCCTCGTCTCTCTGAGCAGGGTAGAAAACATAGAGAGACAGGTGGGGACACGGCATTAGGATGAAGCGCTATGGAGCATTTTACGGTAACAGCGCGTGGTAATGAGATAAGGATGGAAGACTTCTAGGAAGTTGTGCTGCAAGGTGCGGAGAAAGGTGGCAACAATTTCTGGGTCATCCATGTGGGTTGGAAGCTCGTTGTTGAAGCCCTTGAAGAAGTACCAGTTGAGGATGAGAGTACCGTCTGCCGTCAACTGCTTATGGAAATTGAGAATCTGATGGCTGGGATCGGGGAGATGCTCAATGACATCGAAACAAAGGATGGTGTCGAAGGTTGCATCGGGCTCGATTTCACCGCGGCACTCGACCTTATGCTCTAAGCCCAACTGTTTCAGGCGGTGTTGCACAAAGGCACGATTGACGGGGTTGATGTCGAGATAGACGATCGTTTCGACCTCGGGGCAGAGGGCAGCGGCGATCGCATGGGTACCGATGCCTCCCCCAAAATCCAGAACGCGACCCTTGGCATGGTCGGCAATCAAGCACAGCGTTGTGCCGATGTAATCCTGACTGCCCAAGTGCCATGCCGCCAACTCAAACAGATAGGCCGACCCAACATGGTCTCGGTAAAAATCCGCAACTAAATCCCAATCGAAGTGGTGATATACATCGGCGACTGCGTAGCGACGGTCTTCTAGCTGAGTGGTGAGGGTTGCACTATCTAAGTCGAGAAACTCAGCGAGGTGCGATTCTAGGTTGAATGCGTGATCCCAAAAGGAGGAGAGAAAATCTGGGCGCGGCGAAAACGACATTAGACAAATGAAGCGGCGATCGCTTGGGAATGTACCCAAGAATCTTACTGCAAAACGAGGGTTGGCTTTCTCGCCAAAGAAGTAATAAGCGGTTTAGCCCTAAACCGCTCGTAGCGCCTGCCTGTCTAGGATTCAGGAGGTGTGAATAGGTTATGGTCAGCGTCATGTAATTGAGGAGATACGGCCACCACAAAACTTGGCGTTCGGGAACCCGTACAGCAAAAAAAGTTGCTGTGAACTGCCTTACTCCGGTAAATTAGCACTCAGATGGCGAGAGTGCTAATTCTTCGCAGCTCACGCTATCTAAATTACATCAAGGAAATTGCTGTCGGTCTAGCTACGTCCGCAATAGGCAGTTTCCCAAAATGGAACGAAACCGTCCTGCTTCTACAGTATTGCGCGATCGCAATTGTGTTGGAGCAGGTTAGTGGTGAGAACCACGTCTCACCCCATCACACTATCTAATTTGTGTACTGTCACTTAATACTTCGTTTGGAGAGGTTTTATGGCTGCTGTATCTCTGAGCGTTTCTACGGTAAAGCCGTTGGGCGATCGAGTGTTTGTAAAAATCAGCGCGTCTGAAGAGACCACCGCTGGCGGTATCATCCTACCCGACACGGCAAAGGAAAAGCCCCAGGTTGGCGAGATTGTTCAGGTTGGCCCTGGAAAGCGCAATGACGATGGCTCTCGTCAGGCAATGGAAGTCCAAATTGGCGACAAGGTGCTCTACTCCAAGTACGCCGGAACCGACATCAAGCTCGGTGGCGATGAGTATGTCTTGCTAACAGAAAAGGACATCTTGGCTGTTGTTTCGTAGCATTCTGAGCTGAGGTTGTGGCATCAGCCCTGGGTTGTATCGAGGCGAGACGCTTCGCTGGAGTTATCCCGGAACTTTGTGTGTTGATGCTTGCCTCTGCCCGATGTTTCCGCTTGGGTGGTTGCGAAAGTGAATGGTTTTGACCGCGTCATTTTCTCAACCCAGGTTTGTTCAGTACCACTCTTTACATCTAAGAATTGCATTGAGGAACTATGGCTAAGCGCATCATTTACAACGAAAATGCCCGTCGCGCTCTAGAAAAAGGGATCGACATTTTGGCAGAGTCTGTTGCTGTTACCTTGGGACCCAAGGGGCGCAACGTTGTGTTAGAGAAGAAGTTTGGCGCGCCCCAAATCGTTAATGACGGGGTCACCATTGCCAAAGAAATCGAACTCGAAGATCACATCGAAAACACGGGTGTTTCCTTGATTCGCCAGGCAGCGTCTAAGACTAACGACGCTGCGGGTGACGGAACCACGACGGCGACCGTTCTGGCTCACGCGATGGTGAAGGAAGGTCTGCGGAACGTGGCAGCAGGTGCAAACGCGATTTCCCTGAAGCGGGGTATCGACAAAGCAACCAACTTCCTGGTTGAGAAGATTGCTGAGCATGCGCGTCCGGTTGAAGATTCTAAGGCGATCGCCCAAGTGGGTTCCATCTCCGCCGGGAACGACGAAGAAGTGGGTCAAATGATTGCCGAAGCGATGGACAAAGTCGGTCGCGAAGGCGTGATTTCCCTGGAAGAAGGCAAGTCCATGACCACCGAACTGGAGGTCACCGAAGGGATGCGCTTCGACAAGGGCTATATCTCCCCCTACTTCGCAACCGACACCGAGCGGATGGAAGCGGTTCTGGATGAGCCTTACATCCTGATCACCGACAAGAAAATCACTCTGGTTCAAGACCTGGTGCCCGTGCTGGAGCAAGTGGCTCGCTCCGGTCGTCCGCTGATGATCATTGCGGAAGACATCGAGAAGGAAGCCCTGGCTACCCTGGTGGTTAACCGCCTGCGGGGTGTGCTGAATGTGGCGGCGGTGAAAGCACCTGGATTTGGCGATCGCCGGAAGGCCATGCTCGAAGACATTGCTGTGCTGACGGGCGGTCAGGTGATCAGCGAAGACACGGGTCTGAAGCTGGAAAGCGCCAAGATCGAAATGATGGGTAAGGCGCGTCGCATCACCCTGACGAAGGACACCACCACCATCGTTGCCGATGGCAACGAAGCGGCAGTGAAAGCGCGTTGTGAGCAAATCCGTCGTCAAATCGACGAGTCCGATTCCAGCTACGACAAAGAGAAGCTGCAAGAGCGTCTGGCGAAGCTCTCTGGCGGTGTGGCTGTGGTCAAAGTCGGTGCGGCAACCGAAACCGAAATGAAAGACCGCAAGCTCCGTCTGGAAGATGCCATCAACGCTACCAAGGCAGCGGTTGAAGAAGGCATCGTTCCTGGTGGTGGCACCACCCTGGCGCAACTGGCACCTCAGTTGGAAGAGTGGGCAAACGCCAACCTCTCTAACGAAGAGCTGACCGGTGCGCTGATCGTGGCTCGTGCGCTCCCCGCTCCTCTGATGCGGATTGCGGAGAAC
>JBCBSJ010000182.1:0-7634 GCA_039819245.1 Cyanobacteria bacterium J06638_20
CAGTGCGCGGCTTTCAAAAAATAATCTGGTTTTGGTTTTCGTAGAATTGGTATAAATCAGGACGAGCGGAATCAGGATTGGCTGAAGCGCCGTTGGAGGAACGGTAGGCGTCGATTGCGCTGGCGCTGTGCCGTTTTCAGTTTGTTGCGGAGGTAACCGACATCTACAGTCTCGCCACCATAGCGCCAGTGCAGGTAGGCGTGGGAAATCTCGTCTACCAGATCTGCCGGAAGTGATTGGGCGCTATGACGCACAACCCGGACAAACTCCAGGGGAGTCTGGGCAGGCTTTTTCGCCAGCCCTTCAGTCTTGAGCCATTGCATCATTTGTTGATAGAGCGCTTCCATAGGTGGCAGTTTTTTCAGCCAACGGTGGTAGCGCCAGCTCTGCCAACCGTTCCAGCCCAGCCATCCCACAAATGTAAGGGCGATCGCCAATCCAAAGCCGATCAGTGCCCCCACCCAACCCTGCTGCAAGAGCAAGGTCAATCGCGCCACAATCCACGCAAAAACTCCGGCAATCCAGGCGAAGACGCCATTTAGAAATCCAGCAACAGGCGATGGTAGCCAGCCCGCAATCCAGTTCCAAAACTGCCGCAATACCCCAAATGCCTGATAGTCATTGACCGTCGGTGGAATCACTTCCATGCCAGGAATGGGGTTGAATGCAAACCATCCATAGCCACCCATATAGACTTCGGGGAGGAGGAGCGCATCGGTGTTGCGCACGACATAATAGCCCGTGAATGGGTTGAACTGGCTGGGTAGGAAGCCCGCCGATACGCGAGCTGGAATCCCAATGGAACGCAACATTACCGTCAGAACCGTCGAGAAATGATCGGGATAACCGCCCTCATATCTAAAGAGAAATGCTTCGACCAGGTCCTCGCTCGCCGCGAAGAAGGGCAGATCCGTTTGCACGGTGTAGTTTTGCTTGAGGAATTGGGCGAGATAGAGACTTTGCTCGTAGGGCGAGGTGATGGGATTTGGCGCGTTATCCAGGATTTCGCGCGTCCGTTGCTCTACCCTCTGACGCAATTCGGCGGGGAGTTCCAGGTAGTAGTCTGTCACTTCGTCGGGGTAGTTGCGGGTAGCCTCCTGAAGTCGAGTGCGATCGCGATAGGGAACCTGCGACACCACGGTGTAGGTCAAGCCATCGGTGAGGGGCAACGGCGCTCGCAGTCCACCCTCGGCATCGATCGCAACTTCTTCAGTGGGGAAGTAGAGTTGCTGCGCCTCGTACATCGCCGGAATCAGGTTGGGAAACTCTTCCACCACCACGGTGTAGGATTGCACCACCTCGCGTCGCCGCCCCCGGCTAATGCCCATAGGTAAGTGAAAACGGAATGACCAGCTTGAGCGGTTCAGGGTTCTCAGTTGTTCCTCATCGTTGCGCGAAACCTCCCAGCCCTGGCCGGTGTAGCGATCGAAGGCCATCACCCGCATAAATCCTTCCGCTTGCGATCGCACCCGCATCACCACCTGGGGTTCCAGTTCTCCCCGCAGATTTTGGTTAATGCGCGTATTGAAGCCGTAGTAAAACTCCGGGTTGAGTTCGCCAGGTCCTGTTTCTGGAGCTTCACCCGTTCCTTCGCCTTCTCCCTCGCCCGTTCCCGAAATGCCGGGACGCACATAACCCGGATTGATCACCGTCTCTGGATTAAATTCCTCTTGCAAATCAATAGGGGCACTGACGGGAAAGTTGCGGATCTGATAGCCGGGGAAGCGGGGCATGAGGGTAAAAATGGTCAGTCCTAGAGCCAGGGTGAGCAGCAAAAAGCCCCCCAGCCGTTTGACTGACAGATCCGACTTGACGCCGCGAAAGCCCCGGGTCATCACGCCCAGGCGCGAGCGGTAGTCGAGCATGAGGACGGGAATAGCGATCGCTACAAACGCGAGCAAGATCGGGGCGAAGAAGAGGGTCTGACTGAGGGTAGCTGCGACCCCCAGAAGAATAATGCCGATAACCACGGAATAGCCCAAATCTTTGCGGCGCGGCAGGTCGAAACTGTGGAACACCTGCAACTGAATCAGCAGCCCTGCCAGCACCAGTCGGGTATCATTACCCCCCTCAAGCAGTCGCACAAAGAAGATTGCCAGGGCCACGAGCATGGCGATCGCAATGCAAAACTTGACTAAGATATTGGCGCGGCGGCGACGATACCAGCTCCAGCAACCCCCTGCGGCACTCATGGGAACCGCCCAAAAGCTGGTACCGGGCGAATCCACCACGTCGAGGGCGGCCACATCTACAGCAATAATCCCCACAATCACCAACAGCTGCACCATCACCCGCAGGGGAATCGATTCCTCAATGTTTGTGGGCGGCTTTGGCTTGAAGCGTTGCCATAGTTCCATCAGCCCATTTGACTGCGTCGCGTTCGATTGCTGAAATCCTGTGGACATAGTTTCAATTCAGCCTATTTCGCCTCTGGTGTGCCTCAGTCGTCGCTCCTCATCCTAACGATTTCACCCCCCTAACTGCCACATCGGATTTTGCAATCCCACAGGGATAAGAGCTAGCCCACAAGCTGGCAATCGGTAGGATGCCAACCCAGCTCAACCTCGCCGGGTTCCAAGGAAGCATCGCCAAGCTGGGTCACTCGCAGGGTACCGCAGGGAGTTTCGACAGTGGCTTCGAGCAGTTGTCCAATATACGTTAGCTGGGTGAGCTGTCCGGAGAGGCGATTGGGAATTGAGGCATCGGGGTTCAACTCGAGGCGCTCTGGGCGGATCATCAAGGTTGCCTCGTCTCCATTCTTCAGGGGGGTGGCCGTGTTTGGCAATTGCTGAACTGTGAAGGTTGCACCTTGCACCTGTAGGGTCACGGTCATATCGCTCAGGTCAGCGATCGCCCCCGTCAAAAAGTTCGCTTTCCCTACAAACTGCGCCACAAATAAGGAGGCAGGGCGGTTGTAGATATCGCGCGGCGTTCCCACCTGCTCCACCTGGCCGTTATGCATTACCGCGATGCGATCGCTCAGCGCCATGGCCTCTTCTTGATCATGGGTGACATAGATAAAGGTGAGATTGGTTTCTTTTTGCAAGGTGCGGAGTTCTTGCCGCACCTCTTCACGAATCTTGGCATCCAGGGCAGAGAGAGGTTCGTCGAGCAGCAGCACTTTAGGTCGGTTGATCAGCGCCCGCGCTAGGGCAACCCGCTGTTGCTGTCCACCCGACAGTTGAGCGGGGCGGCGATCGCCCAAATCAGGGATGCGAAACATCTTCAAGGCATCTTGTACGCGATCGACGATCGTGCTTTGTGGCTCTTTCGCGAGTTTTAAAGGATACGCAATGTTTTCAGTTACCGTCATGTGGGGAAACAGGGCGTAGCTCTGGAAGACAGTGTGGACATCACGGCGATAGGCAGGGAGCTGCGTCACGTCTTTGCCGCCCAGGTAAACATGTCCAACCTCGGGCAAGTCAAATCCGCCAATCAGTCGCAGTGTGGTCGTTTTGCCAGATCCACTAGATCCCAGCAACGAAAAGAACTCCCCCGGTTGCACATCCAGCGTCACATCCCGTACCGCGTAAACGGGTCGCGCTGCGGTGCCATACACTTTGCTGACGCGATCGAGGTAGACAATGCTCTGGTCTTTCATGACAGTGGGGGGAAGAGGGGGATGGAGACGTTTTTGGAAAGCTGCGGTAGCCGTGGGATGAAACCACAGCGGCACAGAGGGCACAGAAATGTCTACTTTAGGCGGAGTCGTGGGTCGAAATCCGTTGGCTAAGTAACACGAGGATGGTGCTGGTGAGCAGGACGATGGTGGCGATCGCCGCGATTTCAGGGGTGATAGCGGTGCGGAGGCGTCCCCAAATCTCCATGGGTAGGGTATTGTCCCGCCCGGTCAGGAAAATCGTGACCACCACCTCATCAAAGGACAAGGTGAAAGCTAAGAGCGCTGCTGCAATGACGGCACTGCGGATGTAGGGGAATACGACATCTAAAAATACTTGGGCGGGTCTTGCTCCCAGGTCATAGGCCGCTTCCTCCAAGCTGCGGGGAAACTGTCCCAGGCGGGTGAGCAATGGTCCCAAGGCAACGGGGATACCAAACACTACGTGCCCCAAAATCACCGTGCCCAGCGATAGGCCAAAGCCCAGGTCTGAGAAGAAAGCCAGCATCGCTACCCCGGTGACAATGCCGGGCAACAGAATAGGTAAGTTCAGCGCGATGCGGAAGGTGGCGCGACCCGGAAAGTTGTAGCGATAGATAGCGAACGCCGCCAGGAGTCCAAAGAAGGTGGCAAAAATCGTCGCCACTCCTGCCACTTTGAGCGAGTTCCACAAGGCATCGCGCAGGGGGGCGTCCTGCAATGCCGTGAGGTACCAATCAAAGGTCACCCCCCGAATCGGCAATGCCAAAATCCGTGAATCGTTGAAGCTCATCATCACCAAAACGGCGATTGGCAAATAGAGAAACCCAAAGACGAGCGTTGTCCATCCAAGCAACAACCATGAAGGGTAGGCTAAGCGTGGTTGTGGAGTTACCTCAAACCTATTTGGAACAGGAGCTTGAGTGTTGGTGGATGGAGTGGATGCAGATAGACCAGACAATGACTCAGACATCGGTGGTGGCTCAGATATCTATGGGCTCAAGGGGGAGGTTAATGGGTGCAGGCCAAGCCATTGCCTTCTACAACTCACCCTCATTTTGTCGGATGGAGGTTCTCTGCTATCGAGCGACCTTCCAGCCCACCTAGTCCAAAATGAGCTTGAGAATCGATAGGTCATCTCCAAAGGTTTCTGTTTGGCTGAGGGTTTGAATGGCCTTGAGTAACTGATCGAGATCCGATGCCGTGGATGCATCCTTTAGCAAATCAACAAAGCTATTAAATGTCCAAGTCGGTGGATTCTGCTGTCCTGGAACATCGTATACACCATCGCTGAAGACATAGAGCAAGCTGTTGTTAGGAATTTCGCAGCGATCGCTCATATACATTTCATCTGGCATCATGCCGATAGGCATACCCGGTGTTTTCAGCTTTTCGAGCGTTACGGCACCATCTGATTGAGGCGTGACCAACACGGCGGGTGGATGCCCTGCACTGGAATAGATGAGCCGTCGGCGTACCCGGTTATACACGCCGTACCAGATGGTGAAGTACTTATCGTTTTGATCATCCATTTGGAACGTTTCGTTGAGTGCCCGGAGGACGCTATGGGGCTGGTAGAAGTTGACGTTGGGGAGGGACTGCGATCGCAGCAAATTCAGCACGGTAATGGAAGGCAAAGCTGATCCCAGACCATGCCCCGATACATCCAGCAAATAAAAGGCTAAATAGTCTGGATCGAGCCAGTAATAGTCAAAGCCATCGCCCCCCAGTTGACTAGATGGAATGAAGCGCGAATCAATTTCTAGATGTTCCTTTAACGGTGGAGGAAGTAGCGATTGCACATAGGCAGCAGCTTCCGCCAACTCTTTTTCCAACAATTGCTTCTGGGTTTGCAAGTCCTGGCTCAACTGATGTAAGCGCAGCCCTGCTCGAACCCGCGCCTGCAACTCCGAGATTTCAATCGGCTTAGTTAAAAAGTCGTCGGCTCCAGTATCTAGCCCCTGCACGCGATCTTCTACGCTGCCTTTTGCTGTGAGCAGAATGAAGAAAATAGTGGAAAGTTGGGGGTTTTCTTTAACTTTCTGACAAACTTCCAGCCCATCCATGACGGGCATCATCCAATCGCAAATAATAAGGTCAGGGCGCTTTTCACACGCTAGGTCTAAACCATCCGCACCATTCGTAGCAACATCTACACTATGGCCTTCCTTTTGTAAGGCCTTACGCAGAACCAGCTGCATGTTGGGGTCATCTTCGATAACAAGAATTCGGGTTTGTGGAGTCATTACCGACAACTAGCAGGTTAAGTAAAGAAGCGTTCCGAGCATCTAGAAAATAGTTACGAATACTACACCTAGGTTAAGAATGGAATTCCGGGAAGATCTGATTTGATATTAATTGAGATATTCATTGAACTAAATCGATCAATTCTTCGGAAAATAGGGAACATTGAGATAGCAGTTGAGTCATTATAGTATTTTGTCCGTGAAGACGCGCTGAGAGTACAGCCTACAGGCTTAGTTGGATCGAGGGAAGAACCTTGGCAGTATCCCAACGACAGCATCTCCAGGTGAAGACAGAGCTGATTGCGCTCAATCAAGTTCTATCCTGGTTTGAACAATTTGACCACACGTTTGTCCCCGAGGCCGTGTGGTTACAGTGTCAGCTTGCTTTGGCTGAGGGCTTTACCAATGCTGTCCGCCATGCCCATAAGGGGAAGCCGACGCAAACCCCCATCGATATTGAGATAGCCCTGTCGGAAGACTATATGGAAATCCGCATCTGGGACTGCGGCCCCCAGAACAATCTGGGAAAGGTGTTAGAAACGCTGTCCCAGGAGATGGATCGCGATGCGGAAGGCGGCAGAGGGCTAAAGCTCATGAAAAAAGTCGCTGATCAGTTGAGCTATGAGCGCTGCCAAATCGACGGCTATCCTCGCAATTGCTTAGAGCTTGTTAAGTACTATGCTGAACGGCCTCAAGCGATCGCCCATATCCCTGGCGAGAATGCCTGAGCGATCGCCCAGTGCTAATTAATGGGCATAAATTCCCTCGACAAGGGATGACTACGCCCCTTTTCATCACGCTTGTCTATCACACCTTAGATTCTGCTCCTCCTTTGGGTGCTTTTCTATTGTGTTGGCTTGCCATAGAATCTCTGAGAAAAGCATATAAGGGGATGACCAAATGCGGTGGCAGCTTGGGCGGCGGAGCCAAAACGTTGAAGTGCGAGGTGGTGGCGGGCTTTCCCGCCCGGTCACGGGAGGTGGGCTGGGCGTTGTCATTCTGGCGCTTATTGTGATGTTGTTGGGTGGAGATCCAACCGTTCTCCTGGACTCCGGTTCTCCAAATTACTCCCCGCCTGCAACCACCGACGTGGTGATCAACGAGGAGCAGGTTGATTTTGTGTCAGCAGTATTGGGCACCACGGAAGATGTGTGGGGCACCCTGTTTCAACAGCAAGGTGGGCGCTATGTAGAACCGAGGCTGGTCATCTTCTCAGGCGCTGTGGATTCGGCCTGTGGCCGTGCCGGAGCCTCGGTAGGTTCCTTCTACTGCCCAGCGGATCAGCAAGTTTATATTGATTTGAGCTTTTATGAGGATTTGCAATATCGCCTGGGAGCTTCGGGTGACTTTGCCCAAGCTTATGTGATCGCCCATGAGGTTGGACATCACGTGCAGAACTTGTTGGGTATTTCCGGCCAGGTGCAAACGTTGCAACGGCGGGTCAACCGCACCCAGTCCAACCAACTTTCCGTCATGCTAGAACTGCAGGCTGACTGCTTCGCGGGCGTCTGGGCGCACAATGTCCAGTCTTATCTTGAAGAAGGCGATGTTGAAGAAGCCCTCAATGCGGCGGCGAGTATTGGGGACGATCGCCTCCAACGGCAGGCCCAGGGCTACATTGTGCCCGAATCCTTTACCCACGGGACATCGGCTCAGCGGATGCGTTGGCTCAAACGCGGCATGCAGAGTGGGGATGTGAATCAATGCAACACCTTTGAAGCCGCCAGCCTGTGAGGTATAGCGCTACGCGCTCAGGTAGAACCCAATCATTTTTTGAAAGCCCCGCGTCG
>JBCBSJ010000183.1:0-7552 GCA_039819245.1 Cyanobacteria bacterium J06638_20
CTTGGAGAGGTCTCGGGTGGGCAACTTGGCGATATGGGAACGGTAACGGGCATAGTCGCGGGCAATAGTAGTTTGGCTGACTTGAGATCGCTTGAAATCCACATAGCTTTCCCAGAGAACATTCAAAGCCGCTTCAGGTTGCCCAACTGGGGTAAATTCTGGGGTAACGCTGCTGAGAGCACTGCTGTTAGAACTCTTGTATTTGGCCAGCGTTATGTCAAAGCGTTCAAACAGAATATCTTTTTCAATTTCTTTCGCTTTGAGATCCGCAAGTTTACGGTTGGTGGCGGTATCGGACAGGCCGGTAGAGATGTAGTGGCGTTTGCCACCGTAGGAAAAAACGAGCTGCAAGCGCTTATGCGAGTTTTTAAACTGAACAGAGCCCTTTTCAGCCTGTTTGGCGCGTTGAGTTGAGGAGTGCATGGCAAAGGGGGCAAACAAGATCATATGTACTGAAATTTTACCCCAGTTTTACCCCAGTTTTGGCTCTAAAGTGCTCTGATCTGCCTCAAAAATGAGTACAAATGCACTCATTTTTGAGGCGCTAAAAGACCGACCTCACCAATAAAAAAGCCTTGAAACGTAAGTGTTTCAAGGCTTTTTACTTTAACGCGCCCTGGAGGACTCGAACCCCCGACATCAGGTTTTGGAGACCTGCGTTCTACCAACTGAACTAAGAGCGCAAAACGTAACTGACAGACACAAGCTTGATAAATACAGGATTGTGCTGCTTTTCTAGTCTACAGCAAGCGGGCAGCTTCCGGTGAGGGAACCTGCAAACCTCGAGAAAGAGGGAAAGCTGCCGCACATTAAAGGCTGCAATGCTTAGAGCGGGCGATCGAAACGCTGCTTCAGGCGGGTGGCCTTACCGACGCGATCGCGCAAGTAGTAAAGCTTGGCGCGACGGGCTTTGCCTCGACGCATGACCTTGATGCTCGCAACGCGGGGAGAGTGGATGAGGAACACCCGTTCCACACCAATGCCCTGAAAAATCCGGCGTACGGTGATGGTGCGATTGATGCCACCATTACGCATACCGATGACCGTCCCCTCGTAGGGCTGGACACGCTCTTTATTCCCTTCCTGGATCACCACACCCACGCGAACGGTGTCGCCCACGTAGATAGTGGGCAAATCTTGTTTCAACTGTTCCGACTCGATGGAGCGGATGATTTCCTGGGCGTTCATGTCACTGCTTTTTCAAAACTCACGATCAACTATCATAGTCCCCAAGGTGAATAAAGGTCTAGGGGTAAAGCAAATTTTCCCTGACCTTATTTCTGCTTGAGTTTTTTTTGATTCGTTTTCGATGTATTAGTTTCTCAGATGGTTTGAGGTGGCGCAGTAGATGACAGCGATTGATACGGGACGGGTGGAGGCATATCCCTTGCCCACAGATGGTTTGACGGAAGAAACCTCGATCGCCCTTGCCCAGCAGGTGCAGCGGGTTGATGTACAAACGGCATTGATGTCTGGGGCGATCGCCACCACCTTCGTTCAATGCGGCACCGCGAGTGCCGAACCGCTGCTGTTGCTGCATGGCTTTGATAGTTCGGTGCTGGAATTTCGGCGGTTACTGCCGTTGCTCGCGGCGCACCATGAAACTTGGGCAATAGACTTATTGGGCTTTGGGTTTACCCAACGGCTGCGGGAATTGGCCGTTACCCCAGAGGCAATCGTGCAGCATCTTTATGATTTCTGGGCGCAACAGATTCAGCGTCCTGTGACTCTGGTAGGCGCGTCCATGGGCGGAACAGCGGCGATCGCCTTCGCCCATCGCTATCCGGATGCAGTATCGCGCCTAGTTCTGCTCGACAGCGCGGGCTACACGGTCGGGCCATCCTTTGGCAACCTTCTGCCCAAAAACATTGCCTATTGGGTCGCGGGAATTTTGAAACGCCCAAAAGTCCGTCAAAACATTGCGGTCAAGGCGTATCACGATCCAAGCTTTGCCTCGGAGGATGCAGCCCAGTGCGCGGCCTTGCATCTGGCAGAATCACTTTGGCAGGAGACGTTGGCAGTATTCACCCGGAGTGGCGGTTTCCGTTCCTGTCGCTTACAGCTCCCTGAGCTACAAATGCCCACGCTGATTTTGTGGGGTCGATCAGATCGAATTTTGGGGATAAAAGATGCACCGAAGCTAGCAGAGGCGATTCCCCAGAGTCGCTTGGTATGGGTGGAAGCCAGTGGACATGTGCCGCACTTAGAGCAGCCAGCTTTTACGGCGGCCGAGATCCTGAAATTTATGGCCTGATGGGAGTCTGGGATAACACCCTGGTCACGGCTACCAGTTGCAATGATTCGGGCAACATCCACCGTTGAAAGGCTTAAAATGACGGGGTTTGAGAGCCTTAAACTGGCGGCTTCGTTGCAGTGGGTCTAGGAGAGTACACCACAAACGACGGAATGATAGGATTTTCGATACCATCGAAGCGTTACCGTTTGTGGAGTCGCTATGAATTTGGAGTTGCAACAGGTTCTCTCCCAGTTAGATATCCCTGCGGATTGGGTTGGAATGCGGGCTATCCGTCAAGCCTCGACCTATCGCGCGGTGCGGGATGAGCAGCCCCAGGAAAATCATCGCGGCCTGGAACAGGGCGTCATGGTCGAGGTCATGGCGCAGGGGCAGATGGGTTATGGCGCGGTAAACTCGTTTCAGCCCGATGCGATTCGAGCTGCTGCCGAAACGGCCTATCAACAGGCGATCGCCGCCAGCGAGTGGCGCATTTTCCCAATGACCCCTGCCGTTCGTCCGCCCATGACGGAGCGCTACACTTCCCCGGTGCAGAAGCCATTGGATGCCCTTTCGCCCGGTGAGATTAGCGACATCTTGGTGCGCCTCTGCAAAGCATTGAAGGTATCAGAGGCGATCGTTCGCACCTCCGCTGTAGCCGTCACCGAAGAGATTGACACCTGGTTTGTTAGTAGCAACGGGTCGGATGCTTACGAAAAACTAATTTTGACCGAAACCCACTTTGGTGCCACGGCTCAGGATGGGGCAGTGGTACAGCAGCGCAGCAACAATGGCTTTCTGGCTCATTCCTACCAGGGCGGATGGGAGCGATTTCTGGATACGCAACTCTGGAAGCGTGCCGAACAGGTGGGGGTACAGGCGGTAGATTTGCTGACTGCTGAAGAATGCCCCACAGCCACAACGACGTTGGTGCTGGCTCCGGATCAGATGATGCTGCAAATCCACGAGAGCATTGGCCATCCCCTGGAGTTGGATCGGATTTTGGGTGACGAGCGCAATTATGCCGGAGGCAGCTTTGTAAAGCCAGAGGATTTTGGCACCCTGACCTACGGTTCGCCTTTGATGAACGTCACCTTCAACCCCAACGTTTCTGGCGAGTTTGCTAGCTACCGGTTTGATACCACAGGCGCACCGGCTGAAAAGGAATACCTAATTCGTGAGGGTAAATTGGTACGAGGGCTGGGTAGCCTGGAAAGTCAGGCGCGGTCGGGTTTGCCAGGGGTGGCCTGTGCGCGCGCCTCATCCTGGAATCGCCCACCGATCGATCGCATGGCCAACCTCAATCTGGAACCCGGAACCGATTCTCTAGAAAACCTCATCGGTGACATCGAATCGGGCGTTTTCATGGAAGCAAACCGCTCCTGGTCCATCGATGACCAGCGCTATAAGTTTCAGTTTGGGTGCGAATATGCTCGCAAAATTGAGCAGGGCAAGCTAACGAACTCCCTCCGCAACCCCAACTATCGCGGCACAACACTGCAGTTTTGGCGGAGTCTTGCAAAAGTGGGACGAGCCGACACCTGGGAGATATATGGCACGCCCTACTGCGGCAAGGGCGAACCCAACCAGGCCATCCGGGTTGGTCATGGCGCTCCGGTTTGCGTATTCAATGACATTGAAGTGTTTGGGGGAGGATGAGGTCGACTCCGCATTCCGTGCTAGCGGCAATTGGGGTAGAGTTATCCCAGTTACGCATTACCCTAGCGACTCTGTGAGCGGTGCTTTGTTAGGGGCGATCGCCCCGCAATTGTAAAGCAATCCCAAAGCAAACATTGAGAAGCGCTTTGGTTTAGCACCTCTTTCCGGAAAAGACCATAGAATTGTCACATAATTTCTCTACTGAATTTCCAACTGAATCGATAACTATGTCTCCTATCCTGCATTCCTCTGATGATGCGTTCCGTGGTACGACGACCACCGAAGCCGATTCGGCCTCAGAAATGGCGATCGCCTCCACCGGAGATTTATTTCTGAGACATCGCCTCACGATTGTGGAGGATCTGCTAGAGTTCGTTCTCCATGAGGAATGCGGTCAGGACTTGGTAGATTTGCTGCGGCAACTGCGAAACATGTCTTCTCCGGAAGGGCAAGCGCCTAAAGCCGAGAACCTCGGCGTTATCGAATTGATTGAGAAGCTCGATCTTAACGAAGCCATCCGCGCCTCGCGCGCCTTCGCCCTCTACTTCCAACTGATCAACATTGTTGAGCAGCATTACGAACAGCGCGGCCAGCAATATCGGGTAGCCAATGCCGACGTTGATCTAGGAGCTACACTCAACAGTACGGATTCGGAAGAAAGCAACCCGCTCCATACCTCTTTCCTGGAGCGGAGTTTGCAGGAATCGACCAGCCTCAACCACAGCAATACGTTTCAGGCACTCTTCCCTTGGTTGGTGCGGCTTAACGTCCCGCCCCGGCAAATTCAGCGTCTAATCAACAAACTCGATGTGCGGTTGGTATTTACGGCTCACCCCACCGAAATTGTGCGCCACACCATTCGCCATAAGCAGCGCCGCATTTCCCGCATCCTGCGCCAATTGGATTTACTGGAAGATACGGGCGCGGCGCCTAGTAACAGCCTTTCTTCCTGGGAAGCGAATCTCTTGCGCGACCAATTGACGGAGGAAATTCGCCTTTGGTGGCGCACGGATGAGTTGCACCAGTTCAAGCCCAGCGTGCTGGATGAAGTGGAATACACCCTGCACTATTTCCAGGAAGTGCTGTTTGATGTGACACCACAACTGTTCCGCCGCTTCCAGCAAGCCCTAAAGGTGAGTTTCCCTGGCTTGACCCCGCCCCGCCACGAGTTCTGTCGGTTTGGTTCCTGGGTAGGATCCGATCGCGATGGCAATCCTTCCGTGACCCCCGACGTCACCTGGCGCACGGCCTGCTACCAGCGCAATCTGGTGCTAGAGAAATATATTCAGTCCATTGACCATCTGACGCATTTGCTCAGTCTTTCGCTGCACTGGAGCGACGTACTGCCCGATCTGCTGGATTCTCTGGAGCAAGATCAGGCGAAGATGCCTGACATCTACGAGCAACTGGCAATTCGCTTCCGGCAAGAGCCCTATCGGTTGAAGCTGGCCTATATCAAGAAGCGGTTGGAGAATACGCGCGATCGCAACCTCAAGCTCTATAACGGCGACTATTTCCCGAGCGAAATTCCTGAAATTGACCCCGCCATTCTCTATGCGTCTGGGCAAGACTTCCTCGCCGAGTTGGATCTCATTCGTCGTAGCTTGGTGGAAACAGGGCTAGAATGCCGCGACTTAGAAAATCTGATCTGTCAGGTAGAAATCTACGGCTTTAATCTGGCTCACCTTGATGTTCGGCAGGAAAGCTCGCGCCACTCCGACGCCGTGACCGAGGTGCTTGACTACTTGCAACTGCTGCCTCAGTCCTACAACGACTTACCCGAGGCAGAGCGGGTTGCTTGGCTGACATCGGAACTGAAAACGCGCCGTCCGCTGATCCCCAGCGAGTTGCCCTTTTCTGAAAAGGTCAACGAAATCATCGCGACCTTCCGCATGATCCGCCAACTGCACCAAGAGTTTGGCCCCCACAGTTGCCAAACCTACATCATCAGCATGAGCCACCATGTCAGCGATTTGCTGGAGGTACTGCTGCTGGCGAAGGAAGCGGGATTGTACGATCCGGCAACGGGAACTGGAGCGATTCAGGTGGTGCCACTATTTGAAACGGTGGAAGATTTGCGCCGTGCCCCAGCGGTCATGGGTGAATTGTTTGAACTGCCCCTCTACCGTGCATTTTTGGCGGGTGGCTATGAAGCTTATACCGCTGAAGTGGAAGACCAGAAGGCTCAGTCGACTACGGATGGTCTACCCCAGTTGGTGATGGGCACATCACTGCAGGAAATCATGTTGGGCTATTCGGACAGCAACAAAGACTCTGGCTTTTTGAGTAGCAACTGGGAAATTCATAAGGCTCAGCAAGCACTGCAACGCTTAACTGAAGGGTATGGCATCGCCCTGCGCATTTTCCATGGACGCGGCGGTTCCGTTGGCCGAGGGGGTGGCCCTGCCTACGAAGCAATCCTGGCGCAACCGGGACAGAGCATCGATGGCCGTATCAAAATTACCGAACAGGGCGAGGTACTGGCCTCCAAGTACAACTTGCCCGAGTTGGCGCTGTATAACTTGGAGAACATTTCGACAGCGGTTATTCAGGCCAGCCTGTTGCGCAATGGGTTCGATGACATTCAGCCCTGGCTGGAAATCATGGAAGAGTTGGCGATGCGATCGCGCACCCATTACCGCAACCTGATCTACGAACAACCCGACTTCATCGACTTTTTCCATAGCGTTACCCCCATCGAGGAAATCAGCCAACTGCAAATCAGCTCTCGCCCAGCCCGACGGGGTGGCAAGAAAGATCTGAGCAGTCTGCGAGCCATTCCCTGGGTATTTAGCTGGACGCAAACCCGCTTCCTGTTACCGTCCTGGTACGGGGTCGGTACGGCGCTGAAGGAATTCCTAGATGAGGAGCCGGAGGAAAACCTGAAACTACTGCGCTACTTCTACTACAAGTGGCCGTTCTTTAAGATGGCGATTTCCAAGTGCGAAATGACCCTGGCTAAGGTGGATTTGCAAATTGCCCACCACTTTGTGCGAGAACTGTCGCCGGAAGATAAGCGCGATCGCTTCGAGGAACTGTTCGACCAAATCGCCAACGAGTACTATCTTACCCGCGACCTGGTGTTGCAAATTACTGGAAACAAGCGACTGTTGGATGGCGATCCGGACCTGCAGCGATCGGTACAACTCCGCAACGGCACAATTGTACCCTTGGGCTTCTTACAAGTGTCCCTGCTGAAGCGTCTACGGCAGCACAAGTCCAACGCGGCTTCGGGGGTTATCCGTTCCCGCTACAGCCGAGGTGAGCTGCTGCGGGGGGCATTGCTCACCATCAACGGCATTGCTGCTGGAATGCGCAACACGGGCTGATGCAGGTATAGATAGCTGGCCATTAGCATCAGAACCATAGGAATGCGTCATTCCCATGTCAATGGAAATCCATTTCAGCTATAGCGCTATGCGCGTTGCTTAAGTACGGTTGTGTGTGGGCGCGTCGCGCCCACACACAACCAGCTCTATACTTGGTGCGGTTGCACACCGCTATAGTCGGTTATAGCGTTTAACCTTCCTGGATTCCTGCCTTCGCGAGAATCATTCATGGCGCTGGCGAAGGCAGGAATCCAGGAAGGTTAAACGCTATAACCGACTATAGCGGTGTGCAACCGCACCAAGTATAGAGCTGGTTGTGTGTGGGCGCGAC
>JBCBSJ010000184.1:0-7548 GCA_039819245.1 Cyanobacteria bacterium J06638_20
CTAAAACCCTTGATTTTGGGTAGCGCGAGCGGTGCCCGCGCTACCCAAAATCAAGGGTTCTCTGGTTTTGTCCTGTACCAAGATCAAATTGAGACCTTTGTCTGCACGGTGCCTTTGCTTTTCCTCGATTTCCTTTGGGATGAAGAGTGAGTGGAGGCCATGTTTTTTTGAGGTAAGGCATATTCCCTTTACCCCAAATTTACCCCATAAATCTGGCTCAAATGGTTCAAAAGCATCCAAAATACAGTAAGTTTGTACTTGCTTAACATGCCTGCAAGAAACTCGTGCACAATTCGTAGAACCCCAAAAAAAAACAATGGTTTTCGGGGGTTTTTAGCTTCAAAGCCGATGAGGGGATTTGAACCCCTGACCGCTCGATTACGAATCGAGTGCTCTACCACTGAGCTACATCGGCGAGGTAATCATGACAGTTCCCAATTGTAGCATCCAGCATGGGTGGGAACCGTCGTTGTGGACTCCGAATATTTAGGG
This sequence comes from Cyanobacteria bacterium J06638_20, assembly GCA_039819245.1. GTDB lineage: Bacteria > Cyanobacteriota > Cyanobacteriia > Elainellales > Elainellaceae > Vacuolonema. The sequence goes on from JBCBSJ010000184.1 coordinate 493, forward strand.
TTTCGGAGCCCGTGAATATCTAAGAAGTGCAACTTTTACTCACTCTTGGTTGCTTCAGCGGCTTTCGCTTCTTCTTCTTCCTCGCGTTGCTTGCGGGGAGTGGGTTCGGTGGGGAGGCGTCCATAGATGCCTGTGAATTTGTGGAGGCGATCGCGCAATTCCTGCCCCAGATAGTCGGAGCGATAACGCCAACCCCAGTTGCCTTCGCCTTTGCCGGGGTAGTTCATCCGCGCATCAGAGCCAAACCCGAAGGCATCTTGCAATGGAAAAACAGCTTGGTTGGCAATGGAACTCATCATCAGACGGATAAAGTCCCAATGAATCCCATCTGCGCTGGTGCAGCCCATATAGTCCAACACGTTCTGCCGCTCGCCATCGTTCAGCGATTGATACCATCCCTGGGTCGTATTGTTATCGTGGGTTCCGGTGTAGACCACAAAGTTGCGATCGTAGTTGAACGGAAGAAAGGGGTTGCCCGATCCACCATCGAAGGCAAAGTGCAGAATTTTCATGCCGGGAAGATGATACTTGTCGCGGAGAGCCGCCACATCTGGCGTAATCACGCCCAAGTCTTCGGCAATGATGGGTAAGCGTCCGAGTTGTTCACCCAACTTTTGGAAGAAGGCATCGCCCGGAGCATCGAGCCATTCGCCATTCAGTGCGGTTTCTTCCCCCTGGGGCACCGCCCAGTAACCACTGAAGCCCCGGAAGTGGTCAATGCGCACCATATCCACCAACTCCAGGGTGGCGCGGAAGCGTTCGATCCACCAGCTAAAGCCATCGTCCTGAAGCCGATCCCACCGATAGATGGGATTACCCCAAAGCTGTCCGGTCGCACTGAAGTAGTCGGGGGGAACCCCAGCCATCAGCGCAGGTTCTCCGGTCTTGGGGTCGAGATGGAAGAAGTCGGGAAACGCCCATACATCGGCACTGTCGTGAGCCACATAGATGGGGATGTCGCCCATGATTTGGACGCCTGCATCGTTGGCATAGGCTTTTACATCCGCCCATTGCCGATGAAACTCAAACTGTAGAAACTTTTGGTCTTCGATTTCGGCACTGAGCTGGGTGCGCCATTGGTCCAATGCCTCGGGCTGGCGACGGGCGATCGCCCCCTCCCACTGGTGCCAACTCTTTCCCCCGAACTGTTCTTTGAGCGCCATAAACAGGGCGTAGTCATCTAGCCAAAAAGCCTTGCTGGCGCAGAACTCCTTATACTCCTGCCGTTGCTCTATCGTTGCCCCATCACGAAAGCGCTGCGCTGCCGTTTTCAATAGCGCCATGTGAGTTGCATTGACCCGGTTATAATCCACCCAATCTATCGGAAAATCCCGCAGATTTCCTAGCTCATCTGAATAAAGCCAGCCTTCCACCGCTAGCCGATCCAGGCTAATCAAAATAGGATTGCCCGCCATTGAGCTGTAGGACATATAAGGGGAGTTGCCATGCCCGGTCGGCCCTAGCGGCAACACCTGCCAAATTTGCTGTCCACTATCGTAGAGAAAATCGATGAACTGATGTGCAGTTTCACCTAAATCGCCAATGCCGTAGGGGCTGGGCAGGGAGGTGGGGTGCAGCAAGATACCGCAAGAACGGGGAAATGGCATGGATGTTTTGGGGGAGATTGGAGGTGTCCTCCAGCATGGTATCGCGACTCTGGGAAAGAATAGTAACCCTCGCTTCGGTTGGCTCAACACAGCCTCTCCAAAGGAAAAATCAGGCGGCACATGCAGATAGACGGATTCTTCAGCTTCTTCCACCCCACGGCGATGGAGCCAGTAAACCTTATGCGTCTCTGTTTCGGGAGATCACCTGCTTCATGATAGGATTATGAGCAATTGTAAATTTGTGTTGGAGAGGTCATTTTACTGATGGAAGCGGCATTGTTGTTGGCAAAATTGCCTGAAGCTTACTCAATCTTCGATCCTCTGGTTGATGTACTGCCCATTATCCCTGTCTTTTTCTTCTTGCTAGCCTTTGTATGGCAGGCAGCGGTTGGTTTCCGTTAAGGGCGATCGCCTGTTTATCTCAAGCGTTTGCGTTTGAATGACTCAAACGTGTTTGAACGACTCAAACCTGTCTGAACGGTTCAAAACAGAGAACGTTTAAGAAAGAGGTGGACGGATGCAAATGGACGAACGATCGCTCAGCCTCGCTAGCAGCGCCTCATTTCTTCCAGGCCACTATCCACACACTCTTTGATATATACAGTTTTCAAGCATACGTTCAAATAATTCAATAATTTCTGGAGCGATTCTCTTTATAGAGGTCGCTTTTTTGTTAGTTAGTTCACCTACTTATTGAGCCCGCCTAAAACAGAAAAAAACAACTTGAAGCATCGATTTCGGTCTTGGATGTGTAGCTTGAATCTAACTGAATTGAAGCTAATTGGATTGGACTTGATTGGACTGAATTGAACCTGTTTTTTTATTGGCTTGCATTGCTTTAATTAGCAGAATGGATAAGTGGGTCGTTCCAATAGTTGTAGGATGCGCAACACTATTTCTAATGCATCAAGTATTTGCAGGCGATTGCTAATGGAACCAAAAGCAAACTCGGCAGTTGAAACGGCATGTCTGAAATAGGTGTATTTATCTTCTCTTAACCAGAGGTTTCTCTGCTCTTAATCCCTGTCATTGATGATGTAGGCGTTTCTTAGAAAAAGTCTATGCAAGGATTAAGCTAGTCTTTGAAAAGAACTGAAACTCTCTGAAGGGGGGCGATCACGAACAGTCAAATTATTTAGAAATGGCGCGTTGTAATGCTATCTAATTAACAGCATCTGATATGTTGATGATCCGTGACTCAATTTTATGTGACTCAATTTAGTGTATTGAGCTATGAGATTGAATGTTTTGGAATATGTTTACTGAGGCTTTGCAATGGGTCTTGAAATTATCTTTTTTCTTTTGTTGGGCTTACTTGTAGGGAGTATCAGTGGACTGATTGGGATTGGTGGGGGTGTATTTTTGACCCCAGCGCTCATCTATCTCTTTGGCTTTCCGCAACATGTCGCGCAGGGAACGACCCTAGCGTTGCTTGTGCCGCCGATAGGTTTGCTTGGAGCCTGGACCTACTATCAGCAGGGCTATGTAGAAATCAAAGCTGCTATCCTAATATGTTTGGGCTTTGTCATCGGCGGGTTAATTGGGGCAAAAATTGCGGTTGATTTGCCAGACGCACTCCTCCGCCGCGTGTTTGGGCTATTGATGATCGGGCTGGGTGTGCGTATGTTATTTTCTCGCTGATGCACTTTCGGGGATTGGATTGGCTTTAGGCCGACTCTGCATCTGCGGCATCTGCTGTATCCGCGTTTGGCACAGAAACAGACTTGGCCTTGACGGAAATCTTTGGTAGCTTATCAACTTCAAAATATTGGTGAAATTTCTGGGTCACTTGCAACTGGGGTGAGCGGGAGTCGGCTTTGCGGCGCTTTTTCACAAACCCTTGTGCGACCAACTCTTGCACATGCTGATAGGCCCCCGAACCCCGGAAGTCCACGAGTTCGCTAAGGGTGAGGGGCGCTTTGAGGGCGATCGCCGCTAAGGTTCGCAGTGCTCCCAAGCCCAAATCGACTGGAACAAGGCTATGCACAAAGTTCTGAAATTCGGGGCGAAGCTGCAAACAATAACCCTTGGGGGTCTCGATGACTTCCAGGGCAGAATCCCTGTGGGCATAGTCGCCCATGAGTTCGATCAGCCCTTCTTCGATGGTCGAGCGATCGCACCCCGCCAGCTCTGCCAATTGCGCCACCGAAAGGGGTTGCCCTTTCAGGTAGAGAATCGCTTCGAGAGTGCTGGAAAGGGATGGCATGGGTTCAGAGAGAGAGACTGGGCGAGGAACTTCAAAATACCTAATCTTATAAGGGTAGGCGGGGAATCGCCAACTCTGAGGACGATGGCGTTATTCGTCTGAAGTTTCCAAAAATTAGCTGTGCCCGCTGTTTTGCAGTGGGCACAGCTAGTATTGGGGTTTACTTGGTAGAGTCTGTTTGCCCTTTATAGCTAAGCCGATGGGACAGACGCGGGAGACGCAACGTCAGACAGTGCGGATTCGAGAGCAAGGCGATCGCTTGCCATCCCTCCGCTATGACGGGTTTGCTCGACCTCACTGTGAGCTTTCAGCAACGCCGCAATCTTCTTCCGCATCAACAATCCCGGCTTGTCGGTCATCATATGCTGCTCCACCGATGGTCGTAGGGGAACATCAGAGTTGGTGGATTCGAGGATGCGCTTGTCTTCTAGCGTGACCGCTCGATCGAACGCAATCACATCCGCTGTGGTGGTATCGGCCTCTGTGTCGTTGCGCAGGGCAAATTGCACCATCTGCGAGGTGCCATCATCAATAGGCGTCATAGTGTTGACGATGATGTGGGACAGCCCATTGGGATAGTTGATGCGCAGACGGATGGTGAAGGGCATATACCAATCCATGTCCAGAGTCCGCACCGTATCCCGGTTTTCCATTTTCAGATTTTTCTGTTGCAGATCCGGATTCACAACCCCCAGCACGCCGGTCACATGGATGCCCCAATCCAATTCCTGTAGATCTAATGCATCGGGGACGGGATGGTCTTCGCTGCCGAAGGTCGTAGTGTGAACAAAGGTGGGATGAGCCAAGTCAAACTCATTCTCCATCACCCGCAATCCCGCCACTTTCCAGGGTTCATAGAATTCTTGGACTTGTCGGAAGGTCACATCCGCCGCTTCAGGGATGGTAGGAATGTCGATTAGCGGTTCTTCCAGGCAAACCCAAGCATAGCCATAGCATTCGGTACAGTGAAACGCTCGTACCTGGTAGGTTTTGGGAATGTTGTCGGCTGCCTCTAGTTGCGGGACATGGACACAACTGCCACAACCATCAAACTGCCAGCCATGATAGGCACAGGCAATTTTGCCATCAACCACCTTCCCCAGGGATAGCTGTGCAGTGCGATGGCAGCACCGATCCTCCGTCGCCACGGGCTTGCCCTCTGCATCTCGCCACACCACAATCTTTTCGCCTAGCAGGGTAAAGGCGTAGGGGGCGTCGCCTAACTGGTCCATCGGCACAACGGGGTACCAAAACTGACGAAACACAGGTTGCTTGGTAATTAGCATGGGGTCTCCTCCAACAACAGCAGGGCTTACCGAATCATCTTGCCTCGTTTTACCCATACTGCAGGCGATTTGTCTGTTCAATCATCACCGAATGTCCCAGATTCATCCCGTTACCTGCGGTGCGAGCCTTTAAAAAAATATTGCTTTTCCTGAAGCGTGTAGCATTATTTCCGAGTATTTTTTGGGAGAGCCGTGCGGTATTACTGCACGGCTCTCCCAAAAAATAGGGTTTTTATTTAATCCATACTCGTTAGGTGCATAGCACTATATGATGTTGCTCAACCTGATTAGTTTGCGCCACCCATGACCGCCACTGAACCCATTCTGACTGTCAGCGATGTTTATGCCGGGTATATCAAAGACCTGAACATTTTGCAGGGCATCAATTTCAAGATGTATCCAGGAGAATTAGTGGCTGTTATTGGACCAAATGGAGCTGGAAAATCGACCCTAGCAAAGGCTATCTTTGGGCTGCTGACGCTCAACCGAGGCAGCATTACCTTCCAGGGGCAGGCGATCGCTGGCTTGAAATCGAACCAAATTGTGAAGCATGGTATGTGCTACGTGCCCCAGATTTCCAATGTCTTCCCCTCCCTTTCGGTGGAAGAAAACCTGGAAATGGGTGCCTTCATTCGACGCAGCGGTCTGCAATCCCTCAAGGAACGGATTTACGATGCCTTTCCGGTATTGGCCGAGCGGCGCACCCAACGGGCTGGAACCCTTTCCGGCGGGGAACGGCAACAGTTGGCCATGGGACGGGCGTTGATGCTCGATCCCGATTTGCTCATCTTGGATGAACCCTCTGCTGCCCTATCCCCCATTCTGGTCAATGAGGTGTTTGAACGGATTCGCCAAATCAATGCGATGGGAATGGCGATTATGCTGGTGGAGCAGAACGCACGGAAGGCATTGGCAATGGCACATCGGGGCTATGTGCTCGACTCAGGGCGCGATCGCTTTGAAGGCCCTGGCCCAGCCTTATTGGACGACCCCAAGGTGGGCGAGCTCTATCTGGGTGCAGCATCCCTCCATGCTGGGGCAGGGCACAATGCTCCCGAAACCTCCAATGACTGAGGGCACAGTGGCCAACAGCCAGTAGCAAACAGCAATGATGTCAACGAATACAACGGAACCCGCTTACGCTCTCGCCCTTCATACCAGCGGCACTAACTTGGGTCTGGCGCTGAGCAATTTCGATAACGACGAACGACAACAGGTATGGGAGTTAGGACGCGATCTGGCTACCTACCTGCACCTATTCTTGCAGGAGTTTCTGCGACCCCAACATTGGCAAGACTTACAGTTCCTCGCCGTTGCCATTGGCCCCGGTGGGTTCACCGGAACGCGCATCGGCGTGGTCACGGCAAGAACGCTAGCTCAACAGCTTGAGCTTCCACTCTATGGTGTTTCGACCCTAGCAGCGATCGCTTACCATACCTACCGTGCCTACCCCGAACGCTCAACGCCCCTGCCTGACCTGGCGATCGCCCTCCCCGCCCAACGGGGGCAACTCCACACCGCCATCTATCGCTTAACTCCAACGCGCCTCGAAGCCATCCTGCCCGACCAAGTTCGTATCCCCGAAGAATGGGCCAAAATCCTTACAACCTACGAAACGCCCTATGAAACGATCGAAGCAAACAATTCCCTGGGCGAAATGGCGATCGACCTCCTCCATCTAGCGCATATTCGCTGGCAACAGGGCGATCGCCCCGACTGGTCAACCGTTGTTCCCTACTATGGACAACACCCAGTTCATCGGTAAAGTGTTGGGTTTACTAGGAAGAATATGAATGCAGATGAACACGGTTGGGCGGGCAGGGCTGATTCATTGTAGGAGCTCAAAAATCTGATGAATTTGGTTGGCCAGCAGTCTTAGAGCCGGTTTGATGCTGTCAAAGCCGTTGAGCCTGAGCAAATTGATAGTAATTGACCGGAAGACCGAAGCGTTGAGTAA
>JBCBSJ010000185.1:0-7309 GCA_039819245.1 Cyanobacteria bacterium J06638_20
CGGGAAAACCTTGCTCGCCAAGGCGATCGCTGGAGAAGCTGGGGTTCCCTTCTTCAGTATTTCGGGATCCGAGTTTGTGGAAATGTTTGTCGGGGTGGGTGCGTCGCGGGTACGCGATCTCTTCCGCAAAGCGAAGGAAAATGCTCCCTGCCTCATTTTTATCGACGAGATTGATGCGGTCGGTCGCCAGCGCGGCACAGGTATCGGTGGCGGCAACGATGAGCGGGAACAAACCTTGAACCAGTTACTCACGGAAATGGATGGGTTCGAGGGCAACACAGGTATCATCATCATCGCGGCAACCAACCGCCCAGATGTGCTGGATATGGCGCTTTTGCGTCCCGGTCGCTTCGATCGCCGGGTGATTGTTGATTTCCCCGATGTCAAAGGACGACTGGGCATCCTCGAAGTACATGCCCGCAACAAGAAACTGGCACCTGAGGTATCGCTGGAGGCGATCGCCCGCCGCACCCCTGGCTTTTCTGGGGCTGACCTATCTAACTTGCTGAATGAAGCAGCCATCCTCACCGCCCGTCGTCGGAAAGAAGCCATCACGTCCCTCGAAGTCAATGATGCGATCGATCGCGTTGTAGCGGGAATGGAGCGGACGCCACTAACTGATGGCAAGAGCAAGCGGCTGATTGCTTATCACGAAGTCGGCCATGCCATTCTGGGAACCCTACTAGAAAACCATGATCCAGTAGATAAAGTAACGCTTATTCCCCGTGGGCAGGCACAGGGCCTGACTTGGTTTATCCCTGGAGAGGATCAGGGCCTGCTTACTCGCGCCCAGATTCTGGCGAAAATTACCAGTGCGCTAGGTGGTCGTGCAGCGGAACAAGTTATTTTTGGGGATGCCGAAGTGACAAGCGGAGCCGTTGGCGACCTGCAAAGGGTCACGAGCCTGGCACGGCAAATGGTGACGCGCTTTGGGATGTCCGATTTGGGTCCGATGTCTCTGGAAACCCAAAACAATGAAGTATTCCTGGGTCGGGACTGGATGAACCGCTCAGACTACTCCGAAGAAATCGCGGCACGGATTGATGCCCAGATTCGCTTGATTGTCGAGCACTGCTACGAGGAAGCCTGCCGCATCATGGAAGAAAATCGGAGTTTGATCGATCGCCTAGTCGATCTCCTGATTGAGCAGGAAACCATTGATGGCGATGATTTCCGCCGCCAGGTGGCCGAATACACCACTCTGCCAGAAGCGCAACGCGATCTGGTCACTCAGATTATCTAGGTAGAGTGTGGGCAAACCATGCGTGAAACTGACTCAATTTGTTGGTTTTGTAGTTTCATCTTGCCCATAAACTCTGAGAGCTCCGTTCTGCGTGGCTCTCAATTTTTGGTTAACGTGACTTGGGCTCAACCAATCCGGCGATTGAACCCGTCTATATAGCTTGAGGTAGCTAAGGCAGGACGTTGGGATTCCGTCATACCCATGACAATGGGTATCCATCAAATGCTTGTCGGTCACTGTACTCAACCTCTCTGGATTCCCGCATTCGCGGGAATGACCGTTCGAGGCTTGTTCTAGGCTGGAGGGTTATGGCTATAACCGCTGGCTTCGACTGCGCTCAGCCAGCTTGCCATTACGTTTCCTTAGCGCAGTCGAAAGGCAGAGGCAGGCTGAAAGGACAAAATCAAAATCAGAATTCTCCTTTGATAGTGCTCCGTCATGTGATGTAGGCAACTGTGACACCGCTGCCGCCATCGGCCTGGGCTGCAGGCTCAAAGCGGGAAATTTGAGGATGCTGCTTCAGAAAATCCTGAACCCCCTGCCGCAACTTGCCAGTACCATGTCCGTGAATGATCCATAGGGGGCCGGGTTGGGCGCTGGCGATCGCCCGATCCAGGGTCACCTCAGCATCGGCTACCCGACTACCCCGCAGATCCAGAGTGTTGCGAGAGGTGCGCACCGCCGGAGCTTCGGCGCGCGAGCTGGCGTCGTTCTCTGCCGATTTCATGGAGGGAGGTGGCTTGGGCGGTGCCGATTTGATTTGAGTCGCTGGAATCGCGGCCTTCTCGCCTTGCAAGGACTCCACATCCGCGAGGGGAACCGTCATCTTCATGATGCCGAAGCGAACCGTCAGTTCTCCATCATCATCTGCCTCCGCTAGTACTTCAGCGGTTTGCCCCAAGCGGGGAATGCGGACGCGATCGCCTACCTTGGGCTGAAACCCTGGTGGGGGTTTAGGCGGTTGACGCTTCGAGGGCAGATGGCGTTCGGATAAACCGTCCAATGCCTCGGTTGCCTGCTGTGCCTCTTGAGCCGTCGTGTTGTTGCCCCGTTGCAATTGTCGAATCACCTGCGCCACTTCGCGCTTGGCCTGGGCGATCGCCTTCTGCACTTCGACTTCCTGTTGCTGTAATAACTCTTGCTCGCGCTGTTTCAGCATGTCAGCCTTGCGCGACACCTCCTGGTGCAAGCGCTCAGTCCGCTGCATCAAAAACTCAGCTTCTCGATGCTTGGCCTCCTGTTGTCGCCGCTGCTCCTCTAGTCCAGCGATGATCTGGTTCACATCTTCCGTCGCCTCCACCCCGGCGTTGTCCCGAGCGGCGTCCACAATCTCGGAGTTGAGGCCGAGCCGCTGGGCAATGGTCAATGCATTCGATCGCCCCGGAATGCCCCACAGCAGACGGTATGTGGGCGACAAGGAAACATCATCAAATTCTACAGAGGCATTTTCAAACCGCTCATCGTCATACTTCAGCGCCTTCAGCTCACCATAGTGCGTCGTGGCAATGGTGAGGGGAACATGGTCGGCCAGGTATTGTAGGAGGGCGATCGCCAACGCGCTCCCCTCGGTGGGGTCAGTGCCCGCGCCTACCTCGTCGAGGAGGATGAGGGGGTGAGGAGAGGTGGTCGTGAGGGATGCTTGGAATTCTTCCGTCGAAGGGGGATGGATTTCGGTTAAGACGCGACTGATGCGGCGAATATGCCCGGAGAAGGTGGACAGGCTTTGCTGGAGCGATTGCTCGTCACCAATGTCGGCCAGGATATGGGAAAACCAGGGCAGTTCGACTGGTTCCCGAGCGGGGACAAAGAGCCCCACTTTCGCCATCAATGTGGCCAGTCCCAGGGTTTTGAGTGTAACGGTTTTGCCTCCTGTATTGGGGCCGGTGATGGCGACGACGCGAATGCTCGGTTGAATCACCAGATCAATCGGCACAACCCCTGAGCCATTTTCATGCTTCTCCTGCCAAATCAGGAGGGGATGGCGGAGCTGACGTAGGACGATAGGCTCTGGGGGATTTTGGATTTTGGATTTTGGATTTTGGATTGGAGCTGCCTCAGTTGAGGCTAGTCCTGAATCCGGTGTGCTGTCTATTCCGTTAACATCTGCTGTGTCAGGAGAGCCCAATCGAAAATCGGCAATCGGCGATCCAAAATTGATAAATCGGGGTGGATTGGCTCCCAGCCACTGGCCGTAGCGGGCGCGAGCCGCCGCAAGGTCGAGGGTGGTGACGATCGCCAGCAGCGCTTCCAGATCCTCTACAACCTCAGCCACCTGTTCGGTGAGCGTCCGCCGTACCGCTTCTTCTTCCACTTGCTCCTGCCGCCACAGTTGTCGTAGGGTATTGCCCCAATTGACGATGGCGCTGGGTTCCGTGTAAAGGGTGGCACCACTGGTGGAGGTATCGTGAACGATGCCCCGAATCACATCTTTGTGGGTTACTTTGACGGGAATAACGAAGCGATCGCCCCGCTGAGTAATGACGGTTTCCTGCACCGCATTGGGATGCTGCTGCATGATGTTTTGCAGCTTGCTGTAGATGCGATCGCGCTGCTGTCGAATCTGCTCGCGAATACCGCCTAGCTTGGGACTGGCACGATCCGCCACATTTCCCCGATCGTCGATGCAGCGGTGGATTTCCTGCTCCAGCTCAGGATAGGTTCGTAGCGGTTCTACCAGTGCCTGTAAGGTCGGTACTTCTTCCTGGGCATCAATCATCCGTCGCAGTGTGCGTGCTCCGGCCAGGGTGGTGGCGATCGCCAGCAACTCGGCTCCAATCAGCACCCCCTGGATCCGTGCCCGCTCTAGTGCCTCGCCGATGTCCTGAATGCCATCAAACTTGAGTCCACCCGCCAGTTCGCCCTCTAGCCGATAAACTTCTTTCGTTTGTGCAAGCAAATTCTCGCTTTCTGCTTGAGTGTCGGGAATCCGCAAATTTCGCAGGGCGATCGCCCCTAATTTTGTTGCCGCAAAGGTTGCCACCTGCCCACACAGCCGCGACCACTCCAACAGATTTAACGTTTCCGCTTGTACCGAATCACCCTGCGCCAAAGCCGCTTTTCCTTGTCATCACTACTTTTTCCCATTATGCCTGAGGGGCAAGCGTATGCTCGAGGGCTAATGGCAAGCCAAACATTCAACCCGGGCTAGGAGCCCTGATTTTGGGTGGGCTTACTGGTTGCACTGCCCAAAATTGAGATCGGATCTGGGGTTTTTGCGGAGGCCGTCTGGTTCACAGCAAACTATAGCTATTGGGGTATTTCCCTATCCCGCTTGTTCCATAAAACCTTTACAATCGGGACAATTACGCCGCTTCGCTAGGGTGCCATTGCAGAATGCTGAGCGCTAAAATTGCTGCCCTGACTTACCCTCGTATCCGAGCTTGTTAGAGTAAGGCTGTAAGGTGACGGGTCGCAATCTTGTTCGCTCATTTAAAGATTGTTGGTTTTATCATCCGCGTTCGGTAATCCTTTGATCCTAGTTGTTACCTACTTTTTCTCGTCCCTCTCGGAATTCTATGGTTCAGAGTTCTGCAGCGGGAATCAGCAGGCTAGAGCATTTTGCAGACAAGTTGGTAGAGCGGTCGGCTCTTGCACCATAGCTCACTGTCGCAGCACGCATGAAACCAGAAGTCACTCCTCCCTATCAGGTTCCATCTTCCACCTCAGCATTCCACACCGCTTCGGAAGCACGAGATGCTACGAAGAACCTGGCCAATGAAGGCGCACATGCCTCAAGCGTTGCGCCTGTTTCGTTGTCCCGTGCGTTTGACCGTTTGCCCCATCCCACCTATTTGAAGGATAAGCATCAGCGGTTGATGTGGGTCAATGCTGCTTTCTGTGAATTTTTTGGAACCAGTCGTGAACGATGCTGCTCCCAACCCGAAGCCATATTTCTCAATACCTTGATCGCGGCTGATGGCACTCCGTTGCAAGCCGAAGATCCCCATTCTCATCACGCGGCACCCATCACAGAAGAGCGCACGGTGACCAATATCAGGGGCGAAGTTCGGATTCTGTCGGTGACGGGAACATGGTGTACGGAAGAAACCACAGAAAGTTACTGGTTGATCAGCTTGACGGATGTCACGAATCTACGGGCTGAAACCTGCGAACTCAAGCGGATTGCCCATCTGTCGGAAGTGGCAAGGCAAGCGGTGAATGAAGGCGTCTGGGAAATCGAAATTTCGCTGGCGCGGAAGGGGCGATCGGTTTACTCAGTCTGGTGGTCTCAGCAGTTCCGACAGTTGCTAGGCTACGAGGACGAAACCGAGTTTCCTAACCAATTAACTAGCTGGATCGGGGTCATCCATCCCGACGATCGCGATTGGGTCTTGTCGGCTCTCAAAGATGCTAGCGGTAATGCTCCCTTTGATGTGGAGTATCGCATGTACACGAAAACCAATGAGATGCGTTGGTTTCGCTCGGTGAGCCGATCGCTCATTGGTGATATCGGCAGTTCGCGTCGCATGGTTGGGATGCTGCGGGATGTGACCGATCGCAAGCTTGCCCAGGAGGAACTCCAACACCAGCAAAATATGCTGCGTGCAGTGCTGGACAACATTCCCCATCGGGTTTGGTTGCAAGACAAATCGTGGCGCTATCTGGCGGCTAACCGTGCCTTTTGTGAGGCAAGGGGGCGATCGCCCGAAGAGGTGATTGGCATGAGTGCCGAGGAATTGCTCCCTCCCGATCAACTCAAAATATTCCGCGAGGAAGATGAAGCCATCATGGCCTCGCGGAAGACGCTCATGCTGGAAGAAGCGTTGGTCACAGCTGACAATCGAACCCACTGGTTTTCAACCATCAAGTCTCCTTTCTTGGACGACCAGGGGAAGGTGATTGGGCTGACGGGAGTTTCAATGGATATCACCGCGCGGAAGGAGGCCGAAGAGGCGGTGCAGCAAGCCAACGAAGCGCTGGAACATCGGGTAGAAGAACGTACCGAAACTTTGCAAAAGCTCGTGGCGAAGTTACAACAAGAGGTAAGCGATCGCCAGAAGGCCGAAGCCGCTCTGCGCCAATCTGAAACCGCCCTGCGTCAAAAAGCCCAAGACTTGGAAGATGCCCTGCAACAGCTCCAGCGCACCCAAAGCCAACTGGTGCAAAGCGAAAAAATGTCGAGCCTGGGCCAGCTTGTCGCTGGCGTTGCTCATGAAATTAACAATCCCATCAACTTTGTCTATGGCAACCTGGTTCATGCGGGCAGCTATATTCAGGATTTACTCGAGCTGCTGAAGTTATATCAAAAGCACTACCCTAAGCCTGATCCCGAAATTCATGCCCAGGCGCAGATGATCGATCTGGAGTTTGTCGTCGATGATTTGCCTAAGCTACTGAAATCCATGAACGTTGGGGCGGAGCGAATTCAGGATATTGTGCAATCGCTCCGTAACTTCTCACGGATGGATGAGGCCGAGTTCAAATCCGTCAATCTGCACGAAGGCATCGAAAGCACGCTCCTTATCCTTCAAAATCGCTTCAAAGCCTGTGCTCCTTACCCAGAAATCACCCTGATCAAAGAGTATGGCCCCTTGCCCTATGTCGAGTGCTATGCCAGCCAGATGAATCAGGTGTTTATGAACATTCTGAGCAACGCCCTCGATGCTCTAGAGGAATACAGTGTGCGGCAAAACGACCAAGAAGGGGAGGCTAAATTTCAGCCCTGCATTCGCATTGCGACTCAGGTTCATCACCCCAACTGGGTGACGATCGAGCTGTCTGATAATGGCCCGGGTATTCCTGAGGAACTGCAAACCCGCATTTTCGATCCCTTCTTCACAACCAAGCCCGTTGGTAAGGGCACAGGGCTTGGGATGTCGATCAGCTACCAAATCGTCACCGAACGGCATGGGGGACAGCTCCTTTGCACCTCCATACCAACTAAAGGCACAACCTTCACCATCGAAATCCCAATCCGGCAAGGTCAAAACAAAGGCGAGTCGAACAGAGATACTCCAGACGTCCAACCAACCTGATCGATTCGGACCCAATATCAGACTTATACCAATTCTACGAAAACCAAAACCAGATTATTTTTTGAAAGCCGCGCACTGCGCGGCTTTCAAA
>JBCBSJ010000186.1:0-7284 GCA_039819245.1 Cyanobacteria bacterium J06638_20
GCGAAGCGCCGCAAAAATAGGGGTTTTGGGTTTTGGTGCAAGATGTGAGTTAACCAGGGTTCCATCCCAGGCAACCTTTGGCGTAGGCTGAGAAGAATCAATATTACTGTTCATTCTCCTGGTCGCAAGGAAATTCCACAAACGCTATGCAATATGGTCCCGGCATTGCTGCCACCTTTCTCTACTACTTCACCAGCACGGCTGTCATCTTCACTATCGTCACCGCCCAAACGGTCGGGGGTGGGTTGGATGGCTTTCCCAAGCAGGTGGGTCTGCTCGGTGGCATCGCTGGAGGACTCGTAGGCACCTATTTCAATCGCACCGGCAGCTTTTCGCTGTCCCAACTAGACGGGAAAGTTACCCGCAAGCAGTTGATTAAGATGCTGAAAAAAATGGGATATGAGTTAACGGAAGAAGACAAAGAGGACAAAGTCGCCGTTTACGAACGCACAGGCGCTAGCCGTTTCCTGTCGGGCAAAATCTTTGTGCAAGAGGAGGGGAAAGACACTGTCGTCGCCAGCCGTGCCATTCACCTCCGAGCGCTCAAACGCCTACTCAATGCCAAGGCATAAGCTCTGCTCTACTGCGGCAATGGATCGCAACGGATCTCCACTAGAAATCCATCTGGATCGTAGAAATAGATACCAAGCCCTGTTGGACGGCTCACGGGCCCGTGATCAATCGTCACATCATGTTGCCGCAATACCTCAACCGCTTGGTCAAATTCTTCTGGTGCAATGTTGAACGCCAAGTGATTAGCGCGGGTAAATTGCTGGGTGGGATCTGGATGGGGAGGACATAGCTCTGGCTCGTAGAACAAATCCAGGATCAAGCCATCCGGCATCTCAAAGTTGGCGACCTTGCCATCGGCAACCAGTTGCTTCAATGTTTCTGGCACATCATCCCCTTGTAACTCGCGCAGGCCCAAAATCTGACCATAAAAGTGCCGCGATGCTGCCATGTCTTTCACATTAAGCGCAATGTGGTGAACCTGAGTCAAGGTTCTAGCGGCCAGACCCGCCAATGGCTGTAAAGGAGAAATCGTCATCGACAAACCCCTCTTTGCAAGAAGATTACTCGCATTGTAACCAACCCCAGGCGCTTCGCAAGGCTATAAATCCCCACTTTCCAGGGCTTCTATCCCTATATATCAAGCTCTCTCATAGGACTTACGTAGTTTGATGATTTTTTGGGCGCAGAGCGCCCAAAAAATCATCAAACTACGTAAGTCCTGTCTTAAAAATGCACCGCTGGCCTTTGACTCCAATGCTATGATGGAGTGCACTTCGCCACATGCGAGTCCTTCGCGGGTATAGTTCAGTGGTAGAACGTCAGCTTCCCAAGCTGAATGTCGTGGGTTCGAGTCCCATTACCCGCTTCATCACTAAAAGCATTGATACTGCTTGCTTTTGCGAGTTTTCTGATGCCTGAACATGTCTGCGCAGGAGTGCATTTGTCCTATGATTGCAGATGGATTTAGCTATCTTTAGCATTGTTTGGGTGTAAATTGGGTGCAGAGCGTATGTACTATATCAGGTGGTTCTATGTACAGCAAAACCTCTACAGGTAAGAATCCTAAAGGCTCAGGCTCAGTTATTGTTTCTAATGGTCGGTTACAGCTTCGATTCCGCTACGCAGGTAAACGCCACTACTTGTCCTTGGGGCTGCCCGATGGCCCAGCCAATGGCAAAGCCGCAGAGCAAAAGAAATAAATCCTACCCAAATGGGAACAGATCGACATTCAATGAACGACCCGAATCAAAAGACCTATGCCAGCACAGACATTGTGTGGTACTACACGCAACTGAAGCAACTCCAACCCGCGGAACAGGCGATTCTAGCCCGTCTCAAAGATCAGCTTTCATCCATGAAAATGCTCGACCTTGGTATTGGCGGTGGACGCACCACCAATGTCTTTGCGCCGCTAGTCAGGGAATATGTGGGTATTGATTACTCCGCTGAGATGGTGGCGGCGTGTCAAAAGCGATTTGCAGACAACCTCCCATCCATTGTCTTGGAGGTTGCTGATGCGAGGGATCTGCAACAGTTTGCTGATAATTCCTTTGACTTTATTTTATTTAGCTTCAATGGCATCGATTATGTATCTGAAGGCGATCGCCTCAAAATTTTTGAAGCCATAAAACGAGTCGGAAAATCCGGTGGATACTGCTGTTTCTCCAGTCACAACTTGCAGGGTCTTCAGAAAGCAGCAACCTTGAAAGGAAATGTGAGCTTTAATCCTATCAAGACTTACACAAATATGGTGATGCTGGCGCTTTTTAAGGTGCTAAATCCGACTCTTAATTCCCACCAGCTTGCTAGCACCGATCGCCTCATTGTACGGGATGAATCCCATAACTTTCGCCTCAGAACCTACTATATTCATCCAGCCGCTCAGCTCAAGCAACTTGAACCCTACTTTTGTAATGTTGAGGTCTATCCTTGGCAGAGTGAGTACCCGATTTCCGATCAAACTGCTCTGAATCAATGTACAGAATCGTGGCTGTATTATCTCTGTCAAATTGGTTAGCGACAACAGGGTGCAACGGGATTCAGAAAACACTAAGAGGTAAGTGGCTGAGCCCTTATCTAAGACCTGTTCTAGTCCATGTTCAGAGCTAGTCAATCACGCCGTTGAACGCGTAGCGAGTCAAACAAACCAAAGCGGCGATCAGACGTTTTCTGATCCGCTTATTTGGGTCATCTTGACAATCAATTGACGCGGATGCAATCGCAATATTCAATTCTTCGATCAATTCATGATTAAATGGTGGAGCTTGCTCAAGCTGAGCCATGTTGGGCTATCTGTTCGATCATTAGGAAAATCGTCGTTGGAATTTTGTCGTTGGGATTTTTTTGTCCTGCTGTCCAAGGCAACTTTTAGATAAAAGGTAGCCTTTAGTACAGAGTGACGCCGCCTTTTAGAGCGCGGAAATCGCCTTAGGAATTGAGCGTCATCCGACAAGTGCAGCAGAAACCTGATGAGAATCGGGTGTGCCTTTGCACTGAGGAACCCAGGATAGGTGGCGATCGCCCACCGCACCCACCTGCACAGCCCACTGGGTCTCTGGCAGATCTGACGTCACAATGGGGAACTGTATCGAGGGGAAGCCATGCGTCCGTTGATGCAATCTACATCGAGCTTGAAGCAGCGATCGCCCCGATGGCAGCGATGGCTAAAGCAAGTCGTACCTTTTGTCCCGATGAACGATATGATGCTCCAATTAGAAACAGAATCTTTGTCGCACCGGATGTCCGAAACAACGAATGCAGCGGTGATGGTCATTGGCGGAGCCGAGGATAAAGTCCACGGTCGCTTGATTCTTTCCACATTTTTTAGCCGAGCGGGGGGAACCGACGCACGGATTGCGATTGTTCCCTCAGCCTCCCGTGAACCCTCTGTCATTGGCGAACGCTACACCAACATCTTCAGGGAGATGGGAGCCAAGGCGACCGAGGTTGTGGATGTCCGAGATCGCGATCAAGGCGAGGACAAATACTGGTTAGAGTTTGTGAATGACTGCACCGGGGTTTTCTTGACGGGCGGCGACCAGTTGCGGCTGTGTGGCTTGCTGGTCGATACCCCGTTGATGGAGCGGATTCGACAGCGGGCACAGTTGGGTGAAATTACGCTGGCTGGCACAAGCGCCGGAGCCGCTGTCATGGGTCAGCATATGATTGCGGGCGGCGGGAGTGGCGAATCGCCCAACCGCTCTCTAGTTGATTTAACCGCAGGATTGAATATCATCCCCGATATCATCGTGGATCAGCATTTCCATAACCGTAACCGCATGGCGCGGCTCATGAGTGCGATCGCCGCCTATCCCGATCGGTTGGGCATTGGCATTGACGAAGATACCTGTGCGCTGTTTGAAGCCAACAATACATTCCAGGTTTTGGGGAAAGGAACGATTACGGTTATTGATGCAGGGGATGTATCCCACACAAATCTGCCCGAAGTCGGCACCAGCGATCCTCTCAGCATCCACAATATGCGGGTTCATGTTCTCTGCCATGGCGATCGCTATGACTACGACCATCGCTTGATCTTGTCGCACCGCTCCCATGATGGTGAACACTCCCGTATGCGAGACTAGCCCTTTCGTATGAGAGACTAGCTCTGTGCAGGAGGATAAAATTTACGCACTCGATCGGTTACTATGCCTTGATCGGGCATAAACCCTTTGGTGTGTAGATGATTTCTTGGCAGGTTTACTGAGAAATGTTCGTGGATTACAGTTTCGTCGTTTTCCCTCAACACACACTAGGAGGGTCGATTTATCCACCCATTCCATTACCTGAATCCACACACCATCTGACGAATGCATTCCACCGAATGCATCCCATCATCGGAATACATCACAATTATTGAACGGCCCTGCGGCTCTACTGGCTCACACCCATTCGTGTTATGAAAATCCTTAAAACGCAGACCTTACGAGGTGCAAACTACTGGAGCATCCGCTACAAGAACCTCATCATCCTTCGTTTGGACTTGGAAGATTTGGCCGAGCGCCCATCGAACGAAATTCCAGGATTCTACGATGGGTTGATCGAAACCTTGCCTAGCCTGGTGGAACACTTCTGTTCTCCTGGCTGTCGGGGTGGCTTTTTGATGCGGGTGCAAGAAGGCACGATGATGGGGCATATCGTCGAGCATGTGGCACTGGAGCTACAAACCTTGGCAGGGATGCCTACGGGCTTTGGCCGTACCCGCGAGACCGCAACGCCAAGCGTGTATCAGGTGGTGTTCGAGTACAAGAACGAGCAGGCCGGACGCTACGCTGGGCGGGCAGCGGTACGCCTATGCCAGAATTTGGTCGAGCAGGGACATTATCCAGCAGCAGAACTGGAACAAGATTTACGGGATTTGCGAGGGCTGGCAGAGGAAGCAGCACTTGGCCCCAGCACCGAGCATATTGTGGCAGCAGCAGAGAAGCGCGGCATTCCTTGGATGCCGATGAATGTGCGATCGCTGATTCAAATGGGCTATGGCATCCATCAAAAGCGGCTCCAGGCCAGCCTGACGGGGCTGAGTAGCATCCTGGCCGTGGAGCTGGCCAGTGATAAGGAAGGCACCAAGCGCATTCTGGGAGATGCGGGCATTCCGGTACCCCGAGGAACGGTGATTTACTACTTGGATGAGTTGGAACAGGCGATCGCCGATGTCGGTGGCTTTCCCCTCGTCATCAAGCCCCTGGACGGAAACCACGGGCGGGGCATTACCATCAACGTCACTTCTTTGAAAGAAGCCGAAGAAGCCTATGACCTGGCCAGCGCAGAATCTCGCTCCCGCGCTGTCATCATCGAGCGCTTCTATGTCGGGCAAGACCACCGCGTGATTGTCATCAACGGCAAGGTGGTGGCGGTGGCCGAGCGGGTGCCAGCCCATGTCAAGGGCGATGGCACATCTACCATTGCAGAACTGGTTGAGCAAACCAACCAAGATCCCCTGCGTGGCTCCGGCCATGCCAATGTGCTGACAACTATTGAGCTGGATCGCGCCGCCTTCCAGATGCTTGAGCGCCAGGGCTATACCCTCGAAACAGTGCTATCTGAAGGCGAGGTCTGCTACCTCAAAGCCACAGCCAATCTAAGTACGGGTGGGATTGCGATCGATCGCACCGATGTCATTCACCCCCAAAATATATGGATTGCCGAGCGTGCTGCCAAAATCATTGGGCTGGATGTTGCCGGGTTGGATGTGGTGACACCGGATATCTCTCGCCCCATGCAGGAGGTGGATGGGGTGATTGTGGAAGTTAATGCTGCACCGGGCTTACGGATGCACTTCTCCCCCAGCGAAGGGATATCCCGCGATGTGGGTGCGGCGATCGTGGACATGCTCTACCCCAGCGATACCCCCAGCCGTATCCCCATCGTCGCGGTCACAGGAACCAATGGCAAAACTACAACCAATCGGTTGATCGCCCATATTTTCAAGCAAACGGGTAAGGTCATTGGCTACACCACGACCGACGGCATTTATATTGGGGATTTTCTGGCAGAAGCAGGCGATACTACTGGCCCCCAAAGCGCACAGATGATCCTGCAAGATCCATCGGTGGAAGTGGCGGTGCTAGAAACCGCGCGGGGCGGCATCCTGCGATCGGGGTTAGGCTTTGACCGGTGCGATGTTGGCGTGGTGTTGAACGTGGCGGCAGACCACCTGGGAATCGGCGATATCGAAACGGTCGAGGATTTGGCTCACCTCAAGAGCGTGGTAGTGGAAGCCACCAGCCCCAATGGCTATGCGGTGCTGAATGCGGATGATCCTCTGGTGTCAGCGATGGCCCAACGAGTAAAATCCCAGGTTGCCTATTTCTCAATGGAACCCGAGAATCCCCTGGTACAACACCATATCAGCCAGGGGGGCTTGGCGGCGCTGTATGAGGATGGATACATCTGCATCATCAAGGGCGATTGGTGTTTGCGGGTGATGGCGGCGGATGAAGCGCCGTTGACCATGGGGGGCAAAGCACCATTTATGATTGCCAATGCCCTAGCCGCCTGTCTTGCCGCCTTTGCCCAGGGAGTCCCCGTCGAAGCGATTCGGGTTGCCCTAGCCACCTTCCAAGCCTCGGCAAACCAAACTCCAGGGCGCATGAATTTGTTTGACCTGGGCGATTTTCATGCCCTGGTCGACTATGCTCACAACCCCCATAGCTACCAAGCGCTCGGTGGGTTTGTAAAGAACTGGGATGGCGAATGCATTGGGGTCATCGGGGGACCAGGCGATCGCCGGGACGAAGATTTCATTACCCTGGGTCGTCTCTCCGCCGCCATTTTTGACCGGGTTTACATCAAAGAGGATGATGACTCCCGTGGGCGTCCTAGAGGGGATGCGGCCATGCTGATCGAGGAAGGCATCCGCCAAATTCAGCCCAATTTGAACTACGAAGTCATCTTGAACGAAACCGAGGCCGTTCATCGTGCCCTGAATGCGGCTTCCAAAGGCTCGCTCGTGGTGATACTGCCAGAGAGCGTGCGACGCGCCATTGCACTCATCTCAGAGCGACGTCCCTTAGAAGAGGCGATCGCCACCCAACCTGAACCATCCCTGGATGCTGTTGCCACCAACTCAGAGGAAACACCATCTGGCGATAGTCCTGAAACCTCGTCCTCTGATGGATTGAGCATGGAAGAGTTTGTCTAAACTGGTAGCACGGGGCTTTCAAAAAATAATTGGGTCTAATCTCAAGGCATCAGCCTATATCAGACAGCTCAGTACAGGACAAAACCCAAAGAATCCCTGATTTTATGTGGCGCGGGCGATGCCCGCGC
>JBCBSJ010000187.1:0-7254 GCA_039819245.1 Cyanobacteria bacterium J06638_20
CGCCGCCCTTCTCCTTGGGTTTTTATTTTCTTGCTAATCCCTTTGCTGATTTTAGGGTCAACGAATGTTGCATTTGATTTATCAATTGGTTAGCCAATCGCGACACAGTTTGACCTACGCTGGATAAGGTGTTTTATACAAACCGATTGCATAAAGTTGCACAAAGGCACATGGGGTTGCACAGAAATATTCCCAAGGTGGTTGTGTTGAGTGAACTTTTGCTTTCTTGTGGTTTAAAGGAAGAGATTTATGAGCGGCGTAAACGTTATCCAAGACGCAGAATTTGAAGCCTCGGTTCTCCAGGCCGATCAGTCGGTGTTGGTTTATTTTTGGGCGACTTGGTGTGGCCCCTGTCGGTTAATGTCGCCGATGGTCGAATCGGTCGCGAATCAGTTTAGCGATCGCCTCTCTGTCGTCAAGATGGAAGTGGATCCCAATCCCGAATCAGTAAAGCGTTGCAACGTTCAGGGGGTGCCTGCCCTAGTTTTGTTCCAGAATGGAACCCAGGTACAATCCCGTGAAGGCGTAACCAGTAAGCAGCAAATCGAGGAAATGCTGGCCGCTAAGCTTTAATCCCCTTCTATCGTTGATGCTATGGACGGGGTGCGCCCACAGTATCAACAGGTTTAGTCAGGATGAGGCGGGGTTTGCGTCAGTCCTGCTACAGAAGCAAGACCGAGATCCGTTGTGGAAAGCTTTGCGGTGCAAGGCTTTCCACAACGGATCGGGCATAAGTTTTTGGCAAAGTGGGATAAGCCGTTGATGTTTCACAACGTTGTCACCTATGCTGTTGCGCTCTCGGTGGAATGCGTCTGTTGCACTGATATTACTTGTGGCTGCTGCCAGCCTCGGTATTGCAGCACGATTCTATGTCACGAATGTTTGGGGACAGTCGTTTTTTGTGGTGACTCGGCTCTGGATTTTGGTGCTGCCGATCGCCTGGCATCTGTGGGTTGATCAGGGACGCCTCACCTTCAACGTTCCCCAAAAACGCGATGTTTGGGCGGGGCTGGTGTCGGGATTCGCCATTCTCATCATCATTTTGGTAGCCTATGGATGGCTCGGACGGGCATGGATTGACCCATCTGTTGTGCGTACAACTGCTGGCAATATTGGGTTGCTCAATCCCATCGCGTATCTGGCTGGAGCGATATACTTCACCTTCGTTAACGCATTAGTCGAGGAATACATTTGGCGATGGTTTGTTTATCGCAAATGTGAGGTGCTGCTAGCCGGAAAGTGGGCAGTTATCCTAGCCGCCCTATGCTTTACCCTGCATCATGTGATTGCGCTGACGGCGTTGACGGGCAATGGTTTGGTTGTGGTGCTTGGTTCGCTGGGCGTGTTCCTGGGAGGGGTCATCTGGTCGGCGTGTTTTTTGACTTACCGTTCCCTCTGGGTCTGTTACATCAGCCATCTGTTAGCCGATTTGGCGATCGCCCTCATTGGCTGGCATCTCCTGTTCAGCTAACTGTTTAGCTACCGAAACCATCAAAATCCTTAGCATTGTCTACCCCAATAAATCCCTATTCATTTGATAAAAGCCCCGTAAAACGGAGCTTTTATCAATGTGCCTATTCGGGGGTATTTTGCAACTCAGGGCGCTCCTCTGGCACGATCGCCTCTTCTACCGGACAGACTTGCAGACAAATGCCGCAATCAATGCAAGTCGAAAAGTCGATCCAATACCAGTCGGTGCCTTTAGTGTTCTTCTCTGGCCCAGGGTGGATGCAGGCAACAGGGCAGGCATCAACGCAATCGGCAACGCCTTCGCAGGTATTGGTCACAATAGTGTGTGGCATGGATTCAGTGTTCTCCGCTCGTCGAATGTACAGCTCGATGACTAAGAAACGCGCTGCTGGATGCTGCCAGCTTGTTACAAATGTTTAATTTGCGCACCGCCTCTATTGTCGGCATTCTTGTTAAGCCTTGCAAGGCTCACAGTCTACGGAGCCATCCGCATTGACCCAGGCAATTTGGCGAATATGGCGATCGCCAGCAAACTGTCGCACATTCTCCACGTCCTGGCGCATGTCCAGCTCCATCTCCACCACCACCGGATGGTCGACCTGGCGCAACCGCTGGGCATGGGTAAAGGCCGCGGCGATCGCCCCCGGGGTTTTGGGAACCACCAGCCAATCAACGGCGTTGGGTTCATTAGGCAACTGCCCCGTCGGCAAAAGTGCCTGGTGCAAGTCTTCGAGATTAAACACAAAGCCAATCCCTGGGGTGCTGGCCTGTTGGGGATGGTACAGGCTGAGGAGTTGGTCGTAGCGACCGCCTTGCCCCAACACTTGCCTGCCTGTATCGCGCCCGCTTACCAGCTCAAACACGATGCCTGTGTAGTAGTCGAAGGTTTGAATCAGGCTCAAATCCAATACCAATGAGGGAAAATTATTGGATTTATCCGGAGCTTGATCATCGACGAGATCCACCAATGACTTGAGGCGTTCGACAACCTGCCGTTGTTCCCCGGTCAAATCGAGAGCCGATACCTGTTGCAAAACATCCTGGGGACGTCCTCGCAAATCGAGCATCAGCAAGGCTCGCTCTCGCAGGTCATCAGATAGAGGCAACTCTTCCAGCCCTACGCGGTCGAGGTTGGCGATCGCCTCCCGCACATCCGACTGCACCGATTCAGGAAATGCCGAGAGGAGCGATCGCGTCAGCCCCGCATCTCCCAACACGAGATAGCAATCTGTCAGGTTGAGACTCGTGAGGCAATCGCTCAGTAGCCATAGAACCTCAGCGTCTGCATTGACTCCAGCGGCACCCAGCAATTCCACCCCAGCTTGAAACGACTCTTGCTGACGGTTGAAGTGGGTGTTGGGCGATCGCCGAAAGACATTGGCAGAATAGTAGAACCGCAAGGGATGGCTGGCCTGGGCCATGCGAGTTGCGGCCGCACGGGCGATCGATGCCGTCAGCTCCGGCCGCAGCCCCAGTTCTTCCTGCTCCTGGGTTTGTAATTGAATCACGGTCGAGCGCTGAATGGCATCCCCTGCCATCAAGGCATCCATCCGCTCTAGGGTCGAGGTGATGATGCGCTGATAGCCCCAGCGGTGGAACACCTGCTGCAACCGTTCCTCAATCCAGCGTTTTTGTGCCACATCGACGGGAAACAGATCCCGCGTACCCACCGGGGGTTGATACACCATTATTTCTTCTTCCCACCAAACAAACCAAACAAACCGCCGCCTTCAGACTTGCCTCCTTTAGACGAGCCTGACTTCCCATTCTGACTCCCGGATCGATTGGCAGGCTTGGCTCCGGATTTTGAAGCTGCCGCCTTTTGTGCCGCCCCACCCGCTGCTGACTCAACACGTTTCAGCCCTTGCTGTGCCCGCTGATCATTCGGGTCAATATCCAGGGCTTTGCGGAAATGAATCTTTGCCATCGTACCCTGGTTCGTTTTTAGATAGATGACGCCGATACGGCCATGTATATCCGCATTTTGTGGCTCTAGCTTGAGCGCATCCCGCAATTCCTTGATGGCACCCGGAAAGTCTTGCTTTCGCTCCAGTTCTTGCGCTCGCCAGAGGTAGGAGCTGACAATGCTGCGCCGATCTCTGGCGGCTTTCTGCTGGGGTGTTGTGGGAGTTGGCTGGGATCTAGCAGACTTGCCATCTGTTGCTGTCCCACCTGCGGTTGCTGCTTGCGCCGGAGTGGCAGGTGCTGTAGCCGTGCCCCCGCCTTCGGTCGCCTTGCGCATCAGATACACCATGTTCAGTTCACTGATTTGGCCCGTGATGGTCGCGACCTCTTCAAGCTGGCTATATTGCTGGTGCGCCAAATCCTTAACAGCTGTGCGATAGGCGCTATCTACCCCCAGCCCACGCTCCCCGGCCAACTTGCGTGCCGACTCACTAGAGAGCATCACCGTGTTCTGCTGCTGCGAAATTTGCTTGCCTTTCAGCCTTAGCAACAGTTGATATTCGGCGTAATTCTTTTCATCAGATAGCTTTTCGTAGGCCGGATTCACCAACTTAGACAAATACTCGGCAGCTCGTGCCCGGTCGGCATCGCTTTCGGTTGCACAGCTATCGGGATGGAGACGGCGTGCAAGTTTCAAATATTGTTTCCGAATTTCTTTCGGTTCGGCATCAACAGGCACCCCAAGCACGGCGTGATGATCCATAAATTCTGGTGTAAACAGCCCTTGCTCAATCTTGATGACCATGCCCTAGAAGCTCTTCTCTTAAAAATGTTCTACAGAGGATAGATAAGCCTGGGAGGTAGAAGCGATGCCTGGATGACTCGTTGGCTAGCCCATACCGCTTGCCCCAGTCTTCAGTCCAAATCTAGTATTGCTCAATATTCATAAATTCAGTACAAACGCTTAATGCTCTGCACAGAGTAATGTGTACTCGTTTCTAACAGTTTACTCTGCTCCTCTCGCTTCTAAGTATCTGTTCGGATAAATTCTGCCAGGGGCTTGATTTCCATTAAGGTTTGACTAAGTTCTTGGTGGATCACCCCATTTGTTGCCAAAATGCGCCCTGATGCCATTTCTAGTGGAGATTCGTCATAGGCTGTGACAGTTCCCCCAGCTTCTTGCACCAATACCATCCCTGCGGTCAAATCCCAGGGCGATAACCCCCGTTCCCAATAGCCATCAAGCCGACCACTGGCAACATAGGCCAAATCGATCGCCGCTGAGCCACCCCGCCGCACTCCATGGGTGAGATCCGTCAGGTGGCAAAACTCGGCGTAGTTGTTGTCAGAGGTTTGACGACGGTCATAGGCAAAGCCCGTCACAAGCATACTCTCTTGCAACGATGCGGTGGTGGAAACTCGCATCGGCTGACGATCGGTATTGCCGTCTCGCTCAAAATCGCACCAGGCTCCCATCCCATTGGCAGCCTGGAACAGCTCCCGGCGCATTGGATCGTAGACCACTCCGACTTGAGGGACATCATTAATCATTAATCCAATCGACACAGCAAAAACCGGATAGGAATGGGCATAATTTGTGGTGCCGTCTAAGGGATCGACCGCCCAAAGATAATCGCTATCTGAATTTCCAAGCTTCCCACCTTCTTCGGCCAAAATGGCATGGTTAGGGAAATGGTGTTGAATAATTCCCAAAACCTTGGCTTCAGCGGCATGGTCTGCTTCAGTGACCAAATTGCCGGATGCGCCCTTTTTCTCGATGGACTTGAGGTTGCCGAAGTGCGATCGCAAAATTGCTCCCGCGGCCAGCGCGGCCTCAGTGGCAATGTCTAGAAAAGGTTGCAGGTCTTGGGATGAAGTCATAGAAAAGGTCGCTGTCCAATGAAGAATCAAGACTATCAAAAATCAACGGAGTGATGGAGCGATCGCAAGCCACTACTCCAGGTTGCGGCGGAAGTCGCTGGGACGTTGGCGCATCGGTTGGGCAGGGTTCCAAATGCCCCGGTGCAGCAGACGTGCGGTTTCCTGGGCATTGGCAAGACGGAGGGCGTAGCGCGTATTGCCAATGTCGGTTCTGGGCGATCGCCCCTTAGCCAGTACCCACCCTTCTTCCACCATCGCTTCATTGATCAGCCTATCGCCCAACCACACATAGGCAAGTGTTCGTCCATACGCATCTTCCTGTTCCTGGTCAAATTCCAAACGCACGGTTTGTCCTGCCAGTTTAGCCTGAAGGGCTTGGGTAGCCGCTTCGCCCCAGGGCAGTTGCCGTGGATCGGGAGCCTCGATACCGATCAACCGCACAGCCGTTCGTAAGGTTGATCCCGCTTCTAACACCTCGATCGTTTGCCCACTCTTGATGGCAGCAACCTGCACCTGAAATTCACCTGAGTTCTCGTCTGCTGCGCTGAGGTGGATGAAGGGCATCTGGGTGAGGAGTATTCCGGCCAGTAACGCAATCCAGAGAACGCCCCAGATGCGGGATGGGAGTAGATGCATGGCACACCTGTAGAGAAACGGCACGTTTCCAGCGTGCCCAGGCATCCCACCGACTCAACAGCTATTCTTCGTCTAGCGGTAAGCCTTGCCGGACTTTGCCCTTGCCAAAATAGCGACCAAACTGTTGCTCGTAGACCTCGTCTTCATCCTGCGTTTCGACTTCCAGCGGTGAGCAGGGATAGCTGACGCAGAGCAGGGCATAGCCTTTTGCTCGCAGTTCGGGTGACAACCCCATGGCCTCGGGTTGATACAAATCACCCGAGATAACGCGCACAGCACAGGTGGTGCAGGCTCCGTTGCGACAGGAGAAGGGTAGTTCTACCCCTTGGTCTTCCGCGGTTTGGAGAATATAGCGATCGCCCGGAACCTCCACATCATGGTGGGTTCCTTCTTGGCGATAGTGGATATGAACGGGATAGGACTTTGACATGAGCCGTAGATGGGTTGCCGTAGTGGCCGTAAAGAGTCGTTGTGGCTGACTCGCTTTGGGTAAATCCATTGCGAGCCGTTCTTTGGAGATCAGTTCCTTGGAGATCATAAGACGTTCGTGCTGAAACCGCAGGGGAATCCGGGTGGAATTTCGGAGACTCCTCGAGAGAAATTTTGCCGACAGGGGCGATCGCCTCTTCTACCACCGACCATTGTTTGCTAGGATAGCTATTCTGCGATGGAATACCCGCGTAGAAAGCTCCATGATCCGCTATTGTGGAATGTGGCAAATAAATACCCCTGGAGAGGTGGCCGAGTGGTTGAAGGCGCAGCACTGGAAATGCTGTTTAGGGGCAACTCTAACGAGGGTTCGAATCCCTCTCTCTCCGTTCAAAGTTCGAGAAAATATTGGATCTCAGTGGGCAACGAAAAAGCTCACTCGACATATGCTGGATGAACAATCATTAGCAACCGAGTGAGCATGAATAAAATCTATCCAAGACAACCTTGACATGTCCCGAGTCGATTAATTAAACCACCTCCAGCAAAGCCGGAGATGGTTTAACTTGCTATTCCATCTCAATCACCCAGTGAATTTTGGTTGCTTCCGGAGACTGCGCGAGTAAGGCTCTGAGATGGGTGTCTAAATCCTGCTCGGTACGGGTGGCCTGCTCAATGCGTCCGGTGGCGACATTCAAGGAGACATAGGCTCTTAGTCCGACGGCCATGCTTCTTGATGACAATAGACCGCCACTGATGCAACCATAGCCCTGTCTTCATCGCCCAACAAAGGGCAAGTGTCAGCAGTCCGAAAAGCTTGCGTAGGCGCTCTGCTTCAATAATACCAATTCTACGAAAACCAAAACCAGATCATTTTTTTGAAAGCCTCGCGGCGCGAGGCTTTCAAAAAAATGATCTGTAGTGGGTTCTTAG
>JBCBSJ010000188.1:0-7234 GCA_039819245.1 Cyanobacteria bacterium J06638_20
CCAATTTTGGTGGAAGGGCGAGCGATTCAACTTCACCCGTTGGTTTGTCCGGCATTTAATGCCGACTTTGATGGCGACCAGATGGCGGTGCATGTTCCTCTGTCGCTCGAAGCCCAATCGGAGGCACGCCTGTTGATGCTGGCCTCAAACAACATCCTCTCTCCAGCAACGGGACGTCCGATTGTGACGCCGAGCCAAGACATGGTATTGGGATGCTACTACCTAACCGCTGAGAACCCAGATGCGACAAAAGGCGAAGGGCGGTACTTTGCGAGCATGGAAGACGCTGTCATTGCCTATGAGCAAGGGCAAGTTGACCTGCATGCCTATGTTTGGGTGCGGTTTGATGGAGAGGTTGAAACGGCAAACGACGACGATGCGGTCGTGGAAGAAGCAATCGATCAGGATGTGTCGGGGAATGTGCGTAGCGTTATGCGACGTTACAAGTATCGGAGAGTCCGGACGGATGGTGAGGGGAATCTGCTGTCCCAATATGTCTACACAACACCAGGACGCGTCATTCTCAACAAAGCTATCCACGAAGTGTTGGCGGTATAGCAACGGTTTGATGGCTGGACTGGACGACGATTTGCGAACGATTGCGAACTAAGTAGTAAGGGCAGGATGAACGATGACGGAGCAGAACTCGACACAGAATCCACAGCAATCCATGATCTTCCGCAACCGGGTGGTCGATAAAAAGCAATTGCGAAACCTAATTGCTTGGGCCTTCACAAATTACGGAACAGCCCGCACAGCACAGGTTGCTGACGGGCTCAAGGATCTTGGGTTCCGCTTCGCGACCCGTGCTGGGGTCTCGATCAGTGTGGATGACTTGCAGGTGCCCGAGAAGAAACGGGAGCTTTTGCAGGATGCAGAAGATGAAATTCGCAAGACAGAGGATCGCTACAGTCGGGGCGACATTACGGAAGTTGAGCGCTTCCAAAAGGTGATTGATACTTGGAACGACACCAGTGAGGAACTCAAAGATGAGGTGGTGCGTAACTTCCACAAGAACAACCCCCTCAACTCGGTTTATATGATGGCATTCTCTGGAGCACGGGGAAATATCTCCCAGGTACGTCAGTTAGTTGGCATGCGGGGCTTGATGGCAAATCCGCAGGGGGCGATCATTGACTTGCCGATTAAGACCAATTTCCGAGAAGGGTTGACGGTGACGGAATACATTATTTCGTCGTACGGGGCACGGAAAGGGCTAGTAGATACGGCGTTACGAACGGCTGACTCAGGCTACCTAACCCGACGCCTGGTGGATGTCTCACAGGATGTGATTATCCGAGAGTTGGATTGTGGCACGGAGCGTGGAATCACGCTGACGAGCATGACGGATGGCGATCGCGTCCTTATCCCACTCCAGGATCGCCTACTCGGACGAGCAGTTGCAGAGGATGTGCTGCATCCGGAAACGGGTGAGGTGCTGTTGGAGCGCAACCAGGCCATTTCCAATGAAACGGCGAAGATGCTGGCGAAAGCGAAAGTTTCGTCGTTGAAGGTGCGATCGCCCCTGACTTGTGAAGCCACGCGATCGGTTTGTCAGGCTTGCTACGGCTGGAGCCTAGCCCATGCAGAAATGGTCGACTTGGGTGAAGCGGTGGGGATTATCGCCGCACAGTCCATCGGGGAACCAGGTACCCAGTTAACCATGCGGACGTTCCACACCGGCGGAACCTTTACTGGGGAGCAGGTGCCACAAATTCGACCTAAATTCGATGCAACGTTGCACCTGAATCCGAAGCAAGTGCGCTCCCGTGCCTTCCGAACCCGTCACGGGGATGATGCATTTATCATCGAAGCCAATGTCAAAGCCACCTTTGAGGCGGGTAGCAAGAAAGAAACCCATAACCTCCCACCCGGCTCGATTCTGTTTGCGCGAGATGGGGAGCAGGTCACATACGGGCAAATGGTGGCGGAAATGCCTGCCACGGGTCGCGTTCGCAAGGTAACAGAAAAGGCCACTAAGGACGTAGC
The DNA here is from genome assembly GCA_039819245.1 of Cyanobacteria bacterium J06638_20. Classification (GTDB taxonomy): domain Bacteria; phylum Cyanobacteriota; class Cyanobacteriia; order Elainellales; family Elainellaceae; genus Vacuolonema. The sequence continues at coordinate 1,990 of JBCBSJ010000188.1, forward strand.
CTCTGACCTGGCCGGGGAAGTGAAGTTTGCCGATGTAATCCCTGAAGAGAAGAAAGACCGTCAGGGCAACACGACCCGTATTGCTCAGCGGGGTGGTCTGCTATGGGTGCTGTCTGGGGAGGTCTATAACCTACCGCCTGGAGCCGAGCCTGTCGTGAAGAATGGCGATCGCATCGGCTCCGACGACAACCTAGCCGAGACTCGGTTGATTAACGAGAATGGCGGTATTGTGCGGATTCCGCCCGATGCCGAGGGTCGGAGTAATCGTGAGGTCGAGATCATCACGGCATCCGTGCAACTTGACCAAGCACGGGTTCGAGCCGAGAGCTCTCAGGGACGGGAGCATTATCTGATTGAAACGCAGAACAATCAGCGATTTTCCTTGATCGCCGCACCCGGCACCAAGGTCATTAGCGGTCAGGTCGTTGCAGAATTGATTGACGATCGCTACCACACCCAGATGGGCGGGATGGTTCGCTACTCTGGGCTGGACGTTGCGAAGAAAGGAAAGGCCAAGCAGGGCTATGAAGTCATCAAAGGCGGAACGCTCCTGTGGATTCCCGAAGAATGCCACGAAGTCAACAAAGATATCTCGCTGTTGATGGTAGAGGACGGGCAGTATGTGGAACCTGGAACGGAAGTTGTTAAGGACATCTTCTGCCAGAGTGGTGGGGTCATTGAGGTCACGCAGAAGAACGACATTCTGCGGGAAGTCGTCATCAAACCGGGTGAATTGCACATGCTGGATAATCCCGAAGCCTTTGCCGGTCGGGAAGATAACATTGTCACGCCTGGGGAAGAGGTACTTCCGGGGGTTAGCCCGTCTGAGTTGCGTTACTTGGAAACGGTGGAAACTCCCGAAGGTCCAGCGGCGCTGCTACGTCCGGTGATCGAGTACAACGTTCCCGATGAGCCCGCAATTCCTAGCCAGGCATCGGCGAACGAGGAGTCGGGGCATTCCATCCAACTGCGTGCGTTGCAGCGGGTATTGTACAAGGATGGCGATCGCATCAAATCCGTTGAAGGGGTCGAGCTGCTTCGTACCCAGCTCGTTCTAGAAATTGAGGAAGATGCGCATCAACTGGCCGCTGATATTGAGCTGATTGCGGATGAAGCGGAAGAGGATATTATGCGGCTCCAGCTGGTGATCCTCGAATCACTCGTCATCCGTCGAGATATCATCGCTGACCAGACCCAGGGTAGTACTCATACCCATTTGTTGGTTCAAGATGGGGATCAAATTGCTCCAGGAGCAGGTATCGCCCGCACCGAGATCAAAGCGAAGGAAGGGGGCGAAGTCAGAGGAATCCGCGATGGTGAATCCACTCGCCGTTTGTTGGTTGTGCGCAATTCTGATCTGGTGACCGTTGATACGCAAGGAAAAGCACCATCCGTCAAAGTTGGGGATTTGCTCGTTGCCCGCAGCGAAGTGGCTGAAGGCATTGCCATTCAGGAATCAGGGCAGGTGGTTGCCATTAATGATTCCAGCGTGGTGCTGCGCCTAGCACGCCCCTATCGTGTATCAGCTGGCGCTGTTTTGCACATTGATGATGGCGACCTGGTACAACGAGGGGACAACCTGGTACTACTGGTCTTCGAGCGAGCCAAGACAGGAGACATTATTCAGGGTCTGCCTCGAATCGAAGAACTGCTGGAAGCCCGAAAGCCCAAAGAAGCCTGTATCCTTTCGGCGCGTCCGGGGACAGCCCAGGTTGTGTATGGCGATGACGAAACCGTTGAAGTAAAGGTAGTTGAGTCCGATGGGGTCATCACAGAATACGTGATTGGCCCGGGCCAAAACGTTTTGGTTATCGACGGGCAAGATGTGGAAGCCGCAGAACCCCTGACCGATGGTCCGGCCAATCCTCACGAAATCCTGGAGGTCTTTTTCCAATATTATCGCGAAGCCTCAGGAACCTACGAGGCGGCTCTACAAAGCCTAGAGAAGGTACAAACCTTCCTGGTGAATGAAGTACAATCGGTCTACCAATCCCAGGGCATTGATATTTCCGATAAGCACATTGAAGTGATTGTGCGGCAGATGACCTCTAAGGTACGGGTTGATGATGGTGGCGATACCACAATGTTGCCCGGGGAATTGGTGGAACTGCGCCAGATTCAGCAAGTCAACGAAGCCATGTCCATTACCGGGGGGGCTCCGGCTGAATATACCCCTGTGCTGTTGGGGATCACAAAAGCATCTCTCAACACCGACAGTTTCATTTCGGCTGCGAGCTTCCAGGAAACGACCCGTGTCCTCACGGAAGCAGCGATTGAAGGGAAATCTGACTGGCTCCGTGGCTTGAAGGAGAACGTCATTATCGGACGATTGATTCCCGCAGGTACGGGCTTCAATGCTTACGAAGATCAGAGCAACAATGTGGATGTGGATCTGAGCTACGAAGGCGGTGTCTTAGACAATGACATGACCCTGGGGGATGTAGTGCTTGACGATCGCATTGCTCGCAGCTACGACCTGGATGGTGGGCTGGATGTTTTTCCCGTCGATCGCGCCCGTAGCGTCTCAGATTTCAACCGTCCATTTAATCCATCCATCTTGAATGACGGCGATGATGGGAACGAATTGATTGGAAACTTCTCTCCAAGCAGTGAAGCGAATGACAGCCCGAGTCAAGATAATAGCAGTGAGGGTGAACCGGATGAGCTGCTCAGCGATGATGAGTAGCACAAGATCGGCATGCCCCATTCGTGAAGTTGCTGGTTTTATGGTCATGACGCATCCGAAAAACCAGTCGAATATATAATACCTGAACATCTGAAATGCCTCTGCTATTGCAGAGGCATTTTTATGCCTATAGATAGTAAATGAGGATTTAGCTTTCAACTATTTGGTAATCTTGCATGTATCGATTCTCGATATTGAGTGTTTTACATAACTTAACTTCCCGTACTTTGCCGGATGGCATTTCTACGGTTATGGCACATGATCAAATAAGATTGCACTTATCAATCTTCCTGCTCTCTATACCCACGTTCCCTACCCTCTACCAACAATGCAAACTGTGACTAAAGCCCGTTCCCAGAATTCGCCTGAACTGCCTCTTGTGCTGGAGTCGCGCGATCGCTACCGTTCCTGTCATGTTGTGCTAAGTGATACAGGTGAACGACTAGCTGCAATTCAGTTCGACGGCAACTACTACAGCTTTTTCCGCTCAGTCACCGAAAAGCAGCGTGCACTTGAGTTGAGTAGGAAGCTCCAGAATCGTGGGGACTCTGTCGTTATTACCAAAACGCCCAAGGGCTTCGTGTTATGGGTGCTTGAAACAACGGCCACTCCTGCAAAGTCAAAGGCCAAAGCGTCCAAGAAATCTAAGGCTGACACCCCTTATCGCCTCCTCACCTCTCCCAATGATTGTCAGCCCTGCCAAATAACAGTTCCAGATTTAGACAAACAGCTTGCAGCTGTGCGTTACAACGGCAAGCTCTACAGCCTCTTTAAAACAGTAGAAACGCTGCAACAAGCTAACCAAATCATCAAGCGGCTAAGCTATCAAGGTGATGAAACCATCATTCTCCAGACAACAGAAGGATTTAGCCTACTGATTTTAGAACCAGATGCAGTCATGGTCCGCTAGGCACAGAGGCAATGCGCAGCGACTAAGAGGTTGATAGGGGATCCTAAGCAGCTCGCCTATACAGCTCTAAACAACTAACAGCGGGAGGCATGACCCCTTCCCGCTGTTAGTTGTTTGTTCTAGTTGGCCCGAAGAACGGTTTGTCTAGGCGATCGATAGGATCTCGAATCAATATCAGCTAGACGCTCTGCTCACTCAGTTCGCTAGTCATATGGTCAAACGGCTGATCGATGAAACCAGTCGAAGTGATCCCAGCTTCTGCAACCTTGTCTTTCACCATTTCTTTCATGATCTGAATGCCGCGTACTGTTGGTGCAATAGGCACACCCAGAGAGTTGTAGGTTTCCCGAAGACCTTGTAGTACGCGCTCGTCTAGCACATCCATGCTGCCTGCAATGATGGCGTAGCTTGCGTAGCGCAGGTAATAATCCATATCTCGCAGACAAGCCGCATAGCGACGCGTGGTGTAAGCATTGCCACCGGGACGAATCAACTCAGGAACCTGCTCGAAAAGCGTCGAACCTGCTTGCCGAACGATCGCGGCTGCATCGCTATTGATGATAGTGGCGGCCTGAACCCTTTCCATACCAGTGGTGAAGTAGGATTGCAGGACATCCATGGCATCCCGATCCAGATAGCGACCCTTGGTGTCGTAGTTGTCAATCAGCTTGGTTACGGCGTCCCGCATAAAAAACGTCTCCCAACACAGGTTGTTATACTACAAGAATTTTACAAAAATCTTGGCGGCGCTTCCTCTTGCTACTCCTGGAACTCAAAGCGGAGCAGCGATCGCCGCAATAGAGGTAAGTCTATCACGCCGGATAGGCCTGAGACCCGCTTCTATCGAGGCCATCACAGGTTTGAGGTATTAAATTTTGTTGCTGGCCTTTAGCCACTAACAAGGCGCTTGGCGAGGGAATCGGCGTACACAGAAAAAATCAGAATCTTGCTAGACCCTTAGTTTTAGGTGATGCGGGTACGACTCGTGCCACCTAAAACTAAGGATTCTTTGGTTCTTGTCCTGTACTCAGGAGGACGTAAACAGGGATTGTGTCATTCGTGCTCGAATTTTGTGGAAGATTGATACCAGAATCCGAGGGTTTTGTCGTCCCTTATACAAATTGCACCCATTGCAGTTCCTAGGATGATGCAGGTGCGTACAGCCCCATTTCGCATCCCCACAAAGGTAAAAATGCCGAAGACTTCTGGAGATATCCCGAGTGTGGATCGATGGCAATGCCCGTAGTTTTTCGAGCGGTTTCTTTCCACAGTGCCTCCAGCGGCACAATGTTTCTGTTCAACGCGCGGAACTGAAGGAGTAGTTCATGGCACAGACCCCCGGTGAAGTTCTTGGTTGGATTAAAGACCAAGGCATTCAAATGGTTGACCTGAAATTTATCGATATGCCAGGCACCTGGCAGCATTTGACGGTCTATCAGGATCAAATCGACGAGTCGAGTTTTACGGATGGTGTCCCATTTGATGGATCCAGTATTCGTGGATGGAAAGCGATCAACGAATCGGATATGACAATGGTGCTCGATCCGACGACTGCGTGGATCGATCCGTTCATGGAAGAGCCTACGCTCAGCGTCATCTGCAGTATCAAAGAGCCGCGCACGGGCGAATGGTACTCGCGCTGTCCTCGG
>JBCBSJ010000189.1:0-7024 GCA_039819245.1 Cyanobacteria bacterium J06638_20
ATTGGTATGCGCTGCAACGTCATCTCTATCAAGAGGTCGCCCGACAGTTCATCCTCCAATCATCGCTGATGGGTCGAACCGCTTGAATTATGATTTTGCTGATTTTGTCAATGCGTAAGCCCTGTTGAGGATAAAAACTCAGATGCTCCCACCGAGCAATCGGGCGAGTTGCTTGGTGTTGCGTCACCACCCCACCCGTCCATTGAATGGACAAATTGACTGTTTCACTTTGCCCTTGGGTCTGGACCAGAATCCGATGAATAACTTGACGGATAATTTCTTTCCGTTGGGCTTGAGTCGTGGTGGGGGCTTCCCAGAGTCGGGGAATATCATGAGCCAATTGTTCAATGGCTCTGCGTTCTGCGGTGGATAATTGACGCGGCTGTTGGGAACAAAACCGTTGATAATCTTCCTGCAATTGTTGCTGGGCCGCCAATTTAGCTTCCCAGGTTTGAGCCAGCTGTCGAGCCACCAAGCGATTTTCGGGTTCCACGAGTTGGTAATGTCGAGCGGCCCGTTCGGCTTCCATGGCCGTTCTCTCTAAACGCTGCTGCCATAGGGTATCGAGTTCCTGACGGTCGGCTTCCAGTTGAGTCGCCGCTTGGAGAGAGAGTTCTACAGCAGCGGGTTGCAAGGCGGCGAGCACTTGAGCCGTAATGAATTGATTCAAGGCTTTGCCGGGTACTCGTTGACACCGATGACCGCCGTAGTCACTGAGGAGGCGATTGCAGACATATTCATGGGTTCGTCCACGGCCACTATAGTGAACCGTCATGCGACAGCCACAATACTGACAGACCAACAGACCGGATAGCAAGGCAGACCCATGACGGGCCGCACCAATCGTGTCAGCCCGAAATTGATTCGCTTGTAATTGCGCCAGGTTCTGTTGGTACCGTTCCCAGGAAATGTAAGCTGGGAAGCGGTCTTTGACTAAAGCGTGCCAGTTTTCTGGGTCACTCACAACGCGACCCGTACTGGGTTTGCCAGGCCGTTTCTGGCGGGGGTCGATCTGACGTTTGCCATAAGCATACGCGCCTGCATAGGCTGGATTTTTGAGCAGGTTTTGCAAGGTCATTCGATTGGGGGTGCGCCACTCTAAATCCCCCCGATTACTCCCGATGCGAACTCTGACACCCAGTTGAATCTCCTGTCGTACGAGATAGCGGAGTAACCCGTTGAGCGTCCCAATCTCCTGAAACTTGCGGAAAATCAGATGGACGACTTGCTGAACTTGCTCATCGGGGTCTAACACCACTTCCCCCGAGGGGCGGCGGAGATACCCAATGGGTGGGTCAAACGGCAGCTCGCCCCGCTTGGCTTTGTTGAGTTTGCCTGCCAGCATCCGCTGCTTAAGAATATGAAGCTCGGCTTCACTCATCGTCCCCTTGAGTCCTAACAGCAACCGGTCATTGTATTGGGTTGGGTCATAGACGCCGTCGATGTCCGCTATCAAGGTTCGAAAGAGGGCACACACCTCCAAGAGTTGATGCCAATCTTTGGAGGAGCGCGCCAAGCGCGACATCTCGATGCCGAGAATTAATCCCACATGGTTTAAGCTAACTTCGATAACGAGTCGTTGGAATCCAGTCCGATGTTCGGCGGTGGCACCGGATTTGCCTAAATCTTCGTCAATTACCAAAACCCGCTCTACTGTCCAGCCTAAGGCTTGGGCATGATTCACCAAGTCGTATTGTAAACGGGTGGATTCCTGGTGGTGACTGACCTGCTGTAAGGTTGATTGCCGAACATAGACAACGGCTAAACGCTCTAGATGATGGGGCAGCAGCTTGTGAGTACCGATGCTGGAATGCTCAGAGAGATGACTCATCAGGTTCCTCCATTTGAGCGGGAACCGTCAGCTGACCCAGGACGATCTGAGTCAGTAGCCAAATCAGGGGTTGTCGATGAGCCGCCGGGAGTTGGCTCCAACACTTGTGGGTCTCGGGTGGCCCAGGCGGGGGGATACTGAGGGGTCTGACATAATTCGTTGGCCTCGTGAGTAGATGGCGGAGCTGTCAGATATTGACTCACCAGCGTGGTTAACCGTAACAGCTCTTCAATTCCCACAATAGGGGTAGAACTCAGCTTGAAGTTTATGTCGGCATTGGAGTTGGATGTTCTCCACCTTCCACCGCTTTTTCACCACCACAAATCCCTGAGCCGCTTCGGGACGCAGGACAACCCAAATCACCCAACGGAGCGCATCAATCGCCCACTGGTAAAAGGGGGCACCGTTATAACCGCCATCGACCCAGACCGTGTGCACGCGCCGTACCCTTTGTCCCATTTGCTTGACGCGCGTGAGGACTTGCGTTCCGCCCTCACGTTCGGGCACATTGGCGGCGGTCACAAGTACGCGCAAGACCAGACCCAAGGTATCAATCGTCAGGTGCCGCTTGCGGCCTTTGACCTGTTTGGCCCCGTCATAGCCAACAGCGGTGGCAATCATTGTGGCAGTTTTGACACTTTGACTATCGACGATGAGCTCAGAGGGACTATCCGAGTGCCCTTCCAGCAAGCGAGTGAGAACGTAGAATTCATCGTGAATGGCTAGGAGCGTGCCATCCTTTTTCCAGCGGCGAAAGTAGGTATACACCGTTTGCCAAGGGGGAAAGTCACCCGGCAAGCCTCGCCAAGTGCAGCCTTCGCAGAGGACATAGAACATGGCATTGAGGATGGCCCACAAACTGGTGGTGCGCGGCCGACCTCTCGATGAATTGGCTGGCAGTCGGGACGCCAAGCACTCAAATTGGTCGGCGGTGAGGTCACTCGGATACACTTTGCTCATGCTCTCTGGGTGGCTGATGGTTGTTAGATTCAGCGTATGCCCAGTGAGCTTTTTCACCGACCTCGCGATTTTTCAAACATCCTCTGAGCAAATCCTTGCAAAACAAGAACGTGCTTTCTCTGTTGACTCGGAAAGAGCGGACAGTGCGCTTATGGATACCATTGATCGCTTCATAACCACCATTGAGGATCCGGTCGAAGCTGAGCTTATTGGCCCCTCTCTTTTTAAGGAATTGCACTTACGAGTGCTGAGGGCTCCCCATGGTGGAATGCTTCGTCAGATGATCTCAAATAATAGCGCGGCTAGCAATATTGCCCGAGCGATCAAACACATACGCAATAATTATCGCGCCGGGCTCCTTGTTGCCGAAGTTGTACGTGAAGTTGGCATGAGTGAGTCGTCTTTTCACAAAAAATTCCGCGAAATAACGGGGACTACTCCGCATCAGTATCAAAAAAAACTGCGCCTTATAAAGGCTCAGGATCTTCTCTCATTAGAGGGGTATTCTGTTTCTGATGCAGCTTTTGCCGTCGGCTATGAAAGCGCAAATCACTTTAGTAGAGACTATTCAAAGAAATTTGGAATTCCACCGAAGGAAGCCAAATCCATTGCACCGTGAACTTTGAAATTGGCTTTGGTGCAGTTGAGAGTCTGGCTAATCGCTTAGAGGCAAACAAAATGTGTTTCGAGGCCACTCAGAGCGTCAGGCACAGCCGCACGTTAGACGCTGACCTCATATCTTGTAAAACTCAAGATTCGGGCCGGCAAAGGGAGCTAATGCATCGATCCGTCTCTGAAGCTCGGCCTGATTCCAGTTCCATGTTTCGCGTGCCATGGAAGCATTTTGAGAAACCTGTTCGACACTTTCCATACCACTGATAAGGCAGGTGACAGGCAGGGACCATGCAAAGCCGAAGGCATCCTCCAAGGAAATAACGTCCGGGATTAGCGGCTCGAGGGAGACTTCTGTACGGCGCCAGCCCTCGTTTCTTCCGAAGAACCGTCCGTAGGCCAGCGTTTTCATGGCTAGCACACCGATACCAGACTCTACACACTTAGGCAATACATTGGTGACAAAGCTTTTGAAGTGAGGGTCGGCGGGGTTGACCGGTATCATTGAGGCGTCCATTTTTACCCCTCGTTCCTCAATCTCCTCCAGCATCTTGAGATGACCTTCGAAGGAATCATGACCAGTGAAACCAATGTACCTAACCTTGCCCGCTTCCTGGGCCTCAAGAAAGGCATCAAGTATACCGTCTTGGACGCGCTCTTCAACACGCTCCGGGGTTTCGAGGGCATGCACCTGCCATAGATCTATGTAGTCAGTCTTCATGCGGGAGAGGGAAGCATCGAGATCCGACAAGGCATCTGCCTTATTTCTGGCCAAGGTTTTGGTCATGATGAAGGAAACATCCCTGTAGTTGGGCGTGAGGAATTTCCCATAGCGTTCCTCTGCTACTCCATCACTGTATAGGGGGGCATTATCGAAGAAACGTACCCCTTCCTCCAAGGCTTTTTCGATGATGGCCTGCGCGTCTCTTTCCGAGGCTCTCCCTATATGATCTCCGCCTGCCCCCAGGTTGGTCACAGCGGGACCGGACGAACCCAGATTGCGCAAAGGCAGGAGCCTGCCTAGCCGGTCGGAGGTGGAGGCGTCAGCGGCGGGCGTATTCTCACCATTGAAACAACCATGCACTGTCAAGCTGGCAGTGAAGCCCGCCAGCATAGCGATTAATTCTCTGCGATTCAATTTAGCCATGCCCATGTAGCTGTCAATAGCTGAGGCTTTTGATCTATGGTCGGGTTTGCGAGCTTTCACGTTTAGAGCCTCCTTTGTTGTGACTAGGCAGTAGCAGCCGCTAACACCTGGTGACGACCGGAACCTTTCAGCACTCCCAAGCCAGCTTTACCATGGGTCGAGTTTGCATCATTGGCACGCTGGTCAGAATCTTCATGCATAGCGACCTCTAACAAATAACTAGTTCAACTTTTTTGAGCGTATCACTGTCAGCCGCGTTGCACGTATCTGATTCTCCGCGATCTATGCCAAATCCTCTATGAGGCGAAATTGGTCTAACATTTTGCTGCAGCGGACGCTTTGGCTGCCCTGTTCCTGCTATAACTCAGGAGATTTCGGCGCGCCGCTGAGCATTGCCGTTAGGAGTAAATCCATGCCAATCGAAATGAATCAATTCACGATCCGTTTCGATCCTGAAGCAGGGGAACCACGCCGTGAGACGGATACTGTCCCCCTTGATACTACAGTCCGGCAAGCAGCGGTTTGTCTAGTAGGATGGGAAGCTAAATTCGAAGGCCAAGACCGTGAGCTACATCACATTCGCGTGGATGTTGATATGACCAGTTTCGCAGGCACCGTATCTCTTGCAAGATTGTTGCCAAAATCCGGATTTTGTGGTGTGGCCTAGAAGTGTGAAAACGAGGAGGCGTGCTCAAGCGAACCCAACCATTGCAATATCCGGCAAGGGCATGATGGATAGACTTACATCTAACGCTGAGCTTCAACAGCTCGGGGGACACCTGGAACGATTTCTTCGAGAGAGCAACGTGCCGCTATCGGTGCGATGCGGTCAGCAGGGCGATCGCCTCATCATCGTGGGGCATCACGCCTCCGATATACGCCTTGATCCGTTGCATGTTTTGCAATCTATCCAAGCCACGCTGCGGCATGTCCACCTTACCTTCACCCGGCGGATTCGTCTGTATTTGCGTAAAGTTGGGCACACGCTTCCCTATGCCCGGTGTTACTTCACGCTGGATGAGATAGCGCAACAGGGCATGGTTGAGGATGGGTCACCCTTACAACTGACGGCCTGGCTCGAAGATTTGCCGCCTGTGCTGGAAACGGGCACGTCGACTCAACCTGAGGCTATGCGGGAGTGGGGGTTGCTCCGCCCCGATATTGACGTCGTGGAGTGGTTCCAGGATGCGCCACGAACCTTTGGGGGGCGAAGTTTTGACCAATATCTGGCCGTTACCGGGAGTATGGCGGTTGCAGGCTTGGCGCTGAGTGGTTTTGTGATCGGGCATCCCTGTGTAAGTGGCATCTGTCCTGAATTGGGAGCGGCAGAATCCCTTGGCCAGCGCTCCTTTACGCAGATGCAGGAGGCGGAAACCGTCGCCCAGGTGGCACAAGCCCAGGATTACCTTGAAGGCGCGGTCGATTTGCTGGACGCGATTCCCAGATGGTCGCCCCGCTCATCGGAAGCGCGGACGTTACTGCAAGGCTACCAACAGCACAGCGCTAGCTTGCAACGGGCGATCGCCGCCGCTAACGCCGCTGAGATAGCGCAAGAACGAAGTCGCCTACCGGAAGCAAATCTGATAGTCTGGGCCGAAGCACAAATGCTATGGCAAGAGGCGATCGCCCAGCTAGAGGCCATTCCTGAGGATAGCCCCTTGAATCGGTTTGCCAATACTCAACTTGAGACCTACCGCGCCCAACTGGCCGTTGTACAAGACCAGCGATCGCAGGAAGTGGATGGCCAAGAGCACCTGACCCATGCGAAGCGCTATATCCAGATAGCGCAAATTTTCCATGCCAAAGCAGAAACACCAGAAGATTGGGAGCAGGTCTGGGCGAATTGGAATATTGCGATAGAGCAACTGCGTGAAATTTCGCCGACTACGCGCGCGGGAATCGAAGCGGCACGCTTGCTAGAAGCCTATGGAGATATTCCAACTCAATTGGGCGATCGCCTCCAAGCTGGGATTTTGGCGACCCCCGAACTCCCTCCCGAACCCCAGATGCAAGCACCGATTGACTGGACGGATTTGGAGCGGGAGATTCCGATTCCGCCACCGCCGGAGGTTGTGAACTCAGGACAAGCTTTCCCTGAATTTTGAAGGTTAGGCTGGATCAATTCCATAGAAATCAAATCCAGCTATTGGCTTGAATCCCTTGTGCTGCCAGGGTTGTGAACAATAACTTAGGGCGTATCCATGGACGCCCTTGTCATTGCTCTGAAAATAGATTTTCATCGTTTGGGGTGGCGCGCCAGCGCCATGAATGATTCTCGCGAAGGCAGCAATCCAGGAAGGTTAAACGCTATAAACTACTATAGCTGAGTGCAACCGCACCAAGTATTGCGCGGGTTGTGTGTGGGCGCGACGCGCCGACTCACAACCGTACTTAAGCAACGCGCATAGCGCTATAGCTGAAATGGATTTCCATTGACTTGGGAATGACGCATTCCTATGGTTCTGATGCTAATG
>JBCBSJ010000190.1:0-6972 GCA_039819245.1 Cyanobacteria bacterium J06638_20
CGGCTTAACCCGTAAACGACATCGCCCAATCCGCCAACTTTTGAGACGGGAGCGCACTCAGAAGCAACCTGTATGATGTACATCGCGTTTTCTCAGATAGGACGCTGCAACATTTTGTTATCTTTACAAAACCTATAAGGTTCAGGTGGCTCTGACAAGAGCAACGTTGATTAAGAATCGGTATCAGACTTTGGCAGCTGATCCAGCAGTTGGGTGAAGGATGCATGCTTTAGGGCGATATTGGGATCTCGCTGAATCGCCTGAAAGTAGCCTTTTTCCAAGGGTGTCCCAAACTCTGATGGCCGCAGCATCAGCCGAGTTTGCTCGATCAAATCGGTTGCCCGCTGCTCTGGGAGTGGCTCTTTGGAGAGGATGACATCATCCATTTGCACAATAAATTTGGAGATGGGGCGAAGCCAGGAAAACCATTCATTTTCGGTCACTAATTTGAAGAATTGGTTAGGAGACTGGACGGGTCCATGGAATTCTTCGTAAACCTGACGCTCGGAGTCGAGCAACGACTTGTGGAGATCGAGCAACGATTTACGAACGGTTCGCAGATTTTGAAAAGCGGGACCAGAGTTAGGTTTGGATGCAGTCATTAGAAAACAAACAGGAAATACAAACAGAACGTATTACGACAGTCGCCCTTCATTGTCTGAGGTATCGGGCATCTTGTCATTGGCGATGACGATCGACATGGAAGGTATGCACCGCATTATCGATTTGTTGGTATAAGGCTTCGGGAGTCGTGTTGTTTTCGAGGATGATATCCGCCCGACGGATTTTTTCAGCGATCGCCATCTGGGAATCAATACGTGCCTGGATTTGCGCTAGGTTCATTTGCCCATGGGTCTCTCGCTGCTGCAAGCGAGCGATCTGACGCGGGCGCGAGCAGTAAACCACCCAGATCTCGCTGACCAGATCCGTCATGCGCACCTCGAACAGGAGCGGTACCACCAGCACCAAGATAGGGTGTTGCGTCCGATCGATAGTTTTGAGCTCCATCGTCATGCGATCGCGCACATAGGGATGAATCTGTTTTTCCAGCCAGAGCATCTCTGTGCGACAGGTAAACACAATCTCCCCCAATCGCGCTCGGTTCAACTGTCCACTAGGGAGCAGGATGCTAGGGCCATAGCGATCTTCAATCTCGGCCAGAATTTTGGAGCCCTGGGTGACGGCATCGCGAGCATAGAGGTCAGCATCCAGCACTGGCAGATGGTAAGTCTTGGCGAGATAGTTCGACACCGTCGTTTTGCCCATACCGATGCCACCGGTCAAACCGATGGTGCGTTGCTGGACGGAGGGGCTGGTGGTGTCGGAGGCAGGGTCGCTTAGCTGTTGATTGTCGGAAGAGATGTTGCCCATTGCACAATTGCGGTTGTCAAACCTTCTAGGGTAAACTCCGAGGCTTCTATATCAACGCGTCCTAGATGGGCGCGGCACGCATCGGAAGTTTGGGGGCCAATCGACGCGATGCAGACAGTGTCTAGAACCGCATCGGATAAATCTGCCTGGGTTGATACCAGGCGCTGGAAACAGCGAACGGTTTTGGAACTAGCGAACGTAATCACTTGAATTGTTTGCTGGCGAAGCGCCTGAGCAACCTCAGGCAGCAAGATTTTGCAACAACCAGATTGGTAGGCGGATACTTCGGTTACGTTTGCACCTGCCGCAGAAAAGGCTTTGACCAGCGCATCTCGGCCTCCCGTTTCGACCCGTGGGAACAAAATCTGACAGCCGTCTAGCGGGTCGGGGAAATGCTCAATGAGGGAGTCAGCCACAAATTCCGGCGGAATGAAGTCGGCTTGAATGCCTTTGGCTTGCAACTGATGGGCGGTCTTTTTGCCAACGACAGCAATTTTGAGATGGGCGATCGCCCCTTGTTCCAGACTATGAGCCGCGAGGCGTTGAAAAAAGTAATCAACCCCATTGGTGGAGGTGAGAATCAGCCAGTGGAAGTCTGAGCGGCGGGCGATCGCATCATCTAATGCCGCCCAACTAGATGGCGGTGTAATTTCCAGGGCAGGCATTTCCACAACGCTTGCGCCCTGGGCTTGGAGCAAGCGCGTAAACGCACTGGACTGCCCCGCTGAGCGGGTGACCAGCACTGTCAAATCAGTAAGGGGAGGCGTCGTCAAAGCAACCGTTATGACTCATTCAGCCGTAAAGACTCAGGTTGATTATACGGAGGAACTTCCTCTCCTCGTAACCCCCTGTTTGCTTACAAAAATACAAAGCCCAAAATCCCACTGGGATTTTGGGCTTTTCTAATCCCCAAGCGCATCGCGCAATCGCATCAGCCAACCTGCAAGAAAGGACGTAGGTGAACGACATCGCCCACCAAGATGACAGCGGGAGAGAGGGATTGGCGAGCGGTAATTTGCCCAATCGTTTGTAGCGTCCCCTCCCAAATGCATTGCTGGGGATGCCCTGCCCACTGCAGGATGGCGATGGGGGTATCGGGCGATCGCCCCCGATCCACCAATGCCCGCACAATCCAGTTCAGATGCCGCGTCCCCATCAAAATGACCAGTGTATCCAGAGCGGCGAGGCTGTCCCAGTCCAGTGCCTCCGGCTCATGGGCACTCAGCACCACAAAGCATCGGCTCATCACCGGGTCAGTGAGGGGAATTCCCGCCAGCAGCGGAGCTGCCAACGCTGACGAGACCCCCGGTACTACTTCAAATGGAATCCCTGCTTGTTTGAGTGCCTGAATCTCAGATGTCGTGCGCCCAAAGATAAAGGGATCCCCACTCTTTAATCGCACAACTGTTTTCCCTGCCTGACAGGTTTGCACCAAGCGAGCATCGATTTCAACCTGTTTCAGGCTGGGCTGTCCGCCCCGCTTTCCCACACAAACGCACTCGCAG
This sequence comes from Cyanobacteria bacterium J06638_20, assembly GCA_039819245.1. Classification (GTDB taxonomy): domain Bacteria; phylum Cyanobacteriota; class Cyanobacteriia; order Elainellales; family Elainellaceae; genus Vacuolonema. The sequence goes on from JBCBSJ010000190.1 coordinate 2,877, forward strand.
GTGGCTGGCACCTCCGATAGTAAGGCCGGATCAATCAAGGCATCGTAGAACACGACCTCGGCCTGTTGTAAAAGGCGAAAGCCGCGCAGGGTAATGTAGTCCGATCGCCCCGGCCCCGCACCAATGAGATAAGCATGACCAACCATAGGAAGAGGATTTTGGAAGTTGGGAATTTGACCTTACGGCGTTTGTGCTGTGAGTTCCAGAGAGGCATGGGTGCGAGGGCGATCGCCAGTGGCTACAGGTCAACCCAGGTTTGGCGATCGCTCGACTGATGCGTCAAATCCATCAGTCGCTGGGATGCAATCCCTTCTTGCAACGAAGGGCATAGCGCATGACCTTGGTCTATTCCTTTCACCCAATTATCAACCACCCGAACGAAGGGGGCTAGACGGCCATCGGGATAAGTTTTTGGAAACTGCAGGCGATCGGGAATTTCCACTTCCTGCAATGCCTCTCCAGCCGGAGCAGCCCACAGTTGAAAGCCATGCACATAGTCTTTGGGGTTACTGCTGCCCAGGACGAGGGTGCCGCGATCGCCATACACCTCCACCCAATGACCCCGACCTGCATAGGTGGCCGCGCTCAGCGCTACCTGAACAGGCGTGCCATCTACCAACTCCAAATGAATCATGGCGATATCGTCAGCAGTCACCGATTTCTGCTCCCCCGTCTGAGGATCAGGGCGTGTGGGAATGGCGGTGATCAGCCGTCCGCTCAGTCGCCGCACCGACCCAAACAACCAGGCGATGTAGTCAAACGCATGCGAACCAACCGCTCCCAACACACCGCCCCCTTGATCACGACGGGCATACCAGTTCCAAGCACGATTTGGGTCAGCGCGTCCGGCTACAAGCCAGTCAACCTTGACGAACCGCAGTTTGCCCACGTAACCCTCGGCCAGCAACTCCGCTAGCCGCATCCAGTGGGGCACAAAGCGAAATTCAAAGTCGAGTGCTGTGACACATCCCTGCTGCTGAGCAATGGTTTGTAGGGCGATCGCCTCCTCGGTTGACAGAGCGGTCGGCTTCTCCATCAGCAGATGTTTACCTGCTTCTAACGCTACCTTCGCCTGGGGATAATGCAAAAACGGTGGCGTCGCAATACTCACCGCCTGGACCTCCGGCAGTGCCACCACCTCCTCTATGGTTTGGCAAGCATGGGGAATATTGTGAGTCTTGGCAACATCTTGGGCTTTGGTGCGATCGGGGTGCATCACGGAGACTACGTTCATCCGGTGATGCGCCTGCAATCCTGGGATATGAATTTTCTGCCCAAATCCAGTGCCGATAACGGCTACCCCAATCGTTCCCTGTGTCTCAGCCTGCCCCATAGCTCATTACATCCACTGTGTTCAATCGTCTTCATTAGAGCACGATGCTCCGAGGGATATATGTTGCACTCACATTCCCGAAAATCATTATCTCCATGCATGACCCAGCCGTCTATTGGGCACTATCCATGAGCAATCCCTAAACATGAAATCGATAGGTGATACCGCCTTCCTCTGAGACATCGAAGGTTGCATTCAGTTGTTTCGCTTTCTGATCCAGGTAGCTCTTTGCTTCAGCGATCGTCATGTTCATCTCTGTTGCAACCCTTATAGGGGTGAGGCGTCCCTCATTGGCCTGCAACAAGTCAAGAAAGCGCTGCTCCTTTTCTAATTCTGGATTACGCGTATCCTTCGGAGCATTCGCTCGCAAATTCCATAGCAAAAAGCCGCCCAACGCCGTTGGAGGAAGCCCCAAAATGATGATGGCAGCCGTTGCACCTTCTTTATCTTCCGCGTCAGCATTCGGGTTAAGCAACTCACTGATACCAAATAGCAAAATCGGAACACCGATGAAGAACATGAAACCTATCAAGATTTTCTGAATCAGTCGCATAGAGCGATTCTCCAAACCATTACAAGGAGCCCGAATGACAATAGTCGAGCATGTGATGCAGGTGATATACAAACCACACAATTATCCCCCGCCAATCTGTAAGACACCACAAGGGTCTCGCAATTCTTTCCTGAGATTTGATGAAGAAACGATGCGTGCAAGTTTCAGGCGACGTCAGCGCCATCAAATGCTCTGTCGTCCTCCTCGGTGCATTTCGACCCGTCATTTTGAAAATACTGAGAGGAAAAACGTTCGCAAGCCTATTATGCTCACGAACGCTCCCGGATAAATTGACCTAAACCCTAATCAGGTCTTGCTCTATTTAACGGAAAGTAACTAAGACTAGGCAAAGGGTGTATTGAAACGGTCAAAAGTGACCCGGTAACCGGTATTGCCACTGAACTGATAAACCTGCAGGAAATAGTTGCCCGACCGGGTGAGGTTGTTGATGGTGTCTACAGCAGTACCTCCACGAGTCGAGCTGCCAATGACTTCGCCAGCATCCACGATACCGTTGTTGTTGCGATCGCGAATCACCCGGATATCTGCATCACGAGACAGACCACTCAAAAAGATATTCACCCCTTCAAAACGACCCAGCGAAAAGGCATAGGTGTCAGTAGTATTACCAGAGCCAACTGAGCCAACGCGGGTCAAATCTCTGGACAAGTTCCCCAACTGGACTTCAGTTCCGAGCAAGTTGCTCGCGCCACTGACAGTCGCTGACATATCCAGGTCGTAAACGGCAGAGCCACCCCCTCTAAAACGACGAGCCTCCGCAAAGTAGGTACCTCTGGTAGCGCGGTAGTTAATGATGTCATCCCGATTACTACCACGAAGCGATCTAGAAATCAAACGATCGCCTGCATCAAACACACCGTTACCGTTATCACGATACAACCGTAGGTCTACATCATCTCCACGACTGATTCTATTCAAGTTGAGGTTGATGGTGCGGGTCCCGGTGATATCGAATTCAAACACATCGGTGGGGTCAGAAGCATTCACGGTAAATCGATTCCGGGAGATAGGTGAACTTCCCAATGCACGCACATCATAGTTTGCTGATAAATCCAAGTCGTAGCGCACGCGCCTGGGACCAGAAAACCGTTCAACGCGTGCAAAGTAAGTTCCACGATTACCAGTGAAATCAATCGTGTCATTACGAGTTCCACTGAGTCGAGAGGCAGCAACCTGCCGATCCGCACGATCAAATCTACCATTGCGATTTGTATCACGAAATAGTCGAATATCGGCATCCCCATTCATGCGGTGAAGATGTAAACCAATTTGACGACGATTGGCAAGACTAAACTGAAAGACATCGAAGCGCTCGCTCAGAGTAACACTAAAGTTATTACGGCTTATAACTCGACTGGACAGACGTCTTAGATTGAAACTCGCCATAACCGGGGCTCCTTTTTCAAGAATGTGAAAAGAAAAGAATCTGACATGTTTGAATCTGCACTATTCAACAAATTGCCTGAGTCAATTTACGAAAAAAAGAGGAAATTAAAAGCCATTTTTTTTGAAATTTATTCTCAAATTTAATGATCAATTTCATTTCATGCATTTCTCCATGCAGAAAAGTATAAAGATGGTTTCCAAAAGCTCCGCAGGCATCTATTAATCAATCCTCTTTTATGAATTCATTGATGTAGAAAAGTGCAAAGATAATTTCTGTAAAATTCATAGATACAGGTGCAACTGTTTTTTAGGGTCAACTAAAAATCGCATCAAATCTAATATCGAAAGCTTTTTATGGCTGTTGCTTTTCATGCACGATGCAAATGAAAGAACATGACCCTGAGTTATTTATCTGTCAAGTACTTTGAAGAAGCCCATCGCCTAATCATCAGGCGCAATAGCGATTGAGCCATCCCTAAATAAGCTCAACGAGCCATTGCCCAGGCAATGGCTCGTTATTGTTTTCTCTAAAAGGATAGAACCGCTGACTTCGGCTATGCTCAGTCAGCTAGTCATTGTGTGTCCTGAGCACAGTACCATGAGACACTACCGGGATTAGGGGAAGGGTGTGTTGAAGTGGTCAAAGGTAAGCCGGTACGAGGTATTCCCGCTGAACTGATAAACCTGCAGGATATAGTTGCCCGACTGGTTGATGTTGTTGATGGTGTCTATGGCAGTACCCGCACGAGTAGAGCTGCCAACGACTTCACCAGGATCCACGATGGCGTTGTTGTTGCGATCGC
>JBCBSJ010000191.1:0-6885 GCA_039819245.1 Cyanobacteria bacterium J06638_20
CATCATGGCCGCATTCAACTACATACAGCCGATCGCCCTGGATTGTGATTTGTAGTTTGGCTACCTCCTTTCCCCGGCGTTCGACTCGGGGGAACTCAACTTTTGTGCAATAGCCCGTTAGGGCGGTCTCTTCGATACAAACGGGCTGGCGATCGCCATTCAGGCGATACCACAAGCCACCATGCTGACGGTTGGCATAGATCCGCAGGGTGCCGCCGCCGTTGTGTAGTCCCAGGCGGGGCTGCTCCAGCTTGCTGGCGATGCGCTCTAGGAGTGCGGTTTGTTCGGCGAGGGCGGTGGCGATGACCGCCGCCAAATCATCGGCAGTTGTCGGCATAGTCTGTAGGGCGTTGGTTTAGGCGGGTTCCGGGAGGCAGCGCGTTATTTTGACCTGCTTCCCTAAGCGAATCTCTAAGTCACCGTTGTGATGCTCCTGGAAATGGGCGATCGCTTCCTGTTGGCTAAAGAAAAAGCGGACGGTAAAGAGGCTGGCATCGCTCGAATTGAAAATTGTGACCCCAGCGTTGGGATGGCATTCCAGGAGGGTGCCTGCGTTCTTGGTGATGACTAGGGCAAACATGGCGGGTTGGGTTGCTCTCGATAGCGAGTGATGCTTACGCGGCTTCAGCGCCCTCGATGGAATGGATGCAATGCTCGGAAATGTCGTAGCCATAGTCGGGCGCATTGAATGCAGCCTCGGGTGGCTTGCCGTAGAGGAATGAGATTCGGTATGACCAGCCGTGGCTGCTCATGTTCTGCGTCAGGGCATCCATCGGGCAGAGCCATTCCATGCCGACGATGACGCCAGTGTGCTTGCCGTGGCGTACCCGCTGAAAAAGCTCAAACTTCGGCTCGGGGACGCTATCGGGGAGGGTGATGATCAAGTTCGTTGATTCGTCCATTACTGTTTCCCTGAAATGTTGCGGTTGCAAGGGAGGGAGCCTTGCGGCTCCCTGATGGTCATGGCACTATGCCTTTACGAACACCCATTTGGGATAAACTTCCTGGCGTGTCTGGTGGGCAAACCAGCCGGGGACGTTCTTGAGCGTCTTTGTCTGGCCTGTCTTGGGGTTCTTGAGCGTATAGGTTTGGCGTTGCATAATAGAGAGAACTCCTTTGCGAGTTGATTTCAAGCGATCGCTGGCTTTCCACGGCATTGGCGATCGCCTTTTCAATTTCTATTGTCTCAAGTTAACTTCCAGGAGTCAAGTTGAGTTCTAGAAAAAGACTTGATATTATGAGGGTATGTTTTGAGGACAGGTGATGTGATCAAACAATTAAGGGAGGCGAAAACCCTTTCGCAAAGAGACATTGCGCTTCGGCTAAACGTGACAGATAAAGCAGTCTCGAATTGGGAGCGTGGCGTAAATCAACCAAGGCTGGAAGCTTGGCAATTTCACGAACTTTGCTTAATGCTGGAATGCCAGTTGTCAGATTTGGTGCCAGAGAAGACGGGTGGTCGCTAGTTTCTTTGTCTTTTCTGAAGGCAAGGCTTTCGCGTACTATGCGCACAGCAAAAATACGATCAACAATAAACTTGTAGTAGAGAGAGGCTAAGTGAGCGATCGCCTTGGATCCTTCGATAAAAGCGATCGCACTGCATTTTCGCAGCGTTTTTGCGGATTTTACTTTCTGTGAATCTAAAGCGTATAAGATCTGGAAATGAGGAGCCTATACGCCTCAGATTTGACGCTGAATATATGGCTAGGGATCCTAAATTATGCCTAGAGAAGGATAGCCTAGTCTCTGATAAGCATCTTACTTAATCGGGTTAATGCGCATGCCAATCACAAAGTCTTTTGTATAAAGAAGGGCATACTTCCAAGACGTATTTCGAGAGCTTGATGTCTTCTACAAGGACGGTTTTTTACTTGTTTCTAAAAGCTAGCTAGCTATCTTCAACGAGATGAAAAAAATGTCAGCCATAGCAAACTTTGTTAGGAAAATTTTTAATAATGCTGAAATTACTGGCGCAATAACAGTAATTAGCTGTATAGGCTATTTACTAGGTGATGCAATTGCAAGAACTTTATTTCTCATACTCGCATTGTGTTTTGGATTTTCATTCCTAAGAAAAAAATACCGGACGATACTCTCGAGTCTTCGTAAGTTGGTTATCTTCCTGACATGGAAGTTTTTCGCAGGTGCCGTACTTGGGCTTTCTTTAGGTATGACTTTATTTCCTATAGTTATTCCACCACTGATAGATACTATCCTATCTACTGTAGCACCTGAAATAATTGTTACAGGAACAAGGCCTCTAGATGATCATTTTATCAATGTGAATGACAGAATAACTGTTCGATTCAGCGATCCACTTCCTTGGCCTTATTCTAGGCTTCTCAAGATAGAGATATCACCTAAATACAAAATCAGATACAGCATGTTTCTTAACTGGCTGAGTATTGATCCTGATCAACCATATGAGGGCTATAGAGGCGACAGATATGAATTTGACAGTCACTATACTATAACCGTATCTGTCCTAGGCCTCATAGATCCATTTATGATAAACTTCTGTACCCCAAAAGAAGGTACGATATTAGACCCTTACAGCAACAAAACATGTAATTGATTTCTTTAAATCTAAGGTTCATATAGATTACAGTATTGAAATATCAGAAGCATCACTAGATTTCTCTAGCTATTAATTTTTCTCTTCTGTAAAGAGTGAATTAATACTTCGTGGCCAAACTCTAGTTCAGGTTTGCCGGGTTCGTTATTAAGGACAGTAGTTCGGATTAAAAACAGAACATTATCCGCATTTCCTAAAACCTTTCGAACCTTATCAATAATTCTTCGATTGGTAACCGCAAATGACGCTGCCTGAGCCCCAAACGTATAACCGCCTGCAAGAACAACAACATATCTCGATGGATAAGATCGATATTTTGCGCAGGCTATTACTGCATAATCCTAGCCCGGAGAGATCTTGGGGTGGACACCTGGGACGGGGTGGTCAATAATTAATCCCGCTTCCGTGGATTTTCAGGTGTTGCCTTCAATGTCGTGGGGCGATCGGACTGTGGAAATACAGAGCGATCGTGGATTTTACTTTTTGTGAATCTAATCTGTATCAGATCCGAAAAGTCCAGATCTGACGATGGATTTAATAGTTAGACAGTAATTTGCAAATTGTAAGTTTTGGGGCATTAAACTACATGGCTGATCTAAGTCGACTAACCATGCGTGCTTTATATCCACGCTACTACCTAGACTTGTATGGAGATCTAAAATCGGCATTTGGAGAAGATGTTAATAAGGCAAAGCAGCATTATTTTGAATTTGGTATCAAAGAAGGGCGATCACCAAATCCCTTTTTTGATCCAGAATATTACATGAGACTGCATGGCGATTTACAAACCGCATTTGGTGCTAATAATTATGAAAAGGCCCTAGACCATTGGCTACAGTATGGAATTAGGGAAGGACGTAGAGGTACTCCAGCCTTCCATCTGAGATGGTATTTGGAGTATTATCCTGATTTACTTAATGCTTTTGGCCTTAATAGTCACTATGCAGCTTTTGAGCACTGGCTTCAGTTTGGTCATGATGAAGAGCGACTTACATCTCCTGAAGGGCTTCGAATAAAATTCATAGATGTCAATGTAAGCAATAACTCGAGCGATTCCATTTCTATCACCTCAACTGGCAATATGCTTTCTGTTCTGGGTATTTCAATATCATTGGTTTCCTTGGCCATTCAACTACAAGATAGAATTAAAGAGCGGGATAGAGATCTGGATAGAGATTTGGATAGAGATCGGTATATAGATCGGGATAGAGAACGAGCTGAACGCGAATACGAAGAAAGGGAAAGAGAGTTTTGGAGGACAGGTCCCTTTTAATGCTCATGTAATTCATGTGCTTTCGATATACTTTTGGAAGCAGTTTTTGTTCGGCCTTGAGCGATCGCCCCCAAACTTTCGCGTTGGATAAAGAGAGCGATCGCACTTTGGGGGTTCTGAGGGGCGATCGCACCCAGGTTTTCGTGTTGGGTGGGTGCGATCGCAGTCGATTTCCGGCTGTTAGCTGCATTTACTTCGCTGTTTGTGATGGCGAGATTCAGTGCATCGGGGAGACTCAAAATCTAGAACAAAGATGGGTTGGAGCATAGACCACCCAAGACTGAATGCTGAATATTGACATAGCGAGTAAATTTATTCTTATAGATATTACTTCGCAGAGCCTATCCGATGACGGGAATTGAAACTGCTGCCGTTGCTGCCGCTGCCGGTTCACTCACCAAAATTGCCGTCGAGGTTTTCAAGGATCCCGCAGGGGGATGGCTAGGGCGCCTGCGCAGTGGTGTGGATGAACGGGCTCGGACAGCCATTTCTCAGGCATTTGGGAAATATGTGAGGAACTATCAATATCGCCACTGCCAACTGAAAGTATTGGGCATGCGCCAACCCGCCAATTTAGAGGATATCTACACATCAGTGCGGCTGCTCGACCCAGAAGGTATCAGGGCACTTGAGTCTCTGGAGACGTTAAAAAAAGCCTATCGCGAGCAGCAGCGACACCAGTCGATGGATTCCCAGGAAAAAGCCAAGCCGGGAGTTGAATTGGCCAGAACCGAGCAATATTTGATGGTGTTAGGCAGCCCCGGGGCCGGGAAATCCACTTTTCTCCGCAAAATGGGTCTGGAAGCACTCAAAGGCAACAAAGGGGGGATACAACACCGCTGCATTCCCGTCTTTATTGAGCTTAAGCGATTGACCGAGACGAATATTGATCTGACAAAGCTGATTGTGCAGGAATTCGAAACTTGCAACTTCCCCAGATCCGCAGAGTTTACGAATCGCGCTCTCCGGCAGGGCCGACTGCTGATTTTGCTAGATGGCCTGGATGAAGTGCCGACGGACAACCTCACCAACGCGATTCGCACGATTCAAGACTTTGTCGATCAGCATAGAACTAATCGTTTCATCGCCTCTTGCCGCACAGCCGCCTATCGCACCAGTTTTCGGCAGTTTACTGATGTCGCGATGGCCGATTTTGATGATGCCCAGATCGAGCAGTTCATTGACAATTGGTTTAGCAGCCCAGAAGATCAACAAGCCAAGAAGGCGCAAACCTGCTGGAAGGTGCTGCAGCACCCCGACAATCGAGCAGTGAAGAAACTAGCTCAAACGCCTTTATTACTGACATTTCTATGTTTGGTCTATGGGCGGGCGCAACGCTTTCCCGAAAACCGTGCCCAACTCTATGGCAAAGCGTTACGAATTTTATTGGAGGAATGGGCTGCCGAAAAAGCTATTATGCAACGCGAGATCTATGACGGGTTAAGTACCGAATTAGAAGAGGTCTTACTCGCCGAAATTGCCTGCACAGGTTTTGTTGACGACCAACTCTTCTTTACCCGGCGAGAGCTAGTGGATGCCATCAAGAAGTTTCTAGCGAGCAACCTCAATGCCCCACAGCATCTCAATGGTGAGGCCGTACTAACAGCCATTGCGGTGCAGCAGGGCATTTTTATTGAGCGGGCAGATGACGCTTATTCGTTTTCGCATTTGACCCTGCAGGAATATCTCACGGCTCAATACATCGTTGACCATCAGCGGATCGCCCAATTGGTCAATGACCACTTGTTTGACGAGCGTTGGCGTGAAGTGCTTTTGCTAGTCCCCGGGCTGATGCGGCGCGGCGCAGATAACCTACTGATTCAGATTGAGGCAAAAGCCAAGGAGCAAATTAATACGCCTAAATTAAAGGCGCTATTGGCTTGGGCTGAGCAAGCAACGGCTGGATCGACCGCAGACTATAACCCCACGGCAAAACGAGTGGTAGCAATATACCTGGTCCGCGCCCTCGCTCTCGACCGCGACCGCGACCGCGCCCTCGCCCTCGCCCGCGACCGCGCCCTCGCCCTCGACCTCGACCGCGCCCTCGCCCTCTACCGCGCCCGCGCCCTCTACCGCGACCTCGCCCGCGCCCTCGACCTCGCCCGCGACCGCGCCCTCGCCCTCGCCCTCGCCCTCGCCCTCTACCGCGCCCTCGACCTCGACCTCGACCTCGACCTCGACCTCGACCTCGCCCGCGACCTCGACCTCGACCTCGCCCGCGACCGCGCCCTCGCCCTCTACCGCGACCTCGACCTCGCCCGCGACCGCGCCCTCGCCCGCGACCTCGACCTCGCCCGTGCCCGCGCCCGCGCCCTCGACCTCGCCCTCGACCGCGCCCTCGACCACGACCGCGCCCTCATCATCGTCAACACCCTCAAAAAATTCAGAATTTTGCGAGTAGACAGTTTTGCCCAGTTAGAGCAACAACTCTCTGGCTTAAGGTCTCGGATGCCTAATAAAAGTGAATCTGATGACAGTCGTCGTGCTTGGTTTGATGCTGTCTTAAATCTTTGGTGCAGTACTCTGCGGATTAAGCCTGAAGTTTTAGCCCTTTCAGATGAGGAAATGACTGCGTTAGAAAAGTATTTTTATGCCAACTTACTAATGGTGAAATGCAAAGAAGCCGCAGTGCGCGTATCGCCTGAGGTTTGGGCTGAGATTGAGGATCGGATGATTACGATGAGGGAGTGAAGGCGTTTGCCTAGCCAACTGCATTGGGACTAGTGCTTGGGATTCGCTTTCCGTCACTCACTCACGACAAAGACCAAATAGTACGGCAGGCCATTAGCGATCGCCTTCCAGAGTTTCGCATTGGGAGGTAAGTGCGATCGCCCCCAGATTTTCGCGTTGGATGGGGAGAGCGATCGCCCCCCAGTTCTCGCGTTAGGTGGGACGTGCGATCGCACTTTGGGGGTTCTGAGGTGCGATCGCTATTCAGCGTCTGGACAATCGCGAGCCGGGTCTGAGTCGATCCCCTCTGGCAATTCTGTTTTGCGGCAGGTTGCACTCTGTCCAGTTTATTTAGCCGCCAACAGCA
>JBCBSJ010000192.1:0-6720 GCA_039819245.1 Cyanobacteria bacterium J06638_20
TCGCCCCACTGACGAATGCGATCGGGAGACGCCAAACCAATTTTTACGTAATCGAAGCGCTGTTCTACCTTGGGCATCGCTCTTTATTCCTCAGGATTAATGAAAAGCGGACGGATATTTGAAAGGATGGCGGAAGGCAGAAGTTGCGTTTCGGGCAAAGCCAGAACTGGCAAAAGCTCCGCCTTCCGAAACGGAAGGGGTTATTCTTCGACCTCTTCCATCTCTTCACGAGAAATAGATTCGTAGGTGGGGCGGGATGGGGTCCGACGATTGCTGACATCGGCCATCAAGTCCACTTCCACATCACGACTGGTGCCATCCTCCTGGGTTTGCAACTTATGAGCCGCAATGTCGAGACATAGGGACTGTAGCTCACGCATCAATACTTTGAAGGATTCCGGTGTGCCAGGACGGGGAATCGGCTTGCCTTTGACGATCGCATTCAGAGCCTCATTCCGCCCTTGCATATCGTCCGACTTAACGGTTAGCAACTCCTGCAAGATGTAAGCGGCACCAAAGGCTTCCAGTGCCCACACCTCCATCTCTCCAAATCGCTGTCCACCCTGCTGAGCCTTACCACCCAGGGGTTGTTGGGTAACCAGAGAGTAGGGACCGGTTGAGCGAGCGTGGATCTTGTCATCAACCAAGTGAACCAGCTTCAGCATGTAAGCTTTGCCCACGGTCACTGCGCGATCGAAGGGTTCGCCTGTACGTCCGTCGTAGACCTGAATCTTGCCAGGGTTATCGGGATTGAAGACCCAGTCATTGCCCGTCGACTCTTTAGCCTGCTGTAACTTGGCATGGGTCGTTAGACGCGACGCTTCTTCCCCATACATTTCGTCAAAGGGCGTCATCTTGAAACGGACACTGAGATTCTCAGCTGCCCATCCCAACAAACATTCGAACACCTGTCCCACATTCATCCGGGAAGGAACCCCCAGGGGATTGAGGACGATGTCCATCGGTGTGCCATCGGGGAGGTAGGGCATGTCTTCGATCGGCAGGATTCGTGAAATAATCCCCTTGTTGCCGTGGCGTCCGGCCATCTTGTCGCCAACCTGGATCTTGCGCTTCTGAGCCACATAGACCCGCACCACCATATTGGCTCCAGGTGGGAGTTCGTCCCCTTGTTCACGGGTAAACACCCGCACATCAACAACCCGGCCTTTCTCGCCGTTGGGTACTCGGAGAGAGTTGTCACGGACGTCCCGGGCTTTTTCCCCGAAAATGGCCCGCAGCAGTTTTTCTTCAGGGGGTTGATCCGATTCCCCTTTGGGAGTGACCTTACCCACCAAAATGTCCCCGGCTTCAACCCAAGCTCCGATGCGGATAATGCCGCCTTCATCAAGTTGGCGCAGGGCATCTTCCCCAACATTGGGAATCTCACGGGTGATTTCTTCAGGACCCAGCTTGGTCTGCCGTGCCTCAATTTCGTACTTCTCAACGTGGATCGAAGTATAGACATCGTCGTATACCAAACGCTCACTGATTAGGATGGCGTCTTCGTAGTTATAGCCTTCCCAGGGCATGTAGGCGACAAGGATGTTTTGTCCTAGTGCCAGTTCCCCCCCCTCGGTGGCGGAGCCATCGGCAAGGATTTGTCCAGCAACGACCTGATCGCCCTGCGACACAATTGGCCGCTGGTTGAGGCAGGTATCCTGGTTCGACCGCTGATATTTTTGCAGGGTATAAGAAGCCACTTGGCCCTCAGGGCTCGTGACTTGAATGCGATCGGCATCCACATAGGTTACTTCCCCAGCGATACGGGTGACGATCACCATCCCAGAGTCGCGGGCTGCTTGGCCTTCCAGCCCTGTCCCCACAAGCGGACGCTCGGGACGAAGGAGGGGGACAGCCTGCCGCTGCATGTTCGAACCCATTAGGGCGCGGTTTGCATCATCATGCTCCAGGAACGGAATGAGCGACGTCGCCACCGAAATGATTTGTACGGGAGAGATGGCAACATAATCTACTTCCTTGGGGGTGGTGGTGGTGAAGTCTTGGCGATAGCGCACCGGAACTTGCTCACCCAGGATATGACCGTCCTCATCTGTGGAAACATCACCGGGAGCGACCCGCAGATCATCCTCTTCATCTGCGGTCATATAAATCGGGGAAACATCCCGCAGTACCCGTCCACTTTCGACAGGATAGTAGGGGGTTTCGATGAAGCCATAGGCATTGACACGGGCGTGTGTTGCCAGAGAACCGATCAAGCCAGCGTTGGGGCCTTCTGGGGTCTCAATTGGGCAAATACGGCCATAGTGTGAGGGGTGAATATCACGCACCGCAAACCCTGCCCGCTCCCGCGTCAGACCACCAGGACCCAAGGCGCTAATCCGTCGTTTGTGCGTAAGCTCCGCCAAGGGATTGGTCTGATCCATAAACTGCGAGAGCTGCGACGAACCGAAGAACTCTTTGATGGCTGCGACCAGTGGCTTGGGGTTGACTAGAGACGCTGGCGTCAGAGAATCGGCATCAGATACCGTCATCCGCTCCCGGATAATCCGTTCCAGACGATTCAAACCCACCCGGACTTGGTTTTGTAGCAATTCGCCGACAGAACGCACCCGACGGTTACCCAGGTGGTCAATGTCATCCACGCTGCCCAGATCAAACTCCAGGTTAATGAGGTAGTCGATCGCCGTCAGAATATCTTGAGCTGTCAACACCCGTGTGGCATCGGGAATGCTCAAATTCAGCTTTTTGTTCAGCTTGTAGCGACCGACACGCCCTAAATCGTAGCGTTTGGGATCGAAGAAGCGAGAGTCGAGCAGTTGCTGTCCACCCGAAACGGTTGGGGGTTCACCAGGGCGCAGTTTTCGGTACAGTTCCATCAGGGCTTCGTCTTCTGAGAACTGCCCTTCTTTTTCGATAGTTTTTTCGATATATTCGGGGTGGCGAAGGGCATCAAGGATTTCACCATCGCTCAAACCTAGCGCTTTCAGCAGCACCTGCGCCGACAGCTTACGAGTCTTGTCGATCCGCACCCAGACGAGGTCATTCTTATCTGTTTCAAACTTAAGCCAGGCACCCCGGTTAGGAATGAGGCTAGCGTTGTAGGTTCGACGTCCGTTCTTGTCAGTTTCAGCTTTGTAGTAAACACCAGGGCTACGGACGATTTGGTTGACGATAACCCGCTCAGCACCATTGATGATGAAGGTTCCCCGATCTGTCATCAAGGGCAGGTCACCAATAAAAACTTCTTGCTCTTTAATTTCCCCCGTTTCCTTGTTAATCAGGCGGGTGGGCACATACATTTGAACGGCGTAGGTTGCATCCCGCCGCTTGGCTTCATCGACTCCATATTTCGGACGCTTCAGCTTGTAGTCTTTGCCGAGGAAATGAAGTTCTAATTTTCCGGTGTAGTCGGTGATGGGGGAGAAACTGTCTAATTCTTCAATCAGTCCCTCTTCCAGAAACCAGCGAAAACTCGACCGCTGAATTTCCACGAGATCGGGCAAGGTAAAGTTGATAGCGGTTTGGATTGAAGTAGTCATGCGTCTTCCTAGAACGGATCGTGGGTTGGCAATACCGGAACAGTGCAACGGCGTATAAACCTCCAATCCCTTGGCGGACTGGAGGCTGATTGTAACTATTTAATTGAATCGGTTAGTGGAAGCTTGAAAAGTTTAGGAATAGCGAGGGATAAGAAGCACACGAAGGCAAGAGAATTGAGTAGGGGCATGAACTGAGGAATTAGAGAGTTTCTCCGACGCGAGGGGGAACAAACAACTCGTACATAACGATGCAATGGGTAAACGGGAAGCGGCGGAAGGGATTACGAAGAAGGTGAAATGAACAGTTATAGCGTAAACGCTTCCAATAAAATGGCTATAAGACCATCACGACCTATCAACAACTTGGAGGATTAACTATTGGGATGAGCGATCGCCCCATACCCCCTAGCAAAGTCGGGAAAGTCCACCGAAGTCGAACAGTTGGCTTATTCATAGTCATTGTAGCTAAAGTACTTGACAAAACCAGTTCTCTAAACTAAATTCCTGCATTCAGAATTTCCCGCAGTCGGGATCGATCGACAATTTCCTCATCAAGCCTGGGTAGATGGAACAACCGAATAGCATTGTCAGTGGTTTGTACAGCGATCGCCTCTAGAGATTCATTGCGCAGCTCGGCGATCCGCTCAGCAACATGGCGAACATAGGCAGGCTGATTACGACCTTTACCGCGATAGGGAACTGGAGCGAGAAAAGGGCAATCGGTTTCAACCAACAACCGATCACTAGGCACAATCTGTGCAGATTCATGCACCGCTCGTGCATTTTTGAACGTAACGATACCACTAAAACTGATATAAAAGCCCAAATCCACGAACCATTGCGTTTCTTCAGGCGACCCGCTCCAGCAATGCATGACCCCGCGAACGCGATCGCCCCTTTGCCATCGTTCCCGCAACAGCTCCGCCATGGACTCTGCCGCATCCCGACAGTGAACAATAATCGGCAGATCAAGCTGCTGAGCGATCGCTAATTGCGATTCAAACACATGAACCTGATGCTCTCGGTTATCGGCTTTATAGAAGTCCAGCCCCATTTCCCCAATCGCGACAACTCGAGTGTCGGACTGTGCCAAATCTCGAATCTGCTCGGCAAATCCGTCTGTCCACTTGTCGGCATCTAGGGGATGTAGCCCAACGGCAAAGGAAAGCTCGGGGAACCGATCGGCGATCGCCTGAATTGCGTCGAACTCTGCTGGCTCTACACAAGAATGCACAAGACGGACGATACCTGCATCTCTCCATGTCCGTGCAACAGCATCCAGATCATCCTGGAAGCTGTCAAAGTTGAGATGGACGTGGGTATCAATCAGATGCATAGAAATCTGCCGCTAGCGCCATCAAGCTTTTGAACCAACCAGGAGCGCTGAAGGTTACCAGACGATATCTATCCAGAACTAAACAACGAGGTTAGGTTTTCGTCAAATCCTGGAGCAATTCTGGAGACCTGTATCAAGCCGCTCCTTACTATTCTGCCAATTGGATCGATTTCTGTGCTGCCAAATCTTAAAGCAACACAGCTTAGCTAGCGGAGGTGGTTTCTGCTTTTTTCTTGTAGACCTTAGCAAGACGAGATTTCTTGCGAGCACCGTTGTTGGGGTGATAGACCCCACGCTTTACAGCTTTGTCGATTTTGCTGTAAACCGCGTTCATCCGTTCCTTTACTTCCTGCTCTTTCTCAGGCGTTGGCTCTGCCGCATATTGATCGACAGAGGTGAGGAATTTCTTGCTCAGGGTTTTTACAGCGGTCTTGTAGGACTTATTGCGGAGACGATTACGCTCTGCAATCTGAACACGCTTAATTGCTGACTTAATATTTGCCACGGCAGCTCTCTGGAGAATTAAATCTAGTCATTCGGCAGTTCATAATCATAGCAAACTTTATTCAAGCATAGCAATATCTAAATCAAATTTTGTTGATCACCCCTTGCCGAACAGGCTCTGGCAAGGGTAATCGCTCAGTCTTAAACCGCTCACTCCTTGCCATGGCGCAATGCCCAGCGCAGTTGCCGAACCATACCTCGCAATAGGGCAACATCGTTGTCTGAGGGCAGCGATCGCTGATAAATCTGCCGAATTTTCTCCATCCGGCTGGCGCGCGTGTGGGGATGCAAATAGCCGACCGTCAACAACAAGGCTTCCAAATCGTGCAAATACCCTTCCAGGTGTTCGTGGGAGGCAGGCAACGTGGGTAAAGGTGCAGGAGTAACTGTAGCTGGGATGTTCGAGTCAGGCGATCGCGACGCCAAGGCAGCCAGTCTTAGTTCATAGGTGCACACTGCAACTGCCTGCGCCAGGTTCAGCGAGGGATAGATCGGATCGCTAGGGATATAGAGGCAGCGCTGTGCCTGATTCAGCTCTTCATTTGTTAATCCTCGATCTTCCCGCCCGAAGACAAGAGCCGCAGGGGTGTCATCGACCAACAGCCAGGGCAAACATTGAGTGGGGGGTTCTAGCGCTACATTTAAAGTGGTTTGCTCTCGCCCGGTGGTGGCAATGACGCGGCGGCAAGACTTCAAGGCATCCGCCAGGGTGGGAACGACTTGCGCGTTCTGCAAAACATCCTGAGCATGAACCGCCATTTGGCGCGCATCGGCACTTTGGGGATCGCATTGGGGATTCACTAAGGTGAGGTGATGCAACCCCATGTTTTTCAGGACGCGGGCGATCGCCCCCACATTTAATGGCCCC
Source organism: Cyanobacteria bacterium J06638_20 (assembly GCA_039819245.1). Classification (GTDB taxonomy): domain Bacteria; phylum Cyanobacteriota; class Cyanobacteriia; order Elainellales; family Elainellaceae; genus Vacuolonema. The sequence continues at coordinate 6,209 of JBCBSJ010000192.1, forward strand.
GCAGGCTCCACCAAGACAACCCGCACTTGCTGCAATCGCTCTGCTTGTTCCACCCCAGTCAACTGCAAGGCTCCTTCTCAATCGATTCTCTATCCATCCCGACATTATGGCGCGTACCCGTTCAAGATCCGACCTTCCATCCAAGCTTTGTCCCGTTTGCCAGCGTCCCTTCACCTGGCGAAAAAAATGGGCAGATTGTTGGGATGAAGTGAAATATTGCTCTGAACGTTGCCGTCGCCGTCGCAACAAAGCTGATTCGTAGGTCTCAAAGAAGACAGGGCTAAAGAAGTTTGATGATTTTTGGAGTGCTGAGCACTCCAAAAATCATCAAACTTCTTTGGTTTTCCGTGGCCAATACATAAGTCCTAGAAGAATGATGTTGTGGGTGGCGATTGAGTGCATCTCAGTTATGCAGTGAGCAAAAGTACTCAGTGAACGGTCGAAAAGAGACGCGCTAAGGTTGATTCATTCAACCAGCCCGAAGGAGTCTGTCGATGGATAGTGCCAAAGAA
>JBCBSJ010000193.1:0-6697 GCA_039819245.1 Cyanobacteria bacterium J06638_20
ATGACTGACAAAGCAGTAAGAGCCCCCGTGCAAATCGGTGGCGGCGATATGGAGGGTTACCAGATGCCTGACGGCAGTTATCGCATGAGCCAGGCGAGCGCAGCGGATGCTATTGGCGATTCGCCCGTTTACGCATTACGGTTTTTGCAGTCGAAAGACTCTAAAGCCTTGCTGGGAGAGCATTATACGGATTACACTCCGGAACAAATCGAGGTTGAGCCGACGCCTGGAAAGCGAGGTCAATCCCGAATCAATGCATTGCCCTTGGAGGTGGTGAGCGCCTACTGGCTTTATCGAGCGCATCGGGGAAACAAAAAAGCCTTTGCGCTCTGTTTTGCCCTCATGAGCGAAACTTTAGACCGTCGATTTGACAGCGCCTTTGGAGTCTCTCGCACCGATGAGGAGTACAACCAGCGATTAGCAAATCGCATTGAACAGTTGCAGAACAGCCTTGATGAGTTGGGCGAAGCCTATGCCGAGCCCGAAGTCCTTCGAGAGTATATTGCTCGACTCGAAGCGCAAGTGAGACGGCTGGGTGAGGAGCCGCTGCAAAATCCTCACCAACAATCTGAGGGTTAAGGAAGCGATCGCGAAACTTTGGACGGAACCGCGATCGCCCCTAACTCCACCCGAATCGTTAAACCCATAGGTGAAGCCATGAATAGTTTAAGTTCAACGCTCCAACAGGGGCGACAGTTTGTAGTGCAAGTGCCTGCGGATGCCCCCTTGCCGCAGTTTGATTTCTTCCAGCGGGTAACCTGGCGCGGCTACGGCTCGCAGCCTGAGGGCACCATCATTGGCCTGTACTGGGTTGATTACAATACCGCGCTGATGGAGCGCATTGAGCCCGGTTGGCATTATCAGGTATCGCGCATCTACGGCGTGACCGATGCCCGCAAGCTGTTGGAGTACGGGTCAGAGCAGATTCCGCTCTCTGAAAGCAAGCTCAGCGCGGTAGTGGGAGTGGCAGCGTGAGCAAAGCCGAAACTCTAGATAGTCTATGTCCGTCATTTACACAACGCAGGGGCGATCAAAATGCATGATTCAGAGGACAGATTGACCGTTGAGAACTTTGAGTATGCAGTGAGGCTGGATACTGTGCTGGTTTCACTTTTCCGCCGAGAAGATGGCCAGTGGAGGTTTCTCAGGACAGCTAATCGGTGGGATGCCATCACTATGGCCACTCTCGAAAACAACTGCTTTGGCAGTGAATTATATGTTTTCCCATTCGGCTTCTTGCCCGATCAAATATGGGAAGTGCTTCATAGGCTTGAGGTGAAGGAATCTGGCCTCAAGTGAAGCTTTGATTTTTGAAAGCTGGATCTGCTTGATCGCAGGTCTTGGCGAGGAAGGTTGGGGGAGTAGTTTCTATTCCCCTTATTTTTATGGTTACTCCAGTTAATCCACCCACACCGAAACAAGCTCCCTATATTTGGGTCACTTGGCTAGCTCCGCTAATTGATGGAGCTAATCACTGCCACTGGGCGACGTGGTTTCAGGCTAACTATAAGTTCGATAAATCCACCGACGAAGACTTTTTTGCCGAATGGCGAATGAAGCATGAAAGTCTCCTCAACCAACGGGTTGAGGAGCTACAGCAGGAAGGATACGATGTTTATGTTGAAGACGAAAACTCCTTCAAAATTACCGGAAAGGATAAAAAGACCGTCATTTCAGGTAAGGCCGATATCGTTGCGATTAGAGCCGACGAGGTCATCGTAGAGGACTGCAAAACCGGCAGAAAACGCAGCTACGACCACATTCAAGTCTTAATGTACATGATGCTTTTGGCGGCTCCGGGTGGGCCATCTCATTGCCGAGGCAAGAAAATTGAGGGCCGATTAATTTACAACGGCGAAGTCATTGATGTCCCCTCAGATTTACTGACAGCTGACTTTAAAGACGCATTCCGAAACATTGCTCGAATGGCGAGCGGCACAGAAGAACCCAGAAAAACGCCGAGCGCTCGCGAATGTCGTTACTGTAAAGTCCCTGCCGGACACTGCTCTGAAAGGTTTGAGGAGCCGTCTGATGATGGCGAGCTTGAAGAGCACGACCTATTTTGATTTAGGCGAACTCAGCCCCCCGCCCAATGTGGTCAGGGGGGTACGCCAAGGATGTCATTTCAGCCCTATCTCTCGCAGCTCTGAGATGATTTGGTCGTCAGGCTTTCTGAAGTCGCTAATGAGGTCGCGTGCATAGTTCTGAAACGCTGGCAGTGAGTCAACCTTCTTAAGTTTTTTCAGCAACGCCTTAACAGACCTGAGTTCTGGCGTTTCGTCGATATCGGCATATTGCTCCTTCAACTGCTGAAACTCATGCCACTCGAACTCAGCCGCCCCAGCCTTCAACCATTCAGGATCGGACACGTCGGGCTCTGGCGGCTTGGGCTTGCCCGCCCATTTCTTCGCTACGTATTGGTAGATACGGTGATCAATCCGCTGGCTATAGGTTTCGGCTAAAACGGCGTAAGGGATAGCCTCTTGAAACTTGGCGTCTCGCTGCAGCACTAGGCGCAGTTTGTCATAGATAATGCTTCGCTGTTTTTCGATTGAGCTGTTAAACATGCCGACGCGATCGCGTCGCAACTTCTTGCCCCAGGACGGTGGGTATTTTTCCAGTAGTGCTATTAGCTTCTGGGTGGCCTCTTCACCCCGGCCCGCTTGCTGTAGGTACAGTGGCAACTTGCAATAGGTGTCAACGCCATAGGTCGTTTTGCCTTCTGCCATCGCAGTTTCCGCCGCTTCGAGGGCTGCAATCGCGCCATCCATGTCGCCCTGTTGCTTGAACTGGGTAGCCAGCTTGGTCAACGCAGCGGCCCTGGGATTCATGACGAACCCTGGGCTAGATTCGTCAATCACTGGTAGCAAATAGCAGTCCGCAATTGACTGTGGAGGGCCAGAGACTTTTTCTGTCGAGGCTTCAGGTTCAGGGGGACGGGCGGCGGGCTTGGCTTCGACGCTTTTCTTTGGTTCAACCGAATACTGTGGCGGCATTTCAGCCGAGAATATTTTGCTCAGATTTTTAAGAATACCCATCATTGATCACCTGTAGGAGGGGTACCAAAGTATTCACAAATTGAATATAAGATCAGCAGAGGGAATATGAAGTTACTACGATGCCAGTGTGATAACTAAGTAAATACACGTTTACTAGTGACCGGAATCACCAGTAAAAATACGGCAAGACCGTAACCTTGCAACTTAGTGCAAGGGTGATCGCCACGCTGTCTCGCTAAAGATCGATGCTTACTACCGCTAGACTTCACTTTGCTGCCGATATTAGAGATGCCCGCGATGCTTGGCAACGCAGAGACCCCAACGAATCGCTAACGATTTACGTGCAAAACTTAGATTACTTCTACGCAAGCACGGAATCAGGGGGCGGAATGGATAACTTAGAGTCTCGACTGCTGGAGAGCGGCTATAAGGTCAGTCAAGCAGCGTTTATGACATTCGTTTATAGCGATCGCGCGGAGCTGCAATGCCTGGCAGTTCAGGGCGATGAGCGACGGCTCAATCGCGCAGACTGCCTGGGTAAGTCATTGCGATACCTTGATCCAGAGATCTCTGCCCCGCGCGTGATGGCAATCCAGCAATCAATCACCTCAGAGCAGGTGGCCGAATATCTCTACACTCACTATTGGCAAGACCTGACGTGGCACTTTCGGGGTGTGGTGCGATACTTTCCAGAGTACGGCGAGATTCTGGTCGAGATTTTTGATGAATCCGACTGGCAGGCTACTTGGTGGCAGCAGCGCGATTAGAACGGTTGTGCGATGACTGGTGGTATTGGCGCTTCACTAAGGCTTTGATGTACTCCCAAGTCCAGCGGTCATGATCGCCGGTGTAGCAATACATAATCATTTTGATCTCTGGCAGTTCATCGTCATCTGGCAATGACTGTCCCCACAAGATTTCTTGAAATCGTCTCAGCGATATCGCTGGACTTGCATTCAGGCCACCCTGCGACTGAGGTAGTTCAGTAAAAGCGTGCATCGCTTGAATTGTGCTGAGACATCGCCAGTCCACATTCTTTTCGGCAAGGGCGTTTTGCATCTCCATGCCCAGCACGGTCATTTCCTGTAATGCATCGCTGCTTGAACTGATGCGGTATTGATTTGGGGTACTAACAACCTGGCTAAGGCGCTGGGCGAGTTTGCGCTCTAAACCTGTGACGCGATCTGCTAGTTTTTCGACCTCTGATTTGGCGTCATCGCCAGAGAGCCATTCCCCTGTGCGGAGCCAGTGACGCATTTGCTGTGGTGCGCATCCCTCTAAAGCTGCCATCGCCTCAATGGATTCAGCTTGCAACTCCGTTTTTAGTGGCCGATAGCGCCAGTCAGATATCGTCGTGCGGCTAACCCCTAGCTTTGCAGCCAGCCCAGAGTAATTAAGGCCCGTATTGCTGACCTTGGACTCCACCCAATCCTTTAACCGTTGCTGATATTCCGAATCGGACACGCCCAACCTGTGTCAAGTGACTTGACACCATTTAAGCATCGGCTCCTGACAAGTTTTTGCCGATCGCTTGACATTTTGATTTTAGATATGCAGGATATTGTTAGCTGAGTTAACAATGTTGCTGATGCAGACAAATGTTCGTTTTTTTAAGGCGAAGCTCACCTTGCTCAATGGCTTGGCTGCATTGAGCGGAAAAACAGTAGCTGAGTACCTGGGCGACTTGGTTGAGCGTGACGCCGAAGAGAAAGGGGTGCCCATCCCAAAGCCCCAACAGCCTGCACAACCTGCGACGGCTGCATAGCCAATAAAAAACCCCCGCTGGCTGGCGAGGGTCGAGCGAACCACCTATCTAGAGGAAAAGCATGAAAAGCATTTTGATTACGACCGAATACCGAGGCGTCTTCTTCGCCCAAGTAGGCGAGGCCGCAGACCTGTCCAAGCGCACACTGACCGACCTGAAGAACTGCCGAATGGCAATCCGGTTTGGCACCGATCGCGGTGTGATGCAGCTTGCCGAAACTGGCCCTACAGAGTCCAGCCGCATCTCAGCACCGGCTGACATTCACGTCATTCACGGCGTAACCGCAGTTTTCGACGTCACAGATGAGGCCGCAGCGAAATGGCTGAACGACTAATCACCGTCGATGACTTGATGACGGGTGGTTGTTGCATTGCCGGATTGCGGCCATTTGTGCTCAAACACGGTCTAACCGCCTCGCTCTCTTTTGTGCAGGAAATTGCTCAAGAGGCTGACGAGGAAGCCGCCGTAAATCACGCCCTGTGGCCTTATGGCTACGGCTACGGCTACGGCTACGGCTACGGCTACGGCTACGGCTACGGCGACGGCTACGGCTACGGCGACGGCGACGGCGACGGCGACGGCTACGGCTACGGCGACGGCGACGGCTACGGCTACGGCTACGGCGACGGCTACGGCTACGGCGACGGCGACGGCTACGGCTACGGCGACGGCGACGGCGACGAATAAAAACCCCACTCGTTTGCGCGAGCAGGGCCGATCAACCTATCTAGAGAAAAAATGAGTTCAAACAATTGTACTAGCAGGGTAGCACAGCCTGCAGGGAACGAATCGCCACCCGCAGAGCGCCATACGTTTCGGGAAGCGCAGATCGAGCGCAGCATGGCGATATTGATCGAGTATTTCCCATCCGGCTTCGAGGTGCGACCTTGGGCTGGCGATTTAGTTGAGGTGCTGGGCTTCGAGATGCCCGACCAGGTACCCACCCTTCTAGTCAATGCCATTGGCGACGTTGGCGACACGCCCGAAGACGTGTTCTGGGGATGGGTCAACAGCGGCAAGGTGTTGGTGCCGCTCAATTGGCTGGAGCCTGTCACTCTCTGCGAGTACGACGCAGTACAGGAGGTGGCGGCGTGAACACATTCAAAGAGCGGGCTCAGCAAGAGTGCACGAAAAACCCCATCTTCTTGTTTCAAAAACGGGTGTGGGTGGCTATCGGCGAACCAGAGGACTACTACACAGATCCGGACGGCGATTGTTTCACGAACGACAACGGCGACGTTCTCACTTTCAAGACCTGCCTAGAGAAAGGTATTGAGGACGAGTTCTACGGGTTCTGCGTAGTTCGCGAAGAGTGGATTACAGAACTGGTTTTCTTAACTCGCGAGGAGGGTGAGGCTTACGCCAAATCCCGTGAATACAACTACTCACAAGGGTGGCGAGTTTACTGTGTCCCCTGCGAGGGCGAGTTGGCCGAGGTGATAAAAGCGGCTGATGAGGTGACGGCATGAAGACACTGAAGGATTTGAGCCGAGACGAAAAAAGCCTGTTGCTCTACCTCGAAACGCAATGCGTAGATTACGGCGGCTCTTTCGAGCAAATACGTCTCAACGATGGCGATCGCTTACTCCTAGAGCGCTGGAAGTCCGAAGGCTTCATCGATTACGGGCGCATCGCCTCTGATGACTGGCCCACAAAAACACGTTGCTACTGGGTGACGTTATCCGACCAGGCATGGAGTTTGGCCCACGAAGAACGACTTGCTCGGTTCCAGCGCATGTACGAAAAGCGGAGCTGGAGCACAACCTTGGAGGCGCGATATGAGTAACCCATTACTGCAGCGGCCCAGCTACCCCGGCAAGGAGCCCGTTCAGCTAACCAAGCCACAAGCCGTTGGCGACGCAAGAAAAGCTGAGCGGGAAATTCTTGACGCACTCGGCCCACTGAACCAGTTCCAGCGAGAGGCGGTCGTCAG
>JBCBSJ010000194.1:0-6417 GCA_039819245.1 Cyanobacteria bacterium J06638_20
ATATACCGGAGCGGGAGTATGGCTGGTGGTGGGCGATCGCCGCTGAAACGTTTCAAAAAGCGGGAGTCCTCAACCAATTCAGTGACTTTGCCAGTTTTTTTAGTGCGCTCTACGATCACTTTGCCATGGCCGATCCCTGGGAGGTTTATCCCGACACCCTCAAAACCTTGAATTATTGGGCGAATCAGGATGTACCACTAGGAATCCTCTCCAATTTCGATACCCGCCTCCACAAAGTTTTGACGGTATTAGAGCTCGATGACTTTTTCAGTTCGGTGACAATTTCGTCGGAAGTGGGTGCTGCCAAACCTGATGCCCTCATCTTTGCTGCTGGACTAGAAAAGCATGGCTGTGAAGCGTCTGAGGCGTGGCATGTGGGAGATAGCTTCCACGAGGACTACCAGGGCGCACGGGCGGCTGGGTTGCGTGGGTTTTGGCTAAAGCGGGCGGAGGATTAGCTGTGGGATTGGGAGCCGTCATGCATTTGGCGCTGAGGGTGAGCGATCGCCCCCGCTCTGAAGTCTTCTATGACTGGCTTCTGACAGCTCTCGGTTACACCTGTGTTGCCCAAACTGACCGCTACACCATGTGGTGGTCCGCCCAGGCCGGAGCCATTACCCTGTCTGATGCTGATCCAATCAAAACCGCGACTGACCAACTTCCTGGATTGCATCACTTTGCCCTTGCTGCCGAATCCTCAGAGCAGGTCGATCGCATCTATCAACGGCTCCAGGTCATCGGGGCCCAAATCTTGCATCCTCCGAAAAGCATCGAGAATAGCAGTATGGCCTACTACAGCGTTCTTTTCACCGACCCGGATGGGTTGCGATTGGAACTGGTCTATATGCCTGGCAACAAGCCGCAACCTCAAGCCGCAACCCAAACTACCCCTTGAGGTGTTTTCTCTCTGGGATGTCTTGCCAGTTACAGACCTCAACATCTGACAAATACCCATAAAAGAGAAGAGGAAGTGGCAATCTTACTAATGCTGAGATTGCAGGTTTTGGTCTTCCTGTGTTCCAATCTCCCATAGGCGGCGCTACGCGTTGCCCTGGAATCGATTGCCCTAACGTAACAACCACCGAACGCTAAACATGGAGTATCGCAGATTTGGACGCACGGAGCTGGCCATACCCGTCTTTTCCTGTGGCGGGATGCGCTATCAGTTCAAATGGCAGGATGTGCCCTATGACACGGTTCCGCAGGATAACCAGCGCAATTTGGAGGCCACCATTCGGCGCGCAGTCGAAATCGGAATCAACCATATCGAAACGGCTCGAGGCTATGGTACCTCCGAAGTCCAGCTCGGGCAGATCTTACCTAAGCTGCCCCGCGAGCAGCTGATCGTTCAAACGAAGGTATCGCCCAAGAAGAATGTTCGTGAATTCCGCGAGACGCTGGAGCAATCCCTCAAAAATCTGCAACTGGACTATGTTGATTTGCTGGGCATCCACGGTATCAACACGCCGGAATTGTTGGATTGGGCAGTACGACCGGGTGGTTGTCTGGAGGTGGCGCGCCAGTTTCAGCAGCAGGGCAGAGTCCGCTATGTGGGCTTTTCGACCCATGCACCAACCGATGTGATTGTGAAGACGATCGCCACCAACCAATTCGACTATGTCAACCTGCACTGGTACTACATCAACCAGCAAAACTGGCCAGCGATCGAAGCCGCAACCCTTCATGACATGGGGGTTTTCATCATCAGCCCGTCCGATAAAGGCGGAATGCTCTACAAACCACCCCAAGAGCTTGTGGAGTTGTGCCAACCCCTGAGTCCGATGGTGTTCAACGACCTGTTTTGCCTCAACCATCCCCAGGTTCATACCCTAAGCTTAGGAGCTGCTCGCCCGACCGATTTTGATGAACACCTGAAAGTCCTACCGTTGCTCGATCGCGCGGATGAAGTGTTGCCCCCAATTCTGGCGCGTTTGGAGGAAGCTGCGGTTCGGGCGCTTGGCGAAGAGTGGTACAAAACTTGGGATGTGGGTCTGCCTCGCCTAGAAGATGTGCCGGGGAACGTGAATGTACGGGTAATTTTGTGGCTGCGGAATCTGGCGATCGCCTACAACATGACCGAATATGCCAAAGTCCGCTACAACATGCTGGGCAACGCGAGTCACTGGTTCCCTGGCAACAAGGCCGATAAGCTGAGACCCAGAGCGATGCAGTCCTGCTTGCAAAATAGTCCCCATGCGGACAAAATTCCTGCTTTGCTGGCCGAAACTCACCAGTTGCTCGGTGGTGAAGAGGTAAAGCGCCTCTCGCAGCAGTAGCTTTTTCCTAGCACGGCACTCAGATAACAGCAGGTGATGCGTATACCCTTGAGCCTTCATCTCATAATGGGCGTTGCTTAGGCGTGCCGATCGCTCTGGGAAAGCGCTCAGGGGTGGGGGCCGTTTTCTGAATATGCAAATAGTGGTGCTGGCTCTGTCTGAGCGGAGTGGTAACGGGATGGGTGGCTATTAGCTTACCTCCTAAAACTTCCAGGGCACGATGGAGGTCGGTTTCTTCGGCGGTTGTCCATTGTCCGCGGTAGAGGATGGCGGTGCCGTTGAGCTTGAGCAGCGGCAAGGCATATTCCACACATACATTGGCGGCGGCGACAGCCCGCAGTAATGCCCAATCGTAGCCCGTTCGATGGGACGGATGATGACCTAGAGCCTCGGCGCGATCGCTCACTCCCGTCACATGCAGCAGGGAGAGTTTGGTCGCCAAGTCTTGCAGAAATCGGACTTTTTTTTGAGTGGCGTCGAGTAAGGTGAGAGAGCTTTGAGGCAGGGCGATCGCTGCTGGAATTCCTGGAAATCCGCCCCCGGTGCCAATATCAATGATGCGTAAGGGTGCCTTTGGGGTGGCGAGCAATGGCTGAATGCCGCGCAGAGAATCCCACAAATGCTTTTCCCAAAAAGCCTCTGGCTCGGTGATACGTGTCAGGTTGAGGAGGCGATTGCCTGCCAGAATTTCTTGGTAGAGATGCTGAAATTTTTGCTGCTGCTCGGTGCTAGGTTGCCACCCTAAGGTTGATTGCCACAGGTCGGTAAAGACAGGTAGAGCTTGGGAAGGGGAAGGGTCAGACATGGCAATCGCCGAGAGAAGGTGGTCTCCTCGGATTAACAGGATAGATAGGGGAACGCAGATGGACGCAGATGAACGCGGATAGGGATGGATAGGATCGTGCCTCTAGGTTGAATCCTAATTCTGAATCTAGAGGCTAAGATTCGACTTTGGCGGTCGGGGTGATCATGGTGGGGGTTAGGTGGCCGTGGTCGAGAGTCCAGGCGCGATCGGCAACGTCTGCCAGCTCACCAGCGTCGTGGGAGACGACGAGGAGGCTCCATTCGGTTTTGAGTTTGCGGAGAACGTTGAGGAGCTGTTGGCGCATGGACCAGTCCAGTCCAGCGGTGGGTTCGTCGAGCATCAGCAAGAAGGGTTGGCGAACCAGTTGCACGGCTAGTGCCAGCCGTCGTTGTTGCCCACCGCTGAGCGATCGCGGCGAGGTTTGTGCGGAGAGATGGGCGAGGCCGACTTCTTCGAGGGCGACATCGAGCCGTTCGCGTTTGATGTCGGGATGGCCGAGTCGCAATTCTTCGGTGAGGGTGCTGCCGCAAAAGTGCCGTTCGGGAAACTGAAACACTAGCCCGCCCATTTGCCGCAGATCATCGGGAGTCAAATCCTGATCCCGCCATTTGATGGTGCCAGCGGTTTGCTTGGCTAAGCCCGATAGAATTTCCAGCAATGTGCTTTTGCCAGAACCGCTCGGGCCAATGATGACGCCCATTTGTTTGGGTTCGAGTTCTAGAGAGACCCCGTCCAAAATGGGCATTGGCGTCGCAGCGGGATGATAGACCAAATCTTGAACACGCAGCATTCGGGCACAGGGTGAAACAGCAAGAAACGATGCTCCTTCGGCATGGGCAGAGAACTGCTTCAGCGAAATGGAGTGATGACTTTCGGCTACTCAAAACATCATGTTGGCGTTTTGAGTAAATACTATTTTGGCAAATATTCGGGCAAATACCGTCGGAGGTTATCCTACCAGCGCAGGTTAGTGGGTCAGCTCTTATACACAACTGGCACAACTCTGGTTAAACTGCGGTGACATACCGACACGATCGCACTCATGCCCCCAACAAAATGCATCAGCTCTATGGGCGCAATGTGCTATGGGATACCGGGAGGAAGAATCCTCTGTCCTCTAAGATAACCAGTAAGTCATTGATGGAACTTATGGGGGGACACCATACGTCAAGGGGTTTGGGCATTGCCCCTACTGTCATCCCCTCAACGTGTAAGTTAGGGTAGACAGGCAATGCTCAAAGCATAACCTGCACCTACGGCAGTGGCGGCGTCTATGGTCTTGACGACGTCTATGGCAGTCGTGACTTCCTTTCTCTCACTGGATCAACGTCGTCTTGGTGCGGTGAATCAGCATTCTGAATGACGAACAGATTACCCACGGAGGCTTATGGTACGCGTTCAATCCTCTCAGCGGCAGCTTATTTCTTCCTCAGCTATGCAGTGTTCGCCCCTCAAACGGTTTACGAGAGCTGGATGGCGATGGGGTGCTTCCTTCATAGGCGGCTGTGCGATCGCTCTCACCCTTGCCGTAGATGCAGGCTTGGCCGACCCCTTCCGCTCTAGTGCGCCTAAGCAGGTGGGCGATCGCACGGAACAGGCGTTTGATGCCATGTTCCGAGAGGGCAACTATAGCGAGGCTCGCGAGATTCTGCGAACGGCTGAAGAAGATGAGCCGCTGAACTATGCCCTGCAAGCCTCCATCGCGTTTTTGGGTGAAGATTGGGACATTTTGCAGCGCAGCGCGACCCGTACCCGAGAAAGCGCCGAAGCGTTGGTGGATAGCGATCCGCTGCGAGGCCATCTATACATAGCCGTGGGGCATTTTCTGGAAGGCGCTTACATTGCCCAGGATGAAGGCTTGGTAGCCGCCACACCTGATTTGTTGCGCCGCCTACAGTTAGTATTTAATAACTTCAATCAAGCCGAGGATATTGACCCAAACGATCCCGAAATCAATCTGATTCGTGGATTTATGGACTTGATTCTGGCAGTTCATTTGCCGTTTTCGGATCCAAGTCAGGCGATCGAACGGCTAGAAGAACGCGCAGGCCCAAGTTATATGGCGAGTCGTGGTTTGGCCGTCGGCTATCGCGACTTAGGTCAGTTTGAGGAGGCTATCGCGGCGGTGGATACGGCGATCGCTGCTGCGCCCGATAATCCTGAGCTGTACTACTTGAAAGCACAGATCCTGGTGGATCAGGGCAATCATGAGGACAGCCTTGAATACTTCGCGTTGGCGATGGAAGGGCGTGACCAATTGGTGAAACAGGTCGGCAATCGGCTGGCCTGGGAACAATGCCGCACCCAGAACCGCGTTGATGGCGTTGACGATAACACCAGCCGTGCTCAGTGCCGCGAACTCATTCGCGATTAATCTATCTGAAGTTCCGGGAAACCTGATAGACTTGAACGCTTTTTAGAGCAAGGCTTTTGACTGTGAGATAGAGGTTTCAAGACAACCCCCGAGAGAAAATATTCTCTCGGGGGTTGCTGGAGGCTTTTATGTTCGTACAGATCCCTTAAAAGTTGGAAATATCAGTCCGAGGGCGATTGCCTGCCGCAATGCAGTTGTCCATCGCGGAACTAATAGGAAACGTAATCTCGTCTCGGAGCCCAATGACACAGTCGGCAAAGCGCTCTGGCAGCAGGCTACGGCGGCAGTTTTCTAGAACGTTGGCCGCGACCGTAACTTCGTTATCCCGACGGTCTTCCTGAATTTGGTTGAAGCACCCGGCTACTTCGATCGGTCGACGCGTCCGGCGGCAAGCAGCTAACACATCAACGGCAGTGAGTTCGACATCCTCAATTCCAACGACACAATCGGCCAAGTCATCCGGTTGACGCGCTGTGCCACAGGCAAAGGCCGCAATTTCTGGGGAAATACCCTCATCGAGCATCGCGGCTGCACAAGCCTGAAAATCATTAGCATCTGGATCTAGCTCAAAATAGCCATCGCCAAATGCCCGAACGGGCAAAGCTGTAGAGACGGCCATCGTTGCCGTTGTGGCAGCGCAGGCGGCAACCCGTACCCAAAAACGAGGGGTTGTTGTGTTTCGACCTCGTACCCATTCAGTCAGCTTCTTCATTGTTTTTTCTTCCACCGATTGCGAACCGTGGTTAACGTTCCCAGACTAGGGTGATGCTCTCAGGAATAGGCATCCTTTAGAGGTTTACATGAAAATAAACCTCAAACAACCCCCCAGTTGGAGGGTTGTCATCCCTCAATCTCGCTGAGGGTTCCATTTCGTCTAGTCCGTTATCCCAAACCCGATGAAATAACCGTCAAACCTTAGCCCTGGACACACGCGAGATCTAGGTTCTTCAACCGAGTTTTGA
>JBCBSJ010000195.1:0-6333 GCA_039819245.1 Cyanobacteria bacterium J06638_20
CCTTGATCCGCAACGACAGAGGAGCGGGCATCGAGGGACTCCAGACCGAGATCGGAGCCCTGTTGTCGCGTCCTGAGACCCGCCTATGTAGTTGCGCGGACCCGCCTACCTAATCGTCGCCGAACAGGGTATGGCCATGAAGCAGGGGACGATCATCGATGCCACCTTGATCGCAGCCCCCAGCACCACCAAGAATAGGCTGGTGAGCGGGATCCGGAGATGCACCAGACCAAGAAAGGCAACCAGTGCTATTTCGGCATGAAGATCCATGCGGGGGTGGACAAGGACTCAGGGCGGATCCACTCCGTCGTCACCACTGCCGCCAACGTGCATGACCTCACCCCAGCAGCTGAGCTGCTGCACGGGGCGGAGGAGGTGGTCTATGCCGACGCTGGATACCAGGGAATCGCCAAGAGGCCGGAGATGGCAGGCAAGTCAACGGAGTTTCGGGTGGCCATGCGTCCCGGTAAGCGCCGAGCACTGCCCGAGACTCCAGACGGGAAGCTGCAGGATCTGGTGGAGAGACAGCCCTAGCCGCAGGCTTCTGCCTGCAGTAGGCCCACATCCGCGCCAAGGGTGAGCATCCATTCCGGGTGTTCAAGCAGCAGTTCGGCTTTCAGAAGACCAGACTGCGGGGAATGGTCAAGAACCGCTGCAAGGTCAACGTGTTGGCTGCACTGGCGAATCTGTTCCTGGCACGGCGTCAGTTGCTTGCGACTCCATGATCAGGGGAGTGGTGTGCCCGAATGTGTTCATTCACGGGTACAAGGCAGCGTAAAGGGGGCATAAGATCACATTAAATGGGCACAGATCAATCCCTGAGCCCATCTACAGGAGCAGCCCGGAGATATCTGATCTCAGGAGCCGCTCAAGCCCTTGTTGCTGAGAGCTTCCCTAAGACAACGGTATAGTAGCCAACACACTACAGGAGTCTTGAAATTATGGATATTGTAGTCTCACTTTCGCAAGTATGCTGCCACCATGGAATTCACGCTGCATAAACGACTATACTTCTGGGGTAATTGGACGGTATGGAGCTACGTCTGGAAAAAGCTCTCTCATTGCCGATAGCTTGCTGGCAGAGTTACTGCAGATAAGTCCAATATAGCCGTACTCATGATACCTGATAATATCTACCGTCTTGAAGTATTCTAAGGCAATACTACGCATCAGCTCAGGATGTGGCGCGAGGAGGTGTTCATGTACGGAGCCACTTGCCTCTTTCCAGCTCCAGTGAATAGCTGTAATTGAAAGCTCGCCACCAAGAACGGGCAAGGATGAAAAGAGTGGATAAGGATAATCTTGTTTAGGATAGCCTTTCACTCCACAGCCGAAGTTCCCTAGAGATGCAATCGGCAAGAAGAAGTACCCCTCCTGCGTCAGCCAAAAACTAACGTTTCTTATGAACTTCTTTATTTGTCGAATCGTATCCAAGTACGAATACGCCCACCACATCGAAGAGATCACATCCCATGAGCCTCTCCCAAAGAGTTTTCTATTGCGCAGATCACCCTGAATCAGGGGAATGCATGGGTTTATGCCCCTGGCTTTGCAAAGCATAGCATCAGACAAGTCAACACCAGTCCTCTCAGTCTCTGGAAACTTAGATAAGAAATACCCAGTTCCGCAAGCAAGATCTAGCCATCTTGCAGACCCAGTTAATGAAGAGCCTGTATTTAGCAAAGTGCTGAGAATAAGAACCTCAGCATCAGTCTTACCTTTGAAGAGTGGGTCATCGATGAAAGCAGTGTTGTAACCGGCTGCATAGCCAGGTCCATAGAGACTCTGAACGTGCTCTGGTTTCATGCAGGCAAACCTATTATCCTAGACTATAGCATGTCATCACATCACGTCTGCCTTGGCAAGTCCCCTCTGCCAAGAGCAAGGGTTAGGCCCCTTGATCCCTAAAACTTGAACTACAATAGTGGCTTTTTGATATTGTCATGTGATCTTTACGGAGAGACAGTCACGGCTGATTTCCGCGAGTGTCCGGCCTTACTGCTGCAGGCGTCTATCCGCTATATCCTGGGCAGACTCTGACAACATCGCGCCACCAGAGCGCGAATAGCCTTCTGATCTCAGTCTGGGTATGGCTTGATGGGCGGCAAGCAGCTTGGCTACTCGATTTGTGAGCAGATACCAGGCACCAAGCGAACACAACTTCCAGCGAGTATGGCTAGCGTGAATTAGGTGTGGCTCTGGCAAGCCCCGACTGCATTGATTTCGCCACACTACCATCATTCCGGTTGAAAGCGCTGTCTGCAGGGGCGCACCCCTTGGAGTGCTGTAAAATCCGAGGCCAGTGATTTGATCGGAGATCACTGATCAGCCACCTGCTTTGAGTGGAGCTGCTGGTTGATCTTGCAGCCAATCGCAGGTGTTGTCCAGTTTGGCCATCGAGAGTTCAAAGAACACAAGGCGGCCATCCTGCTGACGAGCCTCCTGCTGCTCCAGCAGCAGCGCTCCCACCAGGCGAATGATCGCGGCATCGTTGGGGAACATACCGACGACGCGGGTGCGGCGCTACTCCTTTGGAGAAGGCTTCGCCCAGATCTCCTTGTTAAGCCGCTCCAGAGGATTGGTGCTCCAGATCTTGTGCAATTGTTCCTGCGGGAAGGTCCGAAATGCCAGCAGATCCTCCTTGGCCGGCTCCATCAGCGCAGCAGCAGCCGGGAATTTTCGGTGAGCATCGTCGTCACCTGATCACACTGCTGCTCGTCGGCCTGGGCCTCGGGCTGTGACGCGGACCCCGGAAACTGATCCACCCCTTATGAGAGCTTCCCTACCGGCCAGACTTGGCCAGGAGAAGCCCCATGAAACGCAAGCGCCACACCCCTGAGCAGATCATCCGCAAGCTGCGCACCGCTGAGCAGCTCCTCAACCAGGGGCAGACCGTCGCTGACGTCTGCAGGACCCTGGAGGTGTCTGCTTCCACCTACCACCGCTGGCAGCAGCTCTATGGCGGGATGAATGCCACAGAGGCCAAGCGCCTCAAGGAGCTGGAACAGGAGAACACCCGGCTCTAGCCGAAGGCTTCTCCGAAGGAGTAGCGATTGCTCGCGGATGCTGAGCTCGATAAAGCGATGCTCTAGCCGCAGGCTTCTGCGCAGCAGTGGGAGCTGGCCGAGGGAACTTCTGAGCCCGGAACGTCGCCGCGGAGCTGTCATGGTTCTGCAGCATCGATTCCGGGTTTCGCAGCGGCGAGCCTGCCAGCTGGCGGGCCAGAACCGCACCACGCAGCGTCACCCCATACCGGTGACGGCCATCGAGGAGCAGAAGCTGCGTCGGCGCATCCGTGAGCTGGCCCGGCGCCATGTGCGCTGGGGCCGGCGGCAGGTCTACCGCCGGCTGCGGCTGGAAGGCTGGAGCGTCAACCACAAGCGGGTGCAACGGATCTGGCGGGAGGAGGGTCTCCAGCGGCCCCTGCCGCGCCGGCGCAAACGCTCACGGCCTGCCGATGGCTCCAGAGAGCTGCTGAGAGCCGAGTACCCGCATCACGTGTGGGCGATCGACTTCCAGTTCGACCAGACAATAGATAGCCGCAGACTGAAATTCCTCAATATTGTGGATGAATACAGTCGACTGTGCCTGGCTATTCATGTCGGCAGACGCTGCAAGGCGGTCGATGTGATCGAGACGATCGAGGAACTGCTCAAGCAGCCTCCAGCACCCACCCATCTGCGAATGGACAATCGGCCTGAGTTCATTGCCCATGCACTGCAGGAATGGTGTACAGGCAGCAGATCAACTACGGCATACATCACACCGGGTTCACCCTGGGAGAATCCATTTGTGGAATCATTCAACAGCCGGTTCAGAGATGAGTTCCTGAATATCGAACTGTTCGCCTCGGTACCCGAAGCCAGGCTGTTGGCAGAGCAGTACCGGATGGAGTACAACACCTACAGACCGCATTCGGCGCTCCAGGGGCGTACGCCCCTGGAGATCCTCCAGCAGTGGAGAGCGGCCTGACCACCCACCAGCTCTCAAAGGAACTGGACCAGTAAGGGGGGTCACGTCAGCTGTTCCAGCAGATCGGCCGGCTGCAGATGGAGCTTGAGTGGCTCAATAAAACCTCGCTTGCGCTGACGCCCGTGAACTGCGGAAGCTGGTCGACTGCGACGATCACTCACTCTGGGCTTGCCCCCTCTCGACCTGACCTCAACACTGGGGGAACCCCAGACACAGCTCATCCTCCTGAGGAGATCCGGAGCAGCACTCCAGCGATGCCTGGTCTCAAGAGCCGCACAACCACTTCTCGCCAACAGTTTCCTTGGTCTTGCAATTATACCATTCAACTACAGCTGATTGGTCCTTCTACGTGAATTCAAGGCCCTCGGTGGAGCAAACTGATGAATCGATATTGGTGATATGTCTGTAAACAAATCTGACGGCTTCGTCAATGCTGGACTGGGTTGTGTCGAAGAAGGCCGCATCGCAACCTCCTCGGTTGAACAGGGTGAGATAACCGCTCTGCATCTCGACCATCATCTGGATAAATTTTCCATGCGGCATGCCTGAAATGCGCAGGATGTCTTGACTTCTACGCTGAGTAGAGTACCTTTTACTTAGCCTTTCCACCAGCTCGGTGGATCCAACTGAGAGGACGCAATACCTAATGCGGGGGGGCAGCAATGAACTTCTTGCTAGATTCAATCATTGTTGGAAAAAGAATGCCTGAAACAACGGTAGACCTCCCTCGCTTAGCGTTTTTATGTGCAATATCAAGCCAGCGATCTGTTTGTGTTGCTAGCCACTCCTCGCCTGCGTTGTCTGAATGTCCAGCCTCGTCGATGTCATGGCATGCATATAGATTAGAGTCAAGCATTGTCTGCAGTTCCCGAAGCACGGTGGTCTTGCCAGCGCCACATACGCCCGCGATGACGATCATGCAGGGAGTGCTATTGTTCATGCTGAAAGGCTTGTTGAGTAGAGCTAGAATAGCATGGCCCAGGCGAATATCTTGGATTTGACAGAAATTGGCCCTGGCATCGAAAATCTCAACGCAATGAACAGTGTTCAGGGCTCCTTGAACAATCAGCAGGCCCGTTGACCACGCGGGCATAGCGATAGAATAAGGAAAATAGACTGCATGCCAGCGGTGGGCCAATGAGATCTTTGGGGCGAACAGGAAAGGGTCGCAAAGCTCCAGGAGAAGAAGCCGGTTCTCAAGTGACTGTCTGATTCGATCCCATGGGAGATATTCCAGTCGCTACCTGAGCAGGGATACGTTCAGGATCGCAAGAGTAATGCCGGCAGAAAGCGGATTGATCCGCTCACCCTCTTCAAGATGCTGTTACTACAGCAACTGTTCAACCTCAGCGTAGGCGTTGCCTTCGGCTTGCGGCTGAATAGCTAGAATTCCAGGCCAACGACAGGCGCTCGTTTGAGGAATGTGTCGGTCTGGGAGTGATGAACACTATTCCCGATGCCACCACCATCGCCTTTGTCCGCGAACGGCTCCGCAAGGCGGGTGTCATCGATGTGCTATTTCAACGGTTTGAGGAGCATCTACGCTCCCAGGAACTGGAGGCCCGTGGCGGGCAGATCATCGATGCCACACTTGTCCCTGTCCCCAAGCAGCGAAACTCGCGGCCTGAGAACGAGGCAATCAAGCGAGGCCAGCTGCCAAAAGGATGGGCTGATAAGCCAGAACGCTTGCGGCAGAAGGAGATTGACACTCGCTGGGTGAACAAAAACGGCATCAGCCACTATGCATACAAGAACAGCATCTGCATTGATGCTGACCATGGCTTAATCCGCAGATATGCGATTACGCCAGCCACCATTCATGACAGCGAGATGATCCTACAGGTGCTGGATCCTGAGAAAAGGGATCACTTCGTCTGGGCTGATTCCGGCTACGCAGGCACGCGGTATGAAGGTCTGTCGCCGGGACACCGGGCGACCGGGAACGCCCTGCTCACCACTGTGCTGGAGGCGGTGTTTCAGGCCCAGCGAGGCTTCTAAGGCTCGCCTCGGATCTATCAGGAGCTGCGGGCCACCGGCAGGCGGAACCGGAGCAGCTGCTCTTCCACAAGGATCAGGGCAGCCAGTACCGGGCGGCTGACTACGGCGGCCTGTTAAGGGAGCCAAACATCATCTTCAGCATGTCCAGCACGGGCTGCTTCTGGGACAACGCCGTGGTGGAGAGCTGCTTCTCCACAATGAAACTGGAGTTCGAACTCGATGATGTCAGGCGACAGCGAAAACTGGTCCGGAGGCGACACGAAAACTGGTCCACCCGGTGGAACGAGCCAGCGAGCACAACGGGGGCCGTGGAGGGGCGCCATCTCTGGAGCCGATGGCTCTGGAGACGGCGGTGCAGACCCC
>JBCBSJ010000196.1:0-6312 GCA_039819245.1 Cyanobacteria bacterium J06638_20
CAATGAAACTGAAGCAAAGCGATGCAGATTTGTTCTTTGAACTGATGTGGGCATTGCAGTTTTTCGTCAAGCAGAAAAAGCAACTGCTGCCAGAAATCAAAACCCTGCAAAATTATGCAACGTTACAAAATCCTGACAAGAAGAAACTTGTGCGGGATGCCATATTCGAGCAGCCTGAACTGATCGATGTGTTTGTGCAGGAAAATCCCCAAAAGCTTTCAACAGAGCAATTGGCGATCGTCCAAGGGTGGCGGCATTACGTTATTGACACATTTGTGATTGAGCGCGTCTTAAAGCGCTATGCCGTGTTTATTGATGGCGAGGATCGTGTTTATGGGGTTCTGAGTTTATATGACGATTTGATCGATATGATTCCAAAACACGCCCTTCCTTTCCCTGTGAAAACCATCTTGCTTCCATTTAAAGGAAAGATTGTGTATGACGGGCTGTTGCAAGGATACAACGTGATGATTGGTGGAAATATGACGGCTGGTTTTAAGGACACTTATTTAGCCGCAAAGCAAAACCAAGAGATCATCGAATCGTTGGATGATCTCCTGCAAAGCTCCACGACAAGCCGCAAATCCTTTGCTATCAAAGATTGGTCAGAGGAGTTGGCACAACTGGCACAACTCGCAAAGGCGTTGCGGGGTGGGGCGGGTCAACCTCCAATCAATAGCGCTGCTTTCAGCCTGATTCGTGCCAGCATTAAATTTGCCCAAGTGGCGACATCGGAGGAGGCATCCTTTAGGCAAATTGAGAAGTGTTTTGATAAGGTCGATCGCGCCTTGGGAAAGGCTTATTCAGCGGCTAATCGAATGTATTGATACTTCGTTTGCAGAGGTTTTTCATTTACAGGGGACAAGAAATTTTCACATCACAAGCGATCGCCCCTTCTTCCTATTCCTCAACACTAGGCACTGCTTCCACTTCTTCCTCCGGCGTATCGGTTGTGGCTTCGGCCTCACCTTCAGTGGGTTCAACCGCTTCTTCCTCCGGCAACCAGTCCTCTAGCGGACGATTGATGGCGGTCTCGAAGTCAGCTGGAACGAGTAGCACATCGATTTCTGCCTCCGCTTCAGTCTCTTCGGCCTCGGGATCGACCTGGGCATAGAGGCGGCTTTGGTCGAAGTTGAAGGTGCCGAGCACCAGTTGATGAGTGCTGCCATCTTCGAGGGTGATATCGACGGTGGCGAAGGGGCGATCGAGGCCGTAGGTGGAGAGGGTGTCGGGGGTAGCGGCAAGGGTTTGGTTACTTGAGGAGGTCACCAGCAGGTTGGCGAGGAAGGCAACGGTGGCGTCGTTGGCGATCGCCTCTTCGGGTTCAGTGATGAGCCAGATGCCGTTCTCATCCTTCTCGAAGGCAAAATCCCGGGCGACCGTGTCGATGTCTAGCGCTTGGATATCCTGCTCATCGAAAGCAAACAGGTTGGTGGTGGTGTCGTTGGAGGGGGCATTGTTGGGCGATCGAGTCAGAAGCACAGCGCCACCCAGGACAAGGGCTGTCAGGACGAGCAGGATGTTTTGGCGTTTGAGTTGCATCGGCTTGGGGTGAAGTTGGAATGAACCACGAAGGCACAAAGGGAAAGAAGAGAAGAGAACCGTTGAGGAAGTGATGGACTCTCGTCTAGCTATTGAGTCTCCAGTTAACGGCGGCGCCACCAGCTGGCGATGGCTAGCCCCAGACCCAGGGCGGGTAGGAGAGCCATAGCGGCGATCGCCAGACCAATTTGTTGGATGGGGGAGAGGAAAATGCGACGGTTCGTGGGTTCGGCGGCGCGGATGGCGAGGTTGGCGGTTTCGTCTTGGCTGAGCCAGTTGATGGCATTGAGGAAGACATCCCGGTTGAGTTGCTGGCTGATGATGCCATCGGTGATGAAGCTGGAGTTGCCAATGACCACCATGCGGGCTTCGGGGGGGAGGGCAGTAGCTTCTTCTTCCTCGGGTGTTTCCGCTGGCGTTTCAGGAGTTTCCTCTGCCTCAGGCGTTGCCTCGTCCGCTTCAGGGGTTTCCTCGGTACCCTCGGTCGCTGCCTCGGTATCTTCGGTCGTGTCTTCTGAGTCAGGCGTTTCCTCTGCTGTGTCAGGGGCTTCTTCAGCGGCTTCGGGGGCGTCATCTACCTCCGCAGGACGAGTGAGAACGGCACCCAGCACAAAGTTACCTTCGGGGTCGTTGTCGCCTGGAGGGAGCAAGGTTCCGTCTTCACCAATCTCCCGTGCCTGGGTTTGCGCAGAGGTGATTAGCAGTGGGAGTGCCTGAACCTCATCGGTTTCCGTGAGTTGCAGCGGGCGAGCCAGGGGATAGAAGGAAATGCCGTTGAGTAGCTCTTGGGTAATGGGATGCTGCCCGTATTGGGTGATAAAGGTGATGATGCCATCGTTGCCCGCGGCGGGTTCATACAGGACGCGATCGCTCACCTCAACGCCCCAATCTCCCAGGAACTCATCCAATTCCGGTTCATTCAAGGGATCGAGGAGCAGAAGTAGGCCACCTTCCCCTTGCATGTAAGTTTCTAGCGCGGCCTGTTCTTCATCCAGCAATGACCGCTGCGGCCCCGCTAGCACCACAACATCGGCATTCTCAGGAACTTCTGGACTGTTCGCCAGGTTGAGGGGTTCGACGACCAGGTTCTCGTCCTGGAGGCTTTGCAATGCCTGAGACAAGCCGCCCTGCCCCGGTTCCAGCAACCGTTCACCATGCCCTTGCACGAAGTAGATGGTGATCTGGCGATCGCTCGTCAGTTGTACCAGTGCATTGGTCAGTCGAGGCTCGGTTAGTGGTAAGTCCGGCGATACTATTTGCACCAATTGCCGCTGTTCCCCTTGTTCTACATAAACCTCTCCAAACTGCCGCACCCCAAATTGCTGGGTTACGCCCGGTTCGGCCTGCGGGTCAATGTAGCGATAGGCGAAGTTGTCGGGGTTCAGTTCTTCGTAGTTGTCGAGCAACGCCTCATCCCGTGGGTTGGGCAGAGGGTCAAACAGGTAGACTTCCACGGGTTCCTGCAACCCCTCCACAATTTCCTTGGTTTGGGGGGAAAGGGTGAAAATCTGATTTTCGGTGAGGTCAAAACTGGCGTTGTAGCGGTCAGCCAGGAGGTTAATCAGCACGACGATGATCAGTACTGCGAGAGTGGCAATCAGCGCGTTGGTGCCATCCTGGGTTGAGCGATCGCTCCAAACGTTGCGCAGCTCATTGCTCTGAATGGCCAGCCATGCCAGCACAATCACGATGCCCCCCAGGATTAGGGCAAAGGGCAAGATGCCCCAGCTTCCCGAAACCACTCCCACCGTCAGCCCCATGGCCAGCAGAAAGGGGCCAAACCAGAACAGATAATTTGTGTAGCGTTGCCAGATTTTCATGATTGGGATTTAGGAAGAAGGGGCAAGCGACGGTCAATTTTGGATTTTAGATTTTGGATTTTGGATTTTGTCGTGAGCTGCGTCGAATGATTTTGGATGCCGTCCTGGGCTCAGGCGAATGATTGTGGACAGGGTGACTGCTGCATCAAGAGCGCTGATAGCGGAAGGCTTCGATGGATTGCGCAGTGAGCAAAATGCCGAGGACGATGTAGCTACAAAACAGAACGATACTGCTGGTGTTGAATTGGCCTTGAATCAAGTCGTTGTAGTGCTGGATTAGGGAGAAGTTGCCCAGGGTGTCGGCGATCGGCCCGGCCAAGCTATTGGCAATCAGATCCGTGACCCACAGCAACAACATCAGGGCAAAGGTCAGCACCGCCGCCAGAATGGTGCTGTCGGTGAGGGAGGAAATGAACATGCCTAGGGATAGGACGCTAGCGGCCATCAAAATTAGTCCCACATGCCCCAGCAGCAACACCTGATAGGATGCAGGCGGATCGGATGCGCTGAACGCGACCACTTCGTACACCAGCAATGGCAGCGTCATGGTGAGGAAGAAGGTGACAACCCCCAGCAACTTGCCCATGGCAACCACCCAGTTGGTCACGGGGGAGGTGGCCAGTAGCTCTAAGGTGCCGCGCTTGCGCTCTTCGGTATACAGACCCATCGACAGCATGGGGAGTAAGAAGAGGGACAGGGAGCCAATCAAGTTCAGGAAAATGCCCTGGAATTGGTAGGGCACATCAATGGGTGGCTCGGTAATGCCCGCTTGGTCGCGGAGGGAGACCTGGGCAATGACGCCATCGGGGCCGAGCAGAATCACCACGAAGAAGAACCCGCTGAGCAGCCAGAAGACAGCGGCGATCGCATAGAAAAACGGTGAAGCAAAATAGCTCTGCAACTCCCGTCGATAGATGGCAATCAAGTTGCTCCAAAGGATTTGCATTAGCTCTCCTCCTGGTTGGATGAATGATGGGTGCCGTTCGTCTCGTTTTCTGCACTGGCCTCAGAGTTGGCTTCAGGAGCCGTCGCCGTTGTGCCTGTCGGTTGGCTATCGGTTGGCGGGCTAGCTGAATCGTCCTCGTCCGCTTCCTGGGTTGTTAGCTCCAGGAAGACCTCTTCTAGGCTGAGGCGAATGCGCCGCATTTCATACAGCCCCACCCCAGAGCCCACAATGGTTGCGGCGATCGCTTGTCCTGGGTCGCGATCACCCTGGGTCATCACCCGCACACGTGTGTGTCCGTCTGCCAGGTCGCCGCCCGATTCCGACAAGGCTTCGACCGAGCGCACCTCTGGCAACTGCCGCAACATCGGCTCCACTGCTGCACTATCGCCAGCAATCTCGATCTCATAACCCTGCCCGCCTCGCAGCCCAGCCATCAAGTGGTCGGGAGAATCCGTCGCCACAACTCGCCCTTTGTTAATAATGGCGACCCGGCTGCAAGTCATGCTCACTTCCGGCAGGATATGGGTAGAAAGAATGATGGTGTGGTCGCCCGCCAAACTCTTGATCAGGTTACGCACATCAATAATCTGTCGGGGATCCAGTCCAACGGTCGGTTCATCCAAAATGATGACCGGGGGATCATGTACCAACGCCTGAGCAATGCCCACCCGTTGCCGAAACCCCTTCGATAGCTTGCGAATTAGCACATGTTGTTTTTCTTCCAGATTGCAGCGCTCAATCGCTGCCGCCACCCGAGACGCGCGATCGCCCGCTGCTACCCCCTTCAACCGCGCCACAAACCAAAGAAACCCCTCCACCGTCATATCCGGGTAAAGGGGAGGTGATTCGGGCAGGTAGCCAATGTTCTGGCGCACCGCCATCGAGTTTTCATGCACATCAAACCCAGCAATCCGAGCCGTGCCGCGACTGGCAGGCAGGTAGCCCGACAAAATCCGCATCGTCGTCGTCTTCCCCGCCCCATTCGGTCCCAGGAAGCCCAAAATTTCCCCGGCTTCCACCGAAAACGTGACATCTTCCACGGCCAGCGTTGAGCCGTAGGTTTTGCTGAGATGGTCGGCTTCAATCATAGGAAGACAGGATAAAAGGACAAATTACAGGGAAATCAGCGAAAAATGCAGAGGACGCCAGCGAGTATTGTAGCCAAACTGACCAGATCTTGTGGCGGTATTCCAAATTGATTGGAATTTCTGAATTGACTAAAATTTCCGAGATCGTCCTTGGTTGTCCTTGTCCATAAACGCACTTGCAGGGGCTAGACGCTACCGAAGGCAATAAAAAACAAGGGAAGAGCCTTGACTCTTCCCTTGCCGTATTTGAGCTGTGTCATCAAACCGGGAGCCATCCTACACTCCCGACAGGTTGCAAACCCCTATCCTCGGGTGCGGTTCACATGGTCCATCACCTGCTGCTTCCGATCCGGAGAGGTCGCTTGGGGCGATCGCTTAATAAAATCGCTCGTACTGCGAGCCAGGTGCTCCATAATCCGCTTCTTGCGATCATCCATCTCTGCCATTGGTCAGTCCTCCACTGCGTGATAACAAACTGTTACATTATCAAATCTTATGGCAGGCGATCGCCTTCCGCAGGCGTACTACCACACAACCCAACCAACTAGTTTGCCCCCCCTGCTGCCTCGCAATGTTGGGTTGCTGAATCTGGCTGACTTTACTTTGTCCTGGGGGATAACTCAAAGGCAAGATCCGCCCGATAGAAACACACATCGAACTCCGCAAAGAAATTCATATGCCCCAAGATTAAAGGAGCTTCTCTCGATTGTGTCCAAGCGAATGCTAGTAATACTGGGGGAAATTCAGCAATAGTCGCTGATAATACCAATCCTCTTGCTTCCATCTGAGCTAAATTGCCGCTCAATTGAATTGGTACGGTCTGCTCTTCCCAAACTGCGCCCAATTGTAGGCCGATTTCATACGGCAGTACGTTGACGCTTGCACCAGTATCGAGCAAAGCCATGCTCTCTACAGA
>JBCBSJ010000197.1:0-6307 GCA_039819245.1 Cyanobacteria bacterium J06638_20
ATATTCCCGGCTCGGACAACCTGACCACCATACCGCTTGACACCAAGCCGTTGAGCATTTGAATCCCGACCGTTGCGGGTACTACCTGTTCCTTTCTTATGCGCCATTGTGCCGAACTCCGTCTGAGGGTGTATTTCTATGAATCCAGTGTTGAGCTGAAGTCAAAACTGGTTGAATTAAGCATCATTGCTGCTATCAACCCCATCCATCACTGTAGCAGATGCTCTGAAAGAGCTTCTGAATTGGGCTGAGGGGTAGGTGAAAGATAGACAGAGGAGGGAAAATCGCCCTATGCCTCTTCGGTTGCAGGAGCTTCTGCGGGAGCTTCAGGAACTGCATCTACGGGAGCTTCAGCCGTTGCTGCTGCAACAGGTGCATCCGCCACTTCAGCGCTGCCTGCGATCGCCGCACCATTCAAAGTAATCGCGTCAATCATCAAGCGAGTCAGCTCCTGACGGTGGCCTTGCTTCTTGCGCGTCTTCTTTTTAGGACGCATCTTGTAGACGATGATCTTCCGTCCCCGGAGGTGACGCATGATGGTGGCTTCAACGGCGGCTCCTTCGACGAAGGGTTGACCGATGGATGCATCTCCATCGTTTTCAACAAACAGAACCTTGTCGATGGTCAACTTACTGTCTTCGTCAGCATGAATGCGATCGACATCGTAAAACCGACCCACTTCTACCCGGAACTGCTGACCGCCGGTTTCGATAATTGCGTATCCCATGATCTCCTTGGTCGACCGTACAGGTAGGGGTGCTCCGATAAACTAGGGGACAAATGTTATGTCCACCTGCTGAAACTTCCACCTTTTCACCTGATCCGAGTCAGAAAAATAGACAACGTTTTATTATCCCAATTAAAAATAGCCAATGTCAAGACTAAATTTGGCTAGGAGTGTGCGATATGGCCACACCATCAAACAAAGTCCATCGAGCAAAAGGATCTATCCGAGTAACTGGCGGGCGGCATCCAGGAGGAGTTGGTGTTCAGCACGAGCGATCGCTTGCTTGACCTCAGCAATTGCATTGGGGGGAGCCGAGATACCCGTGATGCCCCATTGCACTAGATGGGGGATGAGATCCGAATATTGGGTGGGTGCTTCTCCACAGACGATGCAGGGCAACTTTAGGGATTTGGCAGTTTGGATGAGTTGGTGTAAAGCGCGTAATACTGCCGGATGATTGGAAGGATAAGCCTTTGCCCATTTGGGGTGGTCGCGATCGATCGCCAACAGCAGTTGTGTAAAGTCGTTGGTGCCAATACTGATGCCCTGCACTCCCGCTTCCATCATCTCCGCTAGTTGAAAGAGCACCGCTGGAACTTCGGCCATGATCCATACCTGGAACGAGTCAACCTCCAGCAATCCGGCTTGTTGAATCCAGTCATAACATTGACGAACCTCTTCCACTGTTCGCACGAAAGGAAGGATGAGACGAAGATGGGTGGCTCCAGCCCGCTGCGCGATCCGCAAGGCTTCAAGTTCTGCCAGAAATAGGGTTGGATCTTGGCTATAGGCCAGGGTGCCATGGGAGCCTAGTAACGGATTTTGCGTGGTTTCTGTGGAGGTGATTCGATATTCGTGCGATCGCAAATCGGCGCTGCGGTAAAACACCGGGCGGGGGGCAAAGGCATCGGCGAAGCGCTGAATCTGGTTGGCGAGGGCGTCGACGAAGGAAGACTCGGTGTCAAGTAGGCGAGCTTCAACCGAACGGTGCCCATCCAGCATCCCCATCATTAGTAGCTCGGAGCGCAACAGACCCAACCCATCGACTGGGAGGTTGGCCGCTGTCGTTAGCCGCTCGGGTTGGCTTAGGGTAACCAACAACTGCGTGGCGTGGACTGTCGAGGGAGCCGTTGGCGTCGGAGAGGCTTCCGATGACGGGGAGGCGGCGATCATAGCGGAGAGGGGCATGAGAATGCCGCGATCGCCATCGACACAAATTTGATCGCCAGTTTGCACCCGTTGCATCACCTCTGAAATTCCCACCACGGCTGGAATCCCTAGTTCCCGAGCCAGGATAGCACCATGGCTGGTGAAGCTCCCTTGGGCGGTGACCAATCCTGCCACTTTACGGAGCAAGGGCAACCATTCGGGGGTAATTTGTGGTGCTACCAGGATAGTATTGGGGGGCGGATCCTGCTGCTCTAAATCGCTCGACCATTCGGACAGACATTCCACCCGTCCTAGCGATCGCCCTGGGGACGCGGCCCATCCCCGAAGTACTGTCCAATGTTTATCAACCGGGGTTATAACCGGAGGTTCTGGAGGAGAAGTGGACGGAATTTCTGGGATGCTTGTATTTGCGGGAAAACTCAGCGTTACCTGAGTGATGTAGATATCTCCCCCCGCAGCAGTATTAGGGGGGTAGCAGCACCATTCCAATTCCACGTCGTTTCCCAGGCTCGTGCGGAGCTGCTGGGCAAGCTTTTGTAGGCGATCGCGCTGGTCGGCAGTGAGTGCCGGATGCTCCTGCTGATCGTCTGGGAGCATCTCGACGGCTAGTGGACTTGCTCCGTCCTGCGGCACTTGCAAATGATAGGCATAGGATTTGGATTCAACTTGAAGGTCGGCCTGCGCCTCCCTATCTGTCGCTAACTCTCCTGAATCCGTCAGATCTGTCGGGTCCGTCAGATTCGTTGCTAGATAATAGTGATCCGCTACCATGTCGCCCTGCACCAGACCATGGCCATAGCCCCGCACGGCGCGCACATGCACGGTACTTTCGCTGACCTCGGCATCGCCTGCGGCTTGTACAGCCCACAAGGGTTGCACCAACACCCCAAGCCTGACCTGCCGGAGTTCGATGCCCGATCGCTGCCAATAAAACAAACTCCGCGCCCGAAATAGTTCAGCCCACATCGTTTGGATACCCTGGGCGATCGCCGCCCCGTCTGCCCAACAGGTTTGGCTGGGGAGCAAGCCCCGAATGCGATGGCTGATGGCGGGGTCTACTCCAGGTTCCAGTGCCAGGGAGGGGCGCAAAATGACGGCGGGGGCTTGCCAGTCCTGGACGGCCTGCGCGAGCCGATCTTGCCATGCCTCATCCAAGGGTGCTGCGAAAATGGACTGGCGAATTTGGCGGGCAATTGTTTGTAACTGCTGCGGGCGATCGACGTTTAGGTGCAGGGTCGAGTCGGGCAAATCAGCAAACAGCGGCTCCAGCCAATCCAGCGTATCCAGGTAATGCCGAAAGACTGAAGCTGTGACCACAAAGCCAGGAACGACAGGATACCCACGTTGTTGAATTAATCCCAAGTAATAGGCTTTGTCACCGATCGCAATCCGATCCGCCGGGCGCACTTGGTCGAGCCAACACAAGGTATCCAAATCCTGGACAGTTTCTTCCATTCTGCGTTTGGGTCTTAGTCAAGGAACAGGAAACGGTGCATTAATCCTTGGAAGGACGGGGATTAACTATTCAAAGACACGCTATTAAAGACGATTCAAAAAGACGATTTATGTTGAACTTTCGATGGTTTAACTGGAATTCTGAATGGGGCTGTTGGCGCTCTAAAGGATCTTTGCTGAACCTCTCTCATGAACTGTACAGCGAACCCTGTCTTGCTATGCCATCTTCATCTACTATCGGATGCCCTAGCGTTAGCGTAACGCATCAAATTTTTGTTTCTACTGCTGTTGCTTAATAAGATAAAACAATCGTGCAAGAATCTAAAATTTCCCTGCTCTCTCAAGATAGAATCAAGAACTGACTCTCATCAAGAGACGGCAGATGCTGATGTCAACCACCTGAGAATGGGATGCCCAGAGAATCAGGCGGTTGCGTGGGAGTCGTTTCCCAAGTGGGCGCGTTCCCACGATTCAATCTTATCGATCTGTGACACTAAACTCATGAAACATACGCTCTCCGTGTTGGTGGAAGATGAAGCGGGCGTTCTCACGCGCATTGCCGGATTGTTTGCCCGTCGCGGCTTCAATATCGAAAGCCTAGCGGTGGGGCCTGCTGAGCAAAATGGCATTGCTCGCATTACGATGGTGGTGCCCGGCGACGATCGCGACATTGAGCAACTTACCAAACAACTCTACAAGCTGATCAATGTTTTGAAAGTACAGGACATCACGGAAGTGCCTTGTGTCGAACGGGAATTGATGCTGATGAAGGTCAACGCAACCAGCTCCACCCGTACTGAAATTATTGAACTAGCGCAGATTTTTCGGGCACGGGTTGTGGATGTGGGTGATGATTCCCTCACGCTGGAAGTGGTGGGGGATCCCGGCAAGATGGTGGCGATCGTCCAACGCCTCAGCCGCTTCGGGATTCGTGAAATTGCACGAACGGGGAAAGTGGCGCTGGTGCGAGAATCAGGCGTCAATACGGAATATCTCAAGGTGCAGCAAGCACGGGTTTAATCCCGATCCTTTGAGATAGCACTATGGACGTTCGTTCCTTGAGCGGAGTCGAAAGGAACATCGGCTTCGATTCCGTTCATTGGTCATTGGTCATGCCCGCGAATACGGGAATCCAGAAAGGCTCAATCCAGTGACCGATAAGCGTTTGATGGATGCCCATGTTTATGGGCATGACGGAAACCCAACAGCCTATCCTGGCTGACTTAAGCTGTGTAAGGCGATCGCCCCAATCCTCGCACCTCTTAGCCGTTCCATATAGAGGGTAGGTACAGCCCACCCTCTATTGGTTTAATGCGCGAGAAAAAGAGCCAGTGTTCCTACCGGGGCACCATCCCTACGTCACTGGAGCGGGATTGATGTTGCCCTGAATCACGGTTCGATATTCGCTCTTTTGTTTTACGCCCATCATCTGCTTCACCAGACCCTTGTCGCGGAAGAACTGTATGGTTGGTGTGCCAGTGATTCCAGCCGATTCGGCGATTTCAGGATCTTGCTCGATGTCGATTTCGATATAGTGAACCTGCCCCTCAAATTCGTTAATCACCTTCTCTAGCATGGGCTTGAGGGTGTGGCAGGGCCCGCAAGTGGGCGACGCGTATTTGACGACAATCAGGCGATCGCTCTCGTGGTAAAGCTTCCGTAGAGCATAGCCCCCCTCATGGCGGGTGCGGCTGATGTCGAATTCCGCTGCCTGCTGATACTCGGCTTTATGCCCATCTTCGGGGGGCTTCTCCGAAGCTTCGGTTTGGTGGAATTCCTGGATCAAGTCATATTCTGACAGCCAACGTTCTGCGAGCAAGGCTGCTGCGCAGCCTGTCCCTGCGGCGGTGACGGCTTGCCGATACTCATGATCCTGCACATCTCCGGCTGCAAACACCCCGTCCACGCTGGTTTTCACATCGTGGGTAGTGATGATGTAGCCGACCTCATCCAGATCCATTTGGCCTTTGAACAGTGTTGTGTTGGGGGTATGCCCAACGGCGTAGAATAAGCCACGCACAGGCAAATCATGGGTTTCGTCGGTCTTGTTGTTGTGCACCTTCAGCCCGGTCATCAGGCTATTGTCGCCAAACACGTCCACCGCTTCGGTGTTCCAGTGAATGGTCACTTTTGGGTTGCGAAGAACTCGATCTTGCATGGCTTTGCTGGCTCGCATGCGATCGCTCCGCACCAGCAAATGCACATGGGAGCCATACTTGGTGAGATACATGGCTTCCTCTGCCGCCGAGTCGCCGCCGCCAATCACCGCTAACTCTACATCCCGGAAGATGGGTGTGGCTCCATCACAAATGGCGCAGGCCGAAATTCCCCGATTCCAATAGTCTTTTTCGCTGGGCAAGTTCAATCGCTTGGCGGTAGCTCCTGTTGCGATGATGATGCTGTGTGCCTTTACCTCCCGCTCGTCAGAGCGAACGGTAAAGGGACGCTGGCTCAAATCCACCACTGTCACATCCTCAGTGACCAACTCAGCCCCCCACCGCTGAGCCTGCTCTTTCATGTTTTGCATCAATTCGGGGCCTGTGATGCCATTGGGGAAGCCTGGAAAGTTTTCCACCTCGGTTGTGGTCATCAGTTGCCCACCCGGCAACCCACCCGCCTGAAATCCTTCGAACATAAACGGCTTCAAATTCGCGCGTGCTGCATAAATGGCAGCTGTATACCCTGCTGGTCCCGAACCGATGATCACCAGATTTTCGATCCGTTCCGCTCCGTTGCCATTGCTTGCTGAGGTCGTCATTTTCTTTATGTAAACTCATAACCACTACGCCTAATGATGAGTATATCGCGAAGCGGAGAGCAGGTGAAGGGTTGAATCAAAGAAAGGGATGGGCCTCAGTACAGGACAAAAAATTAAACCCCTGCTAAAACCCTTGATTTTATGTGGCGCGGGCACCGCCCGCGCCACATAAAATCAAGGGTTCTCTGGGTTTTGTC
>JBCBSJ010000198.1:0-6292 GCA_039819245.1 Cyanobacteria bacterium J06638_20
CAAAGGTCAGGCAGTTCACCTGTAAGGACGCTTTCCTTAGCAGAAAAGTCGATGGACCTTGATTGCCCCCTTAGTCTTCACGACTTTTCTGAAATGCGTTCTCCAGAAGTAATAACATTGTGCCTTGTAATTTCCATTTGGGACGTCGAGACATATACGGAATTTTGAGAAATTCAGCCTCGAAGTTTCAATGATTCACCTCAAAGAATCCGTAGATTTACCCGTAGCTTCCTCCAAATGCTAGGCTCAGGTAACCAGCTTTTCCTCGGCTCCAAAGCCCGGGAATGCAGCTGATATCTGCTTCCAGCCTTTGCTTGACGAATCTCCTATGCTCATCCCAATTACTCGTGAAACATTCGAAGAACTCGTGCCGCGCTACGCCACTGGCGAACAATATCGCTACATGTCAGGTAAATGGGCTGATTTTCTCAGACGGTTGCTGATTTCCATTATTGGGGTCTTGGTCGCTTTCATGCTGAACGCTATTTTACCGAGCGGGTTTGAGATCCTGGAGTTTGTGATTGGGATTGTTACGGGGTTGTATTGGCTGTGGAGTCCCGTTTATTGGGCGAGTTTGCGCAATATTAGAGCGCGACGCTATCCCTATGCTGGTTTTTGGCGCGGGCGCGTGGTTGATGCGTTCCCCAGTGAGGAGTTGGTGGGAACCGAGGAAACCGTGAACAAGCAAGGAGAATTGGTGGTGGTGGAGAACCGGGAGCGCCGCCTCAATTTGGAAGTTGCTGATAAACAAGGGTTTTCGACACTGATTCAGGTGCCTTTGCAGCGGGCACACCAAATGATTCGTCCGGGCGATCGCGCTGAAATGCTGGTCATGTCAAACCGTCCTGACCTAAGCTACATTTCGCAGTTCTCAGATGTACATTTGGTGGATTATGACCTGTGGGTAAGCGATTATCCCTCTGTCCGCCGCGATGTTTTCAAGGATGTCAGCCGTCGTCTGACTGCCGAACTCAAGCCAGCGCCCAAACCCCAAAATAAACCAAAGCGACGACGCAGTTCGAGTCGTCGCTAGGTGTTTGTTGGATTGTCCTGGGGTAGCAAAGTACTACTTCGCCACCACTTCTGTGACTTCGACATCTTGAGCCTGAGATTCGGATGAGGGCAAGAGGCGTTGCTGTTCTTGCAGCTCAACCTTATAGCGCTCCACATCTTGTTCGAGTTCTTCGATACGTCCTTCCCGACGATTAAGTTCGGGTTTGGTTTGGAAACGATATTGCAAGCCAGTCCACACGCTAAAGATCCAGGCCAGCACGGCTCCAATGCCTGCGGCGACCAACAGCTCGACGGACAGTGGTGCAGATACATCTACACCCGGAACAACATGGATAACAGAGGATTCAGTATTCTCGATGCCAAATAACACCAATGCCAGACAGATTACAAAGATGACCACAAAATTGATTTGTCGCATAAGGAATATAGCCTCAACTTTGCAGGTTTAGTGAACAGTAAGAATAAACTGCTAACAGCGTACTGCGATTCGTTCCCGACGACTAGCGATCGCCTCAAATCCTCTTTCCATAAGCTTTACAGAGCTTTACCAAAGGCTTTGTCGTAGTGGGCTAGCAGGGCATCTGGCGTGGCGATCGCTCCCAATCCTAAGCCCATTCCCAAGCGTGTTATCTGGGGCAGACGCACCCCCGCATCGCGGAGTCGCTCAGCATGGCACAGCACCTCAGATGTGCGACCATCCAAACGAATTCTGCCGTCTTGGAGAAGGATGAGGCGATCGCAGTGCTGCACGACAAAATCGCTATTGTGGCTAATCAGAACGAGGGTTGTTCCCCGCTGCTGAAGTTGGATCAGGGCGGCGCTCAGGGTTTGCCTTTGCTGATCGTCAAACCCAACGGTGGGTTCATCCAGCACAATCAGAGCAGGTTGCATGGCAAAAACACAGGCACAGGCAATGAGCTTGCGCCAGGGCAGGCTCAGGTCATAGGGATTTGCATTGGCGATTTCTTTAAGCCCGAAGGTTTCGAGGGCTTGCTCAATTCGCGGTTCAATGGCCATTCTGGAGATGCCCAGATTTTTGAGGCCAAAGGCGATCTCCGCTGCGACAGTGCTACAGAAGAGTTGATCGTTTGGATTTTGAAAAACATAGCCGACCTGCCGAGCCAATTGAGCCGTCATGTTGTGGTGGGTAGAGCGATCGCCAATCCATACCGTCCCCTTCGTGGGGCACAACAAACCATTGAGGTGCTTTGCCAGCGTGGTTTTGCCTACGCCATTGCCTCCCAACAGCGCCACTTGCTCACCGGGCACAAGAGTGAGATCAATTTTGTGTAGGGTTGGAGCATGATCAGGATAAGCAAAGGAAACTGACTCAAAACGCACGATAGGCCCCTCACCCTGCGCTCGCTTTGGAATGCTTTCAGCAATAGGAACAGGTTGGGGGAGACGCTTTGCGGTCTGGAAATGGGCGATCGCCCCCTCCAGCGTTACGGGCAATGGCTGGGTTGATGGGAGAATTCCGGCAGTCTGGGCTTGTTTGGTCACCTGGGTATACGGAGTATGACCGATACCCCATGCCTCCAACCGTTCATCAGCTAGTACTGCTTGCGGTGTCCCGTCGAGGCATAGCTTCCCTGCATGCAGCAGCAGCACACGGGTTGCATGGCAGGCGATCGCCTCCAAATCATGGGTCGCAACGATGATGGTGGCTCCCCGTTGGCGCAGTTGAGTTAGCAGCGAGAAGATTGATGCTGCACCCTGGGGGTCAAGCTGGGTGGTCGGTTCATCCAAGACCAACACCTTGGGCTGCATGACGAGGATGGCGGCGATCGCCACCCGCTGCTGTTCGCCACCCGAGAGGGTGAGGGGCGATCGGTCAGCCAAGGCTGTGATATTCAGGGAATTCAGAATAGCGTCGATGCGATCGCGCATCTCTGTTGGGGGAATGCCCAGGTTCTCTAACCCAAAGGCCAGTTCCTCGTACACCGTCGGCTTGGTTCGGGATAGTTGATTCGCTGGCAATTGAAACACCAATCCCGCCACGGGAGCGAGCGCTGCTAGGGGCGTATCGGCCACCTGCTTCCCGGCAATCCAAGCATCGCCTTCCCATGTGCCCTGGAAAAAATGGGGAATAAATCCTGTCAGGGCATAGCACAGAGTTGATTTGCCGGAGTCGTTGCGGCCAGCGATCGCCACCAGTTCCCCCGGCTCCAACGATAGGGAAATCCCTTTCAGTGCTGGTTTTAGCGTATGGGGATAGGTATAGGTTAGATTCGCGAGGTGAAGAATTGCCATTGGCTCCAGCCTACCAATACCACCGTGAAACCCAACAATCCCCACCGCAGCCAACGTTGAGCAATGGAATCGGGAATCTGTACCAGGCTCGTTTTGCACCCCTCTGCGCGGAATGCTCGTGCTTCCAACGCCATCGCCCGCTCCTCCACATCCACCAACAATCCCAGCACGAGGGGCACCACTAGCGGCATCAGCGCCCGCCCGCGCTGCCAGAGATTTCCCCCTATTTCCATGCCCCGCGCTTGCTGAGCCGCAAGAATCGTCGCGGCTTTTGTCCGAATCTCAGGAAGCAGCTGAAATGGGCTGATCAGCAAGTAGGTGAGGGCGGGCGATACGCCGCGCTGAGTCAGAACGGCAACTAATTCGGCGGGCGTTGTGCTAAGGGAAAACGCGAGGAGCGCCGCCGCTAAGACTGTGAGTCGGGAAAGGATGAGATAGGCATAGGAGATACCTTCCTGGGTCACAGTGAAAGAACCCACAGTGAGGAGAATCGTTGTGCCAGGGTGGAAAAATCCATGAATTGGAAACAGAAATAGTGCCAAGGGGGCGATCGCCCAAGCCACACGCTGTAACACTGGACGCAAAATCCCCATCCCTGCACTCCAAGGCAACAATACGCTAAGAAAAATCGCAGTAGCCCATCCGTCGCCGACCATCCCAAAGCAGAGGGCGATCGCACAGAGGGCGATCGTCAATTTTGTAAAGGGATTGAGTGGAACGGCAAACAAGAGGATTACTTGGGGGACTGCTTTTGGGGTTTGGATTTTGTCCTACATTCAGTCAAATGATGGCCATGTTTGGCTCAAGGCAAACCATGAGCCTGTGGCACAGGATTATCGTAAGGCTTCTTCATTCGTCGGCGTTTCTGCGATCAACAACACATTCTCAGCGCGGGAGAAGCGGGAAATGTACCGTCGCGATAGACGCAACACGATGACCCAGTCAATCAGAGCTGTAATGACCTTATCCAGAAGGTTTGTTAGGAAGGTAACCGCAAACACGGACTGCACCATCGCATTTCCAGTTGCCAGCAGATAGGCAATGAAAAAGGACGACCCACTGCCTGTCACACCGCCAAATAGGAGCACACGGATGGGAGTTGCGATGAGCGTTGCTGCCAGCCCAATCAACAATCCCGTGAGCACAACTTTCCACCATGCCCTGAACAAACCCGCCTTGGCACAGAAACCAGCCACCAACCCAATCACGATGGCCACCGGAGCAAAGGCAGGAAAAAAGGGATCGATGAATCCTCCGAGCAAGTTGGTTAGCAACCCGGTTACAGCCGCCGCCCAAGGGCCAGAGAGAATCGCCACTAAAACGGTTCCGAGGGAGTCGAGGAAAAGCGGCAACCTTAGCAAAGAAATCGCTTGCCCAAGAACTAGATTCAGGACGATCGCCACTGGAATCAGAGCCAGTGTCGTTGTGCTGAAGTCGCGTTTCAAGCGGTCTGACAATCTCATGATGATGCGTCTCCAGCCCAAAATTTAGGTAGACAAAAATGCTAGGCAGAACCTTATCACGATATACAGCACCACGCGCTCAGATAAAATCTTCAGCAGCAACGTACCCAGCTAAATTCGTGGTCGTTGTACCACTCTTTTTTCCAGATGGGCGCATTTTCCTTGAGAGCGTCGATCGCAAACTGACACGCA
Source organism: Cyanobacteria bacterium J06638_20 (assembly GCA_039819245.1). Taxonomy (GTDB): domain Bacteria; phylum Cyanobacteriota; class Cyanobacteriia; order Elainellales; family Elainellaceae; genus Vacuolonema. Next base: position 4,923 of record JBCBSJ010000198.1, read on the forward strand.
GCAAAGGCTTCCGACCGATGAGGGCAACCAACCGCAACCAAAACGCTAATTTCGCCAATGGTCAGCCGTCCGGTGCGATGGTGAATCACCACATGGGTTACATCCGTCCAGCGTTGCTGGATATCAGCAGCAATTTGCTCAAATACCCGCAGTGCCATCGGTTCATACGCCTGATATTCCAGACAAACAACCGATCGCCCATCGGTATTGTTCCGCACCATGCCACTCATCATCACCACGGCTCCATTAGCCGGATCATCCGCCAAGCCATACACCGTCTCTAGGGACAGCGGCTCAGGCTGAATCACAAAATTGGTCGAGGATGGCGTCGCTACAGTTGGCAACGAAGCGGAAAGGGGAAAACCAGTCTGCATAGGGTTGAAAGCACTGAAGGAACAAAAACAGGTGACCTGAGGATTATTCTCTAAAGTCCAAAATCTAGAATCTAAAATTCAGACTACTCGCTCTGTTTTAAGCTGCGCTTGGCCTGCTGCCAAAGGGCTTCAAGTTCATCCAGGGAATAATCTTGCAAGGAGCGATCGGCCACATTTTCCATCAGAGCAAGGCGCTGAATAAAGCGCTTGTTGGTGGAATGAAGCGCCTCATCTGGGTCGAGGTCATACCATCGCGCCACATTGACTAGGGTAAACAATAAGTCACCCAGTTCCGCTTGCTGACGCTCTTTCGATTCATGGGCGATCGCCTGTCGCAGTTCTCGCAGTTCTTCTTCGAACTTCTCCCAAACGCCATCCACCGAATCCCACTCAAACCCCGCCATCGCGGCTTTTCTCGACATTTTGAGGCTAGCGGTGAGGGGCGGCAATGAGCGAGCATAGCGATCCAGACGATTGGACAGGCGATCGCTCCCTTCCTTCTCCTTGGCTTCGACTGACTTAATAGCTTCCCAGTTCTGCTTCACTTCAGCGGCATCGGCTACTTCCACATCCCCAAACACATGGGGATGGCGGCGAATCAGCTTCTCGGCAATGGCATTTGCCACGGTTTCCAGGTCAAACTGCTCGGTTTCGCTGGCAATCTGCGCTTGCAAAACCACCTGGAGCAACAGGTCGCCCAACTCATCGGCGATCGCCTCAGGGTCTCCATGCCGAATGGCATCGGCGACCTCGTAGGCTTCCTCAATTACATAGGGAATCAGGGTTTGGGGAGTTTGCGCCAAATCCCAGGGGCATCCTCCATCGGGCGATCGCAATTGGGCTACCACATCCACCAACCGCTGCACCGCTGCAAGCACAGGCGGCAGCACCGAATCGCGTATCTCAGCTTGGGTCATCGTTTTGAACCGAGTCTTGGGTCTGCTTAGCCAACTTTAATTTAATCCGGTTTACCTCAAAATTTCTTTGCATTGACGG
>JBCBSJ010000199.1:0-6233 GCA_039819245.1 Cyanobacteria bacterium J06638_20
GAAGACTGTGACGTTAAGCACATTCCCCAGCGGAACTGGCGGAATTGGTAGACGCGCTAGATTCAGGTTCTAGTGTCTGCAAAGACTTCCGGGTTCAAGTCCCGGGTTCCGCATACTTTTTGTGTATGTTTGTGAGGGCTTCTTACTTTTCTGAGTAGAGGTTCACTGATAGGTGCTAGCCCTCAAAGGAGATTGGCGCGGATTGCGATTGTTCTCTCTGCTACTGTTGCTGGCGATCGCGATGTCAAGTGAAGTAAATATCTCTTATCGTTTTGTAAAGAAATCAGATCAAAGTCAAATTACTCAGCGATGCCTTGTCTTACCCTTAGTTTGGAGTTTTCAAACTTATTTCTTCTCAAGGCACTTGCCCTCATCGATTGGGATTTTGATTTGTACCTACTTGCTTCAGTCTCTTCATTGTCATTATGCTGACCAGCCTGCAAAATCCTCTGGTTAAGCAGCTTCGCAAGCTGAAGCGGGGGCGCGATCGGCATGAGCAAAACCGCTTTTTGTTGGAAGGCACCCACTTAGTAGAGGCTGCCTATGAGGTGGGGTTTCCCCTCGATACGGTGTGCAGTACCCCGCACTGGTGCGATCGCCATCCCGAATTGTGGGCGCAGCTTCAGGCTCAGGCTACCCGCACGGAGCAGGTGAGCGAGGCAGTGCTGGAGGCCATTGCCACGACCGTTACCCCCGATGGCATTGTTGCCACCGCACCCCGGCAAATGCCGCAACAACCGGAAGAATCCGTGAGCCTAGGGCTGATGGTCGAAACCTTGCAAGACCCCGGCAACCTGGGTACCATTATTCGGACAGCGGCAGCAGCAGATGTCGAAGGTCTATGGCTCACGGCTGATAGCGTCGATCTCGACCATCCCAAAGTACTCCGAGCCAGTGCTGGGCAGTGGTTCCGCCTGCACATGGGCATCGCGTCCGATCCCATTGCCCATATCCAACGGTGTCGAGCCAGCGGGATGCAAATCGTCGCAACGCTACCGACTGCCGCCCAAAGCTACTGGGATATCGATCTGACCTGCCCAACGTTGTTTTTATTGGGGAATGAGGGGGCTGGGTTATCGCCAGCTTGGTTCGAGCAGGCCGACTTGGCAGTCACCATTGCATTGGCCAATGGAGTCGAGTCGCTGAATGTGGCGATCGCCACCGCACTACTGGTTTACGAAGCAAGAAGACAGCGATCGCTCCGTTCGGACGCCTGATACACTCGAGCGCTTACCCAAGATTCCTGTCTAACTAGCGGTTGTCTTAGTTGTCAAGCCCCCCTTGCAGAGGTCGCCAGGGCTGACCACTTTTCACGATCGTATTCAAGATGACCAATATAGTGCTACGCACTTGAGTAAAACTAAATATTTTCTGAAAGCCCTGCAGCGCAGGGCTTTCAGAAAATATTTGTCCCATTTGAACAACATCAGCAAGCTGATTGCAACGAATCATCCAAGTAATCGAGACATCCGTAGTTTCATCAGTATCTCAAAATTGTCATGGCAAATAATACGGTGTCGATCCTAAAGAAACTTTGAAATAGTGATAGAGCATCTTCAACCAAATACCATCAGGGGCATTTAGTATGATGGGGCGATCGCACTCAAGTCAACGATGGGTCTTGTGCAGTCAGGGTTTTAGGAAACAGGAAGCGGGTTATACGCTTCTAGAAACCATGGTTGTGCTAGCTATCATCGGTGCTTTGATGGCGATCGCCGTCCCTTCCTTTGCCCATATCCTTGATGTTCGCTTGCTTAACAACGCGCAGGATCAAATCTTGCAAACCCTGCGGCAGGCGCAACGAGAATCACAGTATCAGCGCGTCAACTATCGAGCCAGCTTTCGAGAGGTGGATGGCGTGGTGCAAGGGTCTATTCATCCCTCCACCGCACTTCCGACCGACATTGCGTGGACGAACCTTCCGGCAGGTATTCGCATCGACGCTACGGCAACAACCTTCTATCAGAATCGCCAAGGAGTGTATTTCATTCAGTTCAACTATCGAGGCAATGTGAGTGGGCGATTGGGCCGGATGACGGTTCATCGCCCCAATCGAGCGATGCCAAAGCGATGTGTATTTGCATCCACTTTGCTTGGAGCCATGCGCAGGGATATGGATCGCAACTGCGCCAGACGATAAATTGATCTAAACAAACGCAATAATGTTTGAAAGCCCTGCAGTACAGGGCTTTCAAAGAGATTATGAGCGCGTAACGCAATAAGCGTTCAGTTCAGTCGCATGATGGCAACTGAACTGAAGCCAAGTCGCTACACGAAAATGTCTGGGGTGAGTGCCGAGACGTTGACATTGTTGAGGAGTAGCAGATTTTCGCCATTCGCAGCAATGACCGCTCCATTCACTTGTTGGGAGAAGGTCAGGTCACTAAAGCTCAGGCCGAGCAGGTCAACCCTGTCCAGGTTGACATTGAAGTCTTGAACCCGGTCGAAGCCTTGACCACTACGGATGGCAACGCGATCGCGCCCGCCCTCCGTCACGATGATGTCGTCGCCTAGCTCACCGATAAGGCGATCATTGCCTGCACCACCCCGTAGCACATCGTCACCTGCACCACCTCGCAGCACATCGTCGCCACCCTGAGCGTTGAGGGTGTCATCGCCATCGCCACCGAATAGGGTGTCGTTGCCCGCGCCACCATTCAACAGGTCGTTGCCGAGGTTGCCCCGGAGGGTATCATTACCACCGCCACCGAGGAGGCGATCGCCATCAGCACCTGCGACCAAGACGTCATCGCCCGCGCCACCGAGGAGGGTATCAACCCCCGCTCCGCCAACCAAGCGATCGTTGCCGAGGTTGCCTGTCAGACGATCGTTGCCTGCTCCGCCCAAAAGGGTATCATCATCGGCACCACCGACCAGCCTATCCCGTCCAGCGCCCCCTAGGAGGCGATCGTTCCCTTCGTTTCCGGCGAGGCGATCGTTACCACCGCCGCCCGCGAGGCGATCGTTGCCGCCCTGTCCACTCACACTATCATTTCCAGCCAAAGCATCGACCGTATCTCGCGTACTCAACCCACGCAACACATCCCGCTCTTCGGTGGCAAAGTCTGCCAGGTCATAGTCAATAGCGAAGAAGTCTGTGCTGCCGCTGACCTCATTGGACACAACCAGTAACGGATCGCCAGTTGGGCTGTCGCTACCAGAAATGAATGCCAACCCTTCAGGACCGAGGGGGCCTGCCGTGCCTGCTTCGGCATCGCCACTGAAGTCACGGGGATTGATATATTGCACAAACTCCGCTTCTTCGGGATTGGAGATGTCGTAGACCATGACGCCACCAATGCGCTCTAGCCCAATGAAGGCAAAGGTGCGACCGTTGATTTCGCCAAGTACCACCCCTTCAGGCTCAGGCCCTTTGGCGTCACTGCGGCTATCAAAGCTGCCATTTTCGTCGTTGGTGGAGTTGAAGTCGTCGGGGAAACGCTCCGCCGTGATGTCTTCAAACGCGCGGCCACTGTCGAAAACAATATTGCCGTTGGTGTCCCAAATAGTGAATGAACGTGCACCAAAGGCATACAATTCATCGAAATCGCCATCGCCATCGGTGTCACCTAAGGTCGTGGTGACGGTCAGCCGACCCAGACGTGCTTCGTTTTGGAGCGCCTCAGCATTGGGAAAGGCTGTGGGATCTAATTCAAGGTCTTCGATCCGCTCTTCTTCAACAAACCCAACGATTTCGTCATCGCCCTCTTCGAGGATATATTCACGGGCATCTCCTTCGTTGGCGGTCACGAGATAGGTCGTGCCGTCAACCTCATAGGCAGCGATCGCATCCGGCTGATACATGCCAAAGATGGGCCAGGGACGGATATTGATGGTGTCATCGTCGTCGCTTGCATCCAGCCCATTGCGATTCAAGCTGTGATCCTTGAAGCCCAAGGGAACCACTGCGGTTACTTCTCCGGCTGCAATGTCAACAACAGCCAGGGCATTGTTTTCCTGCAACGCAACATAGGCCGTGGAAGAATCGGGCGAAATCGCGATATATTCAGGTTCCAAATCCTGGGAAACCGTTGCATCGGGGCCAAAGATGCGAACCCCAGCGTTACGCAAGTCATCGATTTGTGAGTCGAAGGCATTGAAGTCAGCGGTCGTCACGTCCGACTGCTGTAGATTCTCGACCCCACCGGAAATGTCAATGATGCTGATCGAGCCTTCCGGATCGACACTGTAATCGTCATTGGGTTCCCCTTCATTGGCCGTCAGCACGTTAGTGCCATCGGGGCTAAAAACGATCATGTCGGGCAATGCCCCCACTTCCACTTCGCTTAGGGGCTCAATATCACCTTCCTCAACATCGGTTGAGAAGAATAGCACGCGCCCATTCTCTTGCGGATCATCGTCTTCGAGGGCAACAGCCAGCACGCCATCCTTCACGGCAATGCTATTTGGCAAGCCTCCGCCCAGGTCGGAAAAGTCAATATTAAATAGATTGGTTGGTTCGTTGGGGTTACTTGCATCGAGAACTTCAACGATACCGTTGTCGGCATTTACAACAAACAATCGTTCCGTTGCCGGATCATAGGCGGGAATTTCCGCCGCCGATTCATCAAAAATACCTGTCTCATAGGTGCCAATTCTTGAGAGCGTAATTGCCATGAAGACCTCTTATTGTCCAAATACTTGTGTTAGCTAATCTCAACAGTTATCGTCATCTGCTCTAAAAGGCAGCGGGAAAAGCCATTCAAGCGTTCGCTGGCTTCTATGTGTTTCCTGCTGCTAGCCTGCCAACCGCAGGAAACACCGCTGCTGCTTTGATGTAATGGCAGCATTCAGTAGTTCCACCTAAGTCAGAATTCGCAGACAAACCGGGAAAAAGAATGACATACGGAGATAAAGCTCAGGTAAAGGCCACGTTAAAGGTGATGGTGAACTGTTCGTAGAGAACTGATATTTCCAGGCCATGTAACCACGCGATATAGACAGGGCGATTCTCGAAGGGGAAGGAAGGTGATAGCCTTGAGTGTTGGGAGGGAGAGGCTACAGCAATCGACTGGATTGGCTGCCTCTGCTCTGGCATGTTTTGTGAATAATGTCGTGAACAGGTTGTTACGGAGGATTTAGGAAGATGGCAGAAACCGATCCGGTAAAGCTGATGAAGCAGCAGGTGGGCAAGGCGGCGGCCGATTTGGTGCAGTCGGGCAACATTGTGGGACTGGGCACAGGCTCTACTGCGGCGTTCATGATCCAGTTTCTGGGTGAGCGGATGCAGGCTGGGACACTGACCGATATCAAAGGCATTCCCACCTCGTTTCAGGCATCGGTTCTGGCCAAAAAATATGGCATTCCGTTGACAACGCTGGACGAAGTCGATCGCATTGATGTGGCTATCGATGGTGCCGATGAGGTCGATCCGCAAAAGAACCTGATCAAAGGCGGTGGTGCAGCCCATACCCGCGAAAAGATTGTCGATGGGTTGGCTGAGCAATTTGTCGTGGTGGTGGACAGCTCTAAGCTAGTGGACTCTCTGGGGGCCTTTCCGCTGCCAGTGGAGGTTGTGCCGATGGCGATCGCCCCGGTCATGCGCGCCCTCGAAGGGCTGGGCGGCATGCCTGAAATCCGCATGGGTGTGAAGAAAGACGGCCCAGTGATCACCGATCAGGGAAACATGATTTTGGATGTGAAGTTTGCGGCGATCGCCACCCCCGCTGATCTGGAAACGACCATCAACAACATCCCCGGTGTGCTAGACAACGGGCTATTCGTTGGGTTGGCCGACACGATTCTGATTGGCGAAATCAACGACGGCCAACCTTCCGTTCGCGAGATGTAGGCCGAGCCGTTTTCGATTACGGCAAACGCACTCAGTCATAAAAACCAGTGAGAGGATGGATTACCCATCCTCTCACTGGTTTTTATAAGCCTATTGTTGTGCAAATCCCCTAGGACAAGCCCACTTACGATAAGCCTACGTTTCCTCCCGCATCGACGAAATCTCCGGTGATATTTCCGGGGGTATTGAGCGGTGGTGCATTGAAAACCGTATTCGCAACGGAGAGTGTACCTCCCGCATTGAAGATGGCACCGCCCCCCAAAATATTCCCGGCTTCATTGCCCCGGAAGGTGGCCGTAGAAATATTCACGTCTCCATTGGCGTCATTGTAGATACCGCCGCCAGCACCTCCCGTGAGATTTCGGTCGAAGACAATGCGCCCATCTGGAGCCGTGCCAAGGACGGTTAGCGTGCCGCTGCTGTTGAAAATGCCGCCACCCGC
>JBCBSJ010000200.1:0-6212 GCA_039819245.1 Cyanobacteria bacterium J06638_20
CGTTCGGGAAACTGAAACACTAGCCCGCCCATTTGCCGCAAATCATCGGGGGTCAAGTCCTGATCCCGCCATTTGATGCTGCCAGCAGTTTGCTTGGCTAAGCCCGATAGAATTTCGAGTAATGTGCTTTTGCCAGAACCGCTCGGGCCAATGATGACGCCCATTTGTTTGGGTTCGAGTTCTAGGGAGACCCCGTCCAAAATGGGCGTTGGCGTCGCAGCGGGATGATAGACCAAATCTTGAACACGCAGCATTCGGGCACAGGGTGAAACAGCAAGAAACGATGCTCCTCCCGCATGGGCAGAGAACTGCCTCAGCGAAATGGAGTGAGGACTTTCGGCCACTCAGAACACCGTGTTGGCGTTTTGAGTAAATACTATTTTGGCAAATATTCGGGCAAATACTGTCGGAGGTTATCCGATCAGCGTTAATAAACTGCGCGATTTCTATGGATGCGATGTGCCATGGGATACCGAGAAGAATAATCCTCTGTCCTCTAAGATAACCAGTAAGTCGTTGACGGAACTTATTGGGGGGCCCCATACGTCAAGGGGCTTGGGCGTTGCCCCTACTGTCATCCCCTCAAGGTATGAGTTAGGGTAGACAGGCAATGTTCAAAGCATAACCTGCGCCTACAGCAGTGGCGGCGCCTACGGTAGTGGCGACGTCTACGGCAGTCGCGACTTCCCCGCTGTTACTGGATCAACGTCGTCTTGATGCGGTGATCAGCATTCTGAATGACGAACAGATTACCCACGGAGGCTTATGGTACGCGTTCAATTCTCTCAGCGGCAGCTTATTTCTCCCTCAGCTATGCAGCGTTCGCCCCTAAAACGGTTTACGAGAGCAGGATGGCGATGGGGCGCGTCCTTGATCGGCGGTTGCGCGATCGCCCTTACCCTTGCCGTAGATGCAGGCTTGGCCGACCCCTTCCGCGCTAGTGCACCTAAGCAGGTGGGCGATCGCACGGAACAGGCATTTGATGCCATGTTCCGAGAGGGCAACTATAGCGAGGCTCGCGAGATTTTGCGAACGGCTGAAGAGGATGAGCCACTGAACTATGCCTTGCAAGCGTCCATCGCTTTTTTGGGTGAAGATTGGGACATTTTGCAGCGCAGCGCGACCCGTACCCGAGAAAGCGCCGAAGCTTTGGTGGATAGCGATCCGCTGCGGGGGCATCTCTATATTGCCGTGGGGCATTTTCTGGAAGGAGCTTATATCGCACAGGATGAAGGTCTGGTCGCCGCCACACCTGATTTGTTGCGCCGCCTACAGTTGGTGTTTGATAACTTCAATCGGGCTGAGGAGATTGACCCGAATGATCCCGAGATCAACCTGATTCGTGGATTTATGGACTTGATTCTGGCGGTTCATTTGCCGTTCTCGGACCCGAGTCAGGCGATCGAACGGCTAGAAGAGCGCGCAGGGCCGAGTTATATGGCGAGTCGTGGCTTGGCTGTTGGCTACCGCGATTTAGGGCAATTTGAAGAGGCGATCGCGGCGGTGGAGACGGCGATCGCTGCCGCGCCCAACAATCCTGAACTGTACTATTTGAAAGCACAAATCCTGGTGGATCAGGGCAATCATGAGGGCAGCCTTGAATACTTCGCGCGGGCGATGGAGGGGCGTGACCAATTGGTGAAACAGGTCGGCAATCGGCTAGCCTGGGAACAATGCCGCACCCAAAACCGAGTTGATGGCGTTGATGATAACACCAGCCGCGATCAGTGTCGTGAACTCATTCGCGATTAATCTATCTGAAGCATAGGGAAACCTGGAAGGCTTGCAATCCTTGTGGGACGGGGCTTTCGGATGAGACCTAGAGATATGAGAAATCAACCCCCGAGAGAAAACGCTTTCTCTCGGGGGTTTTGTAAGGCTTTACTTTCGTACAAGTCCCTTAGAAGTTGGAAATATCGGTACGCGGACGATTGCCCGCTGCAATGCAGTTGTCCATCGCGGAGCTAATAGGAAACGCAATCTCGCTTCGGAGGCCGACGACGCAGTCGGCAAAGCGCTCTGGTAACAAGCTACGGCGGCAGTTTTCTAGAACGTTGGCCGCGACCGTGACTTCGCTGCCCTGGCGGTTGTCCTGAATTTGGTTGAAGCATCCGGCTACTTCGATCGGGCGACGCGTCCGGCGACACGCGGCCAACACATCAACGGCGGTGAGTTCGACATCCTCAATCCCGACGACACAATCGGCTAGGTCATCCGGTTGACGCGCTGTGCCACAGGCAAAGGCCACAATTTCTGGAGCAATGCCCTCGTCGAGCATCGCGGCTGCACAGGCCTGAAAATCATCGGCATCTGGATCTAGCTCAAAATAGCCATCGCCAAATGCCCGAACAGGCAAAGCTGTAGAGACGGCCATCGTTGCCGTTGTGGCGGCGCAGGCAGCAACCCGAACCCAAAAACGAGGGGTTGTTGTGTTTCGACCTCGTACCCATTCAGTCAGCTTTTTCATTGTTTTTTCTTCCACCGATTGCGAACCGTGGTTAACGTTCCCAGACTAGGTGATGCTCTTAGGAGTGGGCATCTTTTAGAGATTTACATGAAAATAAACCCCAAACAACCCCCCAGTTGGAGGGTTGTCATCACCCAAGCTCGCTTGGGGCTTGATTGCTTCTAGTCCGTTATACCAAACCCGGTTAAATAACCATCAAACCTTAGCAACAGGCACGAGCTAGATCTGTTTCTTCAACTAGGTTTGATATTTAGTAGGTTTCGTCCTCGGCTTCGTCTTTCGTGTTGGTGCGACGGTAAGGGGTTTCGCGATCGAACTTCATGTGGATGGCACGGGTTTGTTCGCCATCGGCAGCGATCGCCATAATCGGAAAATCCATCAGCCCATCGGGGAACGACATGTGGAAGCGGAACGTCCCGTCGGGATCCAGTTGAATCGGGTTGCCATTCACAAAAACGGTCGCATCCGGTTCTGTGGCTCCGTAGACAATCAATTCAGCATCGGCAACCAACCAGAACTTTCGGGCACGCATCGGCGGCATGGACGAGAAGAAGCCAATGCCCGACATACCGACGCCCGACATCGATCGCTCCTCTTCAATCATGCGAGATTCCGGCACGCCCCAGCCCGGTATGATTCCCATACCAGAGGCCGTGAGATAGGAGCTGAAGGTTTCGATCGCTTGCCCCGATGTCATTTGCATCGATTCCAGTGCCTGTCCGGAGGTCATCTGCATTGACTCCAGTGCTTGTCCTGAGGCCATTTGCATGGAGCCAAAGATTGAGCCGGGTACTTGCTGCATGGAACCAAAGAGAGAGCCTGCGACCCGCTCGGATTCAGCTGACTCGGCTAGGTCGTAAATGCTGGAGTAGAGAGGAGAAGCTTCCGTGGGCGAAGCAGTGGGATCATTAAGCTTGTAAAGGGTTCTGCCTGTCAGATTGGTTGCCCAATCGACATTGATGAAGTTTTCTTCGTACCAATCAGATGGATAAACGGGAGGGATCCGGATGGCGTTAGAGCGCGCCAGCATCAACCAGCGTCCGTCACCAGTGAGGTACCCAATCTCGGCAATGTAATCGCGATCGCTCACCGGAATCCGCAAATACCAATCCCGTGCTAGCTCATCGCACTCATATTCCAGCAAGCTGTGGGGGCGCTGCTGATTGAGATCAGCAATATCCGTGACATCGTAGAGGCGTAACGCCAAGGTTTGGCCGCCCTGGCGACGCACCGCTTCTTTATGCGCATTGGGGGTATCCCAGTAGGCGTAGGCCCATTGCGGATCGCGGGGCATCAGTAGGATGCGACTTTGTTCGTAGCCATCGGGTAAGTCAGGCAGATTATCATCCACATCGGCGAGTTGTTCACCTGACAAATCCGTTTGCCCGACATCATATTTGGCAGCTTCAACCGTGGACTGATCATCAAGGGCATCATCTTTTTCTGGTTGCTGCATGCCCCGAGCGATCGCCCCGCCTGCCAATGCGGCACCTGCCACAGCAGCAGCAGCGCCTAAGGGAAGATTGTCGGATCCGGGGCTGTCGGGAGTAAGGCCGACGGACTCACTCAGACGAATTGGGTTCGAGCGAGCGAGGGCTAACCAGCGTCCATCTTCGGCTTGATAGCCAATTTCCGTGAGATAGTCGCGATCGCGCTCCAGCGGGAGATGGGCGTCCTGTGCCGATTCTTCCACATTCACTTGATGGATACGCTCGGCGGCAAGCCCAGAGAGGTCAGCGGTTTCTGGATTTGCTACATCGGTGACATCGTAAACCTGCAACTTCAGATCCCGTCCACCCTGGTGCTTCAGTTCATCGCGATGGGCCGCAGGCGATTCCCAGTAGGCATATCCCGTTGTGTTGTTGTGGGGTGAGAGAATGATGCGACTCTTGGACTGGCCTCCTCCAGCGAGGGCAGCGGCTCCCGCCAGCCCTGCGGCAGCTCCTGCAACCCCAAGGGCAACAGCCCCAGCGCCATTGCCAGCGCTGTTTCCAGACCCATTGGTGGCTGCTACCAGCCCAGGCGCTTGATCCAAACGGATCGCGTTGGAACGGGCGAGAGACAGCCAGTTTCCCTCCTCGGTCTCATAGCCAACTTCGGTGAGATAGTCGCGATCGCGCTCTAGGATCAGGTGGGCGTCTTGATCCGTTTCTCGGACATCGAGTTGGTGTAGCCGTTGCGGGTCTAGGGCAGACAAATCGGCGGTTTCAGGGCGTGCCACATCGGTGACATCATAAATCCGCAATTTCATGTCGCGACCGCCCTGATCGATCAAGGCTTGACGATGATCGGCAGGTGTTTCCCAATAGGCATACCCCGTCGAGCCGTTGCGGGGCGTCAAAACAATGCGGCTGGATGGGCGATCGCCCCGCCCCAAAGCTGCTGCGCCCAAGGCGGCAGCACCAGCGGCAGCGGCAGCACCAGCAGCAGCGATAGCACCAGCGCCAGGAGTTGCACCAGCACCACCAGCACCACCAGAATCGGCACCAGCAGCACCAGCAATTCCACCAGCAGCGGGAGCAGAACCAACGTTACCAGGCATACCGGGTGCACCTGCAACAGGTGGGGTAGCCCCAACAGGGGCGGCAGGAGTGCCGCCACCCAGCACATCAGCCGCACGGGCAGAAACACCGCCTTCAGAGACGACCGGAGCTGCCGCTGGAGGGGGAGCTGATCCGCGGAATAGCTTGAGCAAGAAGGGCAAGAGTGGAAGCAACAGCAAGGCAAGCCAGGGTAACCAGCCTGCACCGTCGGTTCCCTCTGCATCAGCGATCGCCCCTCCGGCCATAGCCACATCTTCGTCTGTAGCAGCAGCATCACCGGCTGCCGCCGCACCATCCTCCGTTCCAGCAGCTGCACCTGCAGCAGCCTCATCAGGTGTATCTCCTTCTACTGATCCTGCGGCAGCAGTAGCAGCTTCGTCTCCTGTCGCAGTCGCTGCTTCGTCCTCTCCCGCAGTTGTGGCACCAGCCGTGTCGGCAGCGGTAGGATCGGCGGCAACGACCTCTTCGCCCGACGCCAGGGCAACAAACGCGGCGGCGGCGGGATTCAAATCCCCTAGATGAACCAGCGTGCGCGGCTGAGAGTAGGGATAGGCCGGATTATCGGGCAGGGTTTGGTGCATGGAGATGATGGTGACATCCGTTCGATCGCGCACTTTGCTGTAAGTCGCATACCCAATGCCATCGCTCCCCAGGGCTTCAACGACGGCATCGGTCGAGTCTTCATCCAGTTGGTCGACCGTCGCGCCGGGGGCAAACCCACCCAACCGTCCCCACACTTCATATTGGCTAATGGCGGTGCGGGTATCGCTCTCATCAATGCGATCGACCAGGCGAATGGGGCCAGGTTCTCCGCCCAACTCCGACCAGTCGGTAATGTCGCCTCGAAAGATTTGGGCGAACTGCTCAAAGGTTAGATTGCCATTAAACGAATTGTCAGGGCTAACAATGATGGCGATTTTTTCGCGGGGTAAGGCGATCGCCTGAAACCCTTCATCGGTCTCGGCATTGGTCAGCGGTCGCCCAATCGTGGCAATGTCGATGTTCCCATCTCGCAGAGCTTGCATTGCGTCCGGTGTGCCGTTGGTCTGTAGCGTGACCTCCGTTCCCGCGAAGCTCTCTTCATAGCGCTGCTGCAGTTCTTCGTTCACTATTTCTAGACTTTCGGACCCATCAATGCGAACGACGGAACCCTCAGGAACCGCAAACGGTGTCGGCACCGGAGAGGGTTCAGAGGTTTGTGC
>JBCBSJ010000201.1:0-6206 GCA_039819245.1 Cyanobacteria bacterium J06638_20
GACAGACAACCCTATTGCATCCATCCTCCTTGCAAATTCCTTTCAATCAGCTTAACGTGGAAAGCCTGCCGAATGCTCTAGGGGATACAGAACTTCTGTCTATACAGAGGATTCCCTCGCCTGTCGCCCATTTGCCGTATCTTTATCGATATGTCTTCGTTGTCTTCCCACCTTGCCCACCTGCGCAATACCCTGCCGATGGCGGTTTTGGTGACCGAACTGGTCAGCCATCAGGAGGGACAGTTTGCGGTGCGGGCAATCATTTCGGTGGGCAATCAACCGCTGGTGACGGGTCTGGCGGCGCATCCTAATATCGAGGTAGCCGAAGATCGGGCACGGGAGCGAGCACTCCAACAGGTTGCCGACTGGGTTTCCAATACACCGGGGGTCGGTGTGACAAATGTTCCGACAGGCAGTAAGACGCCTTTGCCACCCACATCCTTCTCCTCTCCAGCACCTGCACCGATACCCACTGCGCCGACACCAACAGCGAAGCCACCGAGCTTGGATGCCGACCTACCGCCAACCAATTTCTCTCAGTCCACAGCGTTTGCGGGTGGGACTGCGCCCTCGACCTCCGTTGACGCCAGTACTGAGGCGATCGCCGACCTCTACAGCCATATCAGCTCGGCACCTCCCCCAGAAGACGTTCCAGAGGACAATCCAGAGGACAATCCAACCGAAGCCCCTGCTTTTGTAGACGACCCACCCACCGAGGCTCCACCCAAAGCGGCACCGCCACAAAAGAAGAAGACGGCTTCGTCTTCGCCCACCAAGAAAGGATCGCGCAAATCCGCTGAACCCTCCCCTCCCCCGGTACCAGAATCCGTCGATCTGTCGGATGTGATTGCCCAGACGGATATTGAACTCCGCCGCCTCAGTTGGACGAACGTCCAGGGACGGGAATACCTGGAGCAAACCTATGGCAAGCGATCGCGCCAAGAACTCAGCGAATTGGAGCTGTACGAGTTCCTGAGCTATTTGGAAGAGCAGCCGACACCGCAATCGGCAGGATAGAACGGCCTATTGAGGCTACTTGCCTGCGACCTCATGAATGAGTTCGATGTGCTTGGGTAGCAGATCCTTCTGGGAATAGCGATCGACGATGGTTTGGCGGGCGTTGTCACGGATGGATTGGAGTTCGGCCTGGTGGGTGAGGGCATATTCGATGCGATCGCAAATGCCTTCGATATCAAAGAAATCCACCAACAAAGCGTTGACACCATCTTCGGCCAGTTCTCGAACCGGGGGCGTATCGGAGGCCACGACAATGCAACCCGACGCCAAAGCTTCCATGAACGACCAGGATAAAACGAAGGGACGGGTTAGGTAGACATGGACGGAGGATGCCCGCAGGATGAGTTTGTAGTAGCCGTAGGGCAGCGTGCCGACAAAGTGAACCCGATCGTGATTGATGGGTATTTTTTCGAGCATCACATCTTTGAAGCTGTTGTAACCCTCGGGAGCCGCTGTGCCGTAGGCGACGCGATCGCCCGCCACAATTACCACATGGCAGTTGGGGCGGCGCTCGGTGAGTCGGGCGATCGCCTCATAGAATTGCGGGAACCCCCGGTACAAATCCATCCCCCGCGACACATAGGTGACGATCTCATCCACCCCACTGAGATCCAGGTTGAGGTCAGGGAAATTGATTTTCTGGTCGGGGTCGGGGAAGAAATAGTCGGTATCGACGCCGTCGTGCAGCACCGAAACCTTAGAGTGAAACTCGGGGGGGAGTTGGGACTGTTGCCACTGGGTGGGGCTAAGGCCGCGATCGCAGCTATACAGGTCAACTAGCAGCGTCGCATTACCCGCCCGAATGCGGAGATAGTCATCAATATCTAGGGGATAAGCCGGGTCGAAATCCGCATCCGTCCCCGTCGCATGGCCAAACCATTCAAAGTAGGACAGCAACTTCGTTTCCGGGAAGGCATCCTTAACGAAGATGCCATTGCCCCATCCCGCATGGCTACAGACGACATCGGGCACAAACCCCGCGCCTCGAAGCTTTTCAGCTAGCCGATACACCGCCTGCCCGTTCAATACCGAGTTTTCGTAGGAGCGGACATAGTGGTGAATATTTGGCCTCGGGTCGCGGGCGGGTGCGTAGTTGACCTTATTTACCCCGGCTAGTTGCACGCTATCGTCGGTGTGCTTTGTGCCATATACCACCGTGTTGTTGGGATCTGCTGCCAGCGTCCGCGCTAACTCACGATATTGTGCTGGAAAATTATTATGCAGAAACAGGATCTTCATTCGCTATTCATCCATGCCACTGATGAGCCATGCCACTGATAAGGGGGTGGGTGCGTCCGGTTCGGTCGGCTTGATATCACAGGAGCTACTTGGCGGGGGAGTCCCCCTTCTTATTCTTCCCCTGTTTTTTGTCCACTTGCTTGGTTTCCAATAACCGAATCCGTTTGCGAAACGCGCCCCGTTGCTCCCGTCGCCACATTTGCTTCGTCCGCACTGCCTCCGGTGAAATCTTGTAAGCCGCCATCAGCGCTGTGATCACTTCGTAGAGGTCGGCCAACTCCGTCATCATTGTTTCCACATCCTCTGTGGCCGCCGCCTCTTTGGCCTCCTCCATCAGCTTTTCTCGCAGAGCCACTTTGTAATCCTCATCCGACAGCACCTCAATCTCACAGGTGCTTCCAGCGGCATGGATAATCTCTGGAATGCGATCGCGAACGAGCTTATTGGGATACTGATGCATGAGAAGGGACGCAGTAGGTGATGGAGAGGGAGACGACATAAAGGAAAGAATGTGGCAGATGCTGCAAATTTAGGTTACTCTCTTTTTCCTCAAAAAAATTGTCTTTACTGTCGCTACAGAAACCCCATGTTTGAAACGTTACCGGAAAACCTGTAAACCTAGAGAGATCTTCAAGGAAAATAATGCCTTATTTATCATCTCAATTACGACTGGAACGGTACTGTCAATGTCGTGGGAGTATCCAATTTATCAACTCCATGTTTAGACAGACGCATTCCGGAGTATTCGCCTCAGAGATTAAATCGATACCCCGTGCACTTCCCTTCTTGCAGGTTGACCTCTTGCAGGTTGAAGCATCGGATCGGGGCATCCTTATCTCGTCAATTCTAGATTGGCCGATTGAAGCGGATAGAACTAATCAACCAGCAGGCTTAAGACAAGATGTATGAGGGCTGGTACAAAATCCATCTATCGATTGAGCGCTATATGCTTAACACCCTATCTAGCAACAAAATTGAGTGCTTATATAAATCTCAGTTAAATACATCAGCTCTTTTTAATAAAACGGCTATGGTTTCCCTAATACGCAGACAAGTATAGCTTTAGCAATGTAGCGTAATCTGAGAATCCAAGCCCATGATTCAGATCAGGGGTGGGTATGATTTAGATCAACATCCCTAGAGATTTTGATCACGCCATTAGGCGATCGCCCGTTGCCGCCACCGCATTAGCCACAGAGTTGCCCCCAGCACCAACACCAGGGGAGCGATCGCTACAAGATTGATGCCCAGCCACCCGACCCGGTTAAGCAGTTCCCCCGACAGGTAGGTACAGAAGGCAACAAAGGCAAACATCAAAAAGTCGTGAGCCGCTTGCACCTTGGCCTTCTCTACCGGGGCGTAGACTTCTGTGAGCAGGGTTGTAGCGCTGACAAACATAAAGTTCCAGCCGACCCCTAGCAGGGTAAGGGCGATGTGGAAGTGGATGATGCTTTCCCCTAGCATTGCCGTGCTGGCACAGAACAGGTTCAGTACCGTTCCTGTCAGCAAAATGGTGAGCACCCCAAAGCGGGCAATGAAAAACCCGGTGACGAAGGAGGGGGCAAACATCCCCAACACATGCCACTGGATGACAGAGGCCGCAGACTCAAAAGGATGGGCGATCGCCACCATCGCCAGGGGTGTTGCCGTCATCAGCAGCGCCATGATTCCATAGCCCACCATGCTGCCCGCCACCGCCACACCAAACACAGGCTGCTGCATAATTTCGGCCAGGGGGCGACCGCTAGACTGGCGATCGGTGACGGGCATCGGCGGAATACGCACCCCGATTAATAGGAAAACAGTGGGAATTTGCAACGCCACGACCGCTAGAAATGATCCGGCATAGACCGTAGACAACCATTCCTTGGATTGAATGGCCAGGGTCGGGGCGAATAGCGCCGCCAGTACACCTCCAGCAATCACCAACGAAATCGCCTGGGGTCGAAATGAGGCATCCGCTGCATCCGCTGCCGCAAATCGATAGAAACCGGCAAAACCATTGAAAATACCAATCAACCCCAGGCTCAGACAAAAGAGTGGAAAATTGCCCGAGAGGATGGCGATCGCCCCCAGACCACCGCCTGACATGGCAATGCTGGTTCCAATTAGAAACCCGAATCGTCGCCCAAACCGCCGCATCAGGAGCGATGCCGGAATCGTCGCCAGCATTACTGCAATCTGCATCACCGCCAGGGGCAATGTCGCTAGGGCGCTGTTGTTGGTCAGGTTGCTGCCTGCCAGCGCCGACACCGTGATCAACACCGTCATCGTCGTCATCGCCAACGCCTGACACAGCACCAGCAACCCGACATTCTTCTTCGCCTGATTCACACGACTCCCTCTCAGCAATAATTCAACGGACTCAGCAATGCAGCATTACGCATTGAATCTAGGACAGATCCTTGTCTGAAAGCCTCATGTTGCCGGGCTTGCAAAAAAGAACTGGGGTGTATTTAGCGCGGAATGCCATATCTCACGGACTGTACGAGGGCGAGTGATACCCTGTCTTCATCCGATTGGGTGGGTGGCGACCGATCATCCTGGATGAACAAAGCGCCCTGGATGAACAAGGCCAGAGCACCCTCCATAGGCCTTGGCAGATCCTCTAGAATGGACAATTCGGCAGCGCAAAAAGGGTTGGCACAATGCAATTTATTGACCAGGCAGAAATTGAGGTGTGGGCAGGGGATGGGGGCGATGGCATCGTTGCCTTTCGGCGAGAAAAGTTTGTGCCAGCGGGAGGCCCAGCCGGGGGCAACGGGGGAAATGGGGGTTCCGTCTATCTAAAAGCCGTGGATAACTTGCAAACCCTGCTCGACTTTAAGTATGCCCATCGCTTCAAAGCTGAGAATGGCAAGCGGGGCGGCCCCAAGAATATGACTGGAGCGAGGGGGGGCGATCGCCTGATCGAAGTCCCGTGTGGCACGATGGTCTACGATGCCGAGACCAACGAAATCGTGGGCGACCTGACCCAGAAGGGCGAAATGCTGCGGGTCGCCGAGGGCGGTAAGGGAGGCTTGGGTAATCGCCATTTCCTGAGCAATAACAACCGCGCCCCCGAAAAGGCGCTGCCTGGACTACCTGGAGAGCAGCGGCTCCTGCGCCTCGAACTGAAGCTACTGGCGGAGGTCGGCATTATCGGTCTGCCCAACGCTGGCAAGTCAACCCTGATTGCCACCCTCTCTGCGGCTCGCCCCAAAATTGCCGATTATCCTTTCACCACCTTGATTCCCAATCTCGGCGTGGTGCGTCGTCCGACGGGCGATGGCACCGTGTTTGCTGATATCCCAGGGTTGATTGAGGGCGCCCATGAAGGGCAGGGCTTGGGCCATGACTTCCTGCGCCATGTGGAACGAACGCGGGTGTTGCTCCATCTCATTGATGCCACCCAGGAGGATCCTGTCGCGGCTTATCACACTATCCAGCATGAGCTAACCGCCTATGGTCGGGGGCTGAGCGATCGCCCCCAAATTTTGGCGCTCAACAAAATCGATGCCCTAGCCGCAGAATCTGAAATGATAGAGGCGATCGCGCAGGAATTCCGCCAACTTACCAACGCCCCCGTCTTCACCCTCTCTGCTGTCACCCGCATCGGCATCGATTCGCTCCTCCAGCACCTATGGGATGCACTGGACGCCCTTCCGGCGATCGAAAGTCCTGTAGCTGAAGCCGAAACCGTTTAAGCAATCCTCAAAGAGGTAGGTCTTCCACCTTTTGTTTAGCGCGACGCGCTGAGGTAGAACGCAATCACTTTTTCTCAGGACTTACGGAATTTGATGATTTTTGGGGCGCAGAGCGCCCCAAAAATCATCAAATTCCTTTAGTTTTTCGTACCCCATGCGTAATACCAATTCGCTAAGAACCCACTACAGATTATTTTTTGAAAGCCGCGCAGTGCGCGGCTTTCAAAAAATAATCTGGTTTTGGTTTTCGTAGAATTGGTATAA
>JBCBSJ010000202.1:0-6191 GCA_039819245.1 Cyanobacteria bacterium J06638_20
CTGAGCCCATCGGCCCGTCTGGCCATGTACCGCTCCTTGATCCGCAACGACAGAGGAGAGGGCATCGAGGGACTCCAGACCGAGATCGGAGCCCTGTTGTCGCGTCCTGAGACCCGCCTATGTAGTTGCGCGGACCCGCCTACCTAATCGTCGCCGAACAGGTAGCCGGCAACGCCGCAAACAAGCTGCTCATCAGCGTGTACCAGTGCTTCAACTTGGGAGATGTCGTGCAGATTGGCAGCTGTGGGGAGGAGAGCATGGATCAAGCTCGGGTCTTGATCCACTTCAATTGGGTGCGTTGCTTGCTCACTGGTGGAACCCCCCTTTCAGGGGCTGTGCCCGGCTTTACAGGCTAAAGATGCGGGCCTCCCAGAAAACCAGACCACCTCACTCAGGTGACTTTCTCCAGATTGAAGAGCAGACACGTTAAGAAGTCTTACTCGATCGTTTACCAAGTTGTTGGGCGCCACTACCTTTTTGGGTGCCATGCAATTCTGCTTTACTTATTGCCACTTCTGAAAACAAGGCATCTTAATCCGATTTGCTGAAGCTAATCAGAGCAACATGCATAACTCTAAGATAGTAGGGGCTTCTACCCTGATCCCCGTAGCCATTCTGCTTGGAAGCTGCGGTACAAATTCCGAGATTCGAGCAACGCAAAAGTTTGCTGCTGATTTCAAAACGAAGTCTTCACTTGTCTTCCCTGCGATTGTGAATGACGTCTACGAAACTTGCATTCGGCAGGCAAATTACAAAACAGTAGACCTCCCACCAGATGCTTTCTATGCGACCAGAACAGAGTTTGTAAGCGACACGTGCAATAAGCTATCTACGAAGCCTGGCAGCCCTCTCCAAGTATCAAGAGAGATAGAGAAGATTCATAAGGTAATAGCAGGTTATGTTGCTTCTCTAGGCAAGCTTGCTGGCGATGACGTTGTCAATGTTAAGCCACAAGTTGATAGTCTAGTCTTGGCTCTGGGCGATCTTAATGCTGCCACTGGTTTCTCTGTGTTCAATGAGGCCACAGCTCAACAGGTTCAAACACATGCAGGTGCATTGGCAGACGCACTAGCTAATGCTGTTGTTGGAGGCTACCGCAAAGAACAGCTACGAGATATTATCATCCTATCCGACCCACTGCTTTCGAACCTCGTCAAAGGACTAACCGTTGGCATACAAGTTAACTATCTCGACTACCTCAGAACAGAGAGCGATAGTCTAGACTTATACTATCAATACTACCTTGGAGATGCTCTTGCCCAGCCAGTAAGTACGCAATCAGCAGTGGACCCCCTAGCAGTAGCCTCCCTGCACGGTAAGTGGGCAGACAGAAAGAGTCTTATACGGGGCAAGGCTATGCTTGCGAATAAATATACAACTCTTCTAAGAAACCTTTCCTGTACCCACTCTGGCCTAGTTGATAAGTTTGAAGGAACAGCCCCTAAAGCCGCAACGGAAAATATTCACTGTGCTCTCAAGAGCAAACCATTTCCCGCATGGGAACTTAGCCACGGTAATAGACCTGCCGCTCAAGAGAGCCTAGAGGCAGATCTAGAGGTTTATCGAGCCATGCTGACACATTTGTACGAAGAGTATTTAAGGATAGAAATGGCAACCAAGAGCCAACGCTAGGGAAATACAATAGAACGACAAGGCTTGTTGCTTTCTCAAGAGTTTCTGTAACCTTAGCTTCTGACTGACATTCTTGCATTATGACACAATCACAACAGATTCAACCCGAAGGGCTTCAGCAAACTGCTCAAGCATGTAGAGACTCCGCAAAGATAATCAGTAGTGTGCAAATTCCACGACTACAGGCTGAGCTAAAGAAACTCCGAGATAACGGTGCAAGTCCCGGTACAATCTCAGAGCTACGCAAGCAAATTGATATTTACGTTGATGAAGCTAGTAAGTTGCACCAGCAAGCTACCCGTCTCGACACAGAAGCTTTCCTTGATACCATTGTTAATACTGAAATGCAGATGGCCCAAGATGGGTTAAAATGCTCCGTCTCGAAGGTCAAGCTTGCGCTTAACATGATTGCCAAGTTTCAGAACTTTCTGGCTATTACTACAGGACTCATTAACTTATCCGCAGCCATAGCGGGTGCGGCGGCAACCGGTGGCATGTTGTCAATTATACCCATTGTCAAAGGGATCGATAGCCTTGTTAATGCAGAATTAAAAGACACATTGCCCGATCACGAGCTAAAGAAGATAGAGGACCAACTAAAGAAATGCGCCTAGTCTGAGTCACACTGCAATCATAGCCGGTAGCAAGTGCCGGCGGGAATAGAGGAATCTGAATCTAAGTCCAGTAATAAAAACACATTCTTGGTCCCAAAGACTGCTCGTGGCAGAGAGTATTGGGCAAGCATTCTAATAGACTATCTTATAAGGCGTTCAGGGTTAGGGAAACTCTGGGCAACGAGTGGCGTCCCTCCAGTTGGTGTAACAGCTGAGTGCCCAGCCCCGGCGTAGCCGGGGCTGTCTGACCGCTCCTCAGATGCCAGTCGTTGCAAGGGGTGGGCAGGCCCGTTTCCCTGGTTTGAGAACCACCTCAACCAGACGAACCATGCCCAAACCTGATTCTGGCGCCTCAGCCCTGGCGCCGCTACTGAATGGCAGCACCGCCGGGGAGCTGATCCCGGAGCTGGTGCGTCACGGCCTGCAGCAACTGATCGAGCTGGAAGTCGCTGCGGTGCTCGGCGCTGACCGCCATGAGCGCAGCGAGGACCGACTCGGCTACCGCAACGGCCACAGGCCTCGAACCCTGGCCACCCAGGCGGGCGACATCGCGCTGAGCATCCCCAAACTGAGAGCAGGCAGCTTCCTGCCCTCGATCCTGGAGCCCCGGCGCCGTGTGGATCAGGCCCTCTATGGAGTGGTGATGGAGGCCTACATCGGCGGCATCTCCACCCGCAAGGTCGGGTCGCGTCCCTTGGAGTAGTGTAAATCCCTAGGCCTGTGACCTGATCGGAGATTGGTGATCAGTGATCAGGCAGCCGCAGCGAGTGCAGCTGTTGGTTGATCTTGGACCGGTTCGCTGGTGTTGTCCAGCTTGGCCATCGACTGTTCAGAGAACACCCGGCGGCCATCAAGCTGCCATTCCTCCTGCTGCTCCAGCAGCAGGGCTCCCACCAAGCGGATGATCGCGGCGTCGTTGGGGAAGATGCCGACGACGCGGGTGCGTCGTTTGATCTCCTTGTTCAGCCGCCCCAGGGGGTTGGTGCTCCAGATCTTGCGCCAGTGCTCCGGCGGGAAGGCCCGGAACGCGAGGACGTCTTCCTTGGCCTGCTCCATCAAGGCAGCGGCGGCGGGGAATTTCTCGCGGAGCATCGTGATCACCTGCTCCCACTGCTGCTCCACGGCTTGGGCCTCGGGCTGAACTAAAACGGAGCGCAGGGCGGCAGCCACCATGTCCTGACTGCCTTTGGGCACCTTGACCAGCAGGTTGCGGGCGAAGTGCACGCGGCAGCGCTGCCAGCTGCTGCCCTGGCAGCAACGGGCGATCGCCTTCTTGAGGCCAGCGTGGGCGTCGCTGATCACCAGCTGCACGCCGGAGAGCCCCCGCTCGCGCAGGCGCCGCAGGAAGGCGGTCCAGAAGGTCTCGTCCTCACTGTCGCCGACTTCAATGCCGAGCACCTCCCGCTGTCCGGTGCCGGTGATGCCGACCGCCACGATCACCGCCCTGGAAATCACCTGCCTGCGGGCCGGATCCCGGCCGTGCAGGTACGTCGCATCGAGGTAGACGTAGGGGTAGCGGCTGAACTCCAGCGGCCGGCTCAGAAACGCCTGCACCTGGGCGTCCAGCCCCTGGCAGATGCGGCTGACCTCCGATTTGGAGATGCCGCTCTCGCAGCCCAGCGCGGCCACCAGCTCGTCCACCTTGCGGGTGGAGACGCCGGAGACGTAGGCCTCCATCACCACGGCCCACAGGGCCCGATCCACCCGGCGGCGGGGCTCCAGCAACGAGGGGTAGAAGCTGCCTGTGCGGAAGCGGGGGATGCGCAGCTGGATGTCGCCGGCCGGAGTGGCCAGGAGACGCTCCCGGCTGCCGTTGCGGTGGCCCCGCCGTTGGGTGGTGCGCTCATGGCGATCGGCTCCAAGGGCAGCAGCGGCCTCGGCCTCAATCAGGGCCTGTAGGCCCTGGCGCACCAGTTCGGGGATCAGCTCACCGGCGGTGCCGCTGCCAAGCAGTTGCGCCAGCTCATGGGCGGCAGAATCGGAGATGGGCATGGTCTGGTCTCAGGGAGGTGGTAGTGCTCCGACCAGGGTCACAGACCGGCCCACCCATTCCCACGCAGGGGCTCTGAGGAGAAAGCCGCCAGCACCGGCTACGCCGGTGCTGCTCCTCGGGATTTACACCACTTGGCGGGACGCCCCTCAAGGTCGATGCCCTGGTGGTGGCTCTGGGCGTTCAGAGCGGCATCTCCAAATCCCAGGTGAGCCGCATCTGCCAGGACATTGACCAGCAGGTGCAGGCGTTCCTGAACCGGCCGCTCCAGGAGACCGGCTACGCCTACGTCTATCTCGATGCGACCTACCTGCACGGCAGGCTGGGCCAGGCCCAGCAGGTCTGCTCCAGGGCTGCTGTGATCGCCATGGGCGTCAATGCCGACGGCCGCCGCGAGCTACTGGGGCTTGCCGTCGGCGACAGCGAAAGCGAGGGCTTCTGGAAGGCCTTCATTGGTTCGCTGAAAGAGCGCGGCCTCACTGGGGTCAAGCTGGTAATCAGTGACGCCCATGTGGGCCTCACCAAGGCGATCCGCCGCATGTTCCAGGGCTGCTGCTGGCAGCGCTGCCGCGTGCACTTTGCGCGCAACCTGTTGCAGCGTGTCCCGAAAGCTCACCAGGGGATGGTGACGGCGGCCCTGCGCTCGGTGTTCAGCCAGGAGGACGCCGTTGGCCTGGTGGAGCGCTGGGATGACCTGGCAGCCTCACTGGCGGAGCGTTTCCCCAAGGCAGCTGAGCTGATGGAGGAGGCCAAGGAGGACGTGCTGGCATTCCGCCACTTCCCGCAGCCTCACTGGAAAAAGGTCTGGAGCACCAACCTGCTCGAGCGGGTGAATGAGGAGATCAAACGCCGCACCCGGGTCGTCGGCATCTTCCCGAACGACGCCTCGATCACGCGCCTGGTGGGTGCGGTGCTGATGGAGCAGGACGAACACCGGCAGCTTGAGGGCCGGCGGATGTTCTCCGCAGACAGCATGGCCGCCACCCCGTCGCTGAAGGATCTGCCCGCCCTGCAGGACAGCCTGGAATAAGCGCCCACACCCAGGCCCCAGGAGATCGTGGTCGTGGCGCCCCCGGAGGGCGCAGCGGCCTCGATCACCGCCCGGGGGCCGGCACGGCCGCGACAGCTCCCAGCAAAGCGTCGAACGCCAACAGCACAGCCATGCTCAAGGCGAAAGACTTGACAAGTCAATCGTCTGGATTCATGGTGAAGAAGCGAGCTGCAACTGCACCTCGGGAATGACAGGCCGTCATTCCACCCTGTTCACACTCGGATCAGGGCAATCGGGCCTCAGCTTTTACACCACGCGAAGGGACGCCACCGGGCAACCCCGTCCCTGCACGCACCAACTGCGGCAATATGTCAGAAATGTGTACATCGTTGGGCCTTCAAGGCTTTAATCAGTCAGTAACTGCTGGTTTCGACGTGAATTTGCCCTGTTATTCACGCTGATCAGTGCCCATTGGACACACTGATCCCTTGTTCAGCTCGTCAGCAGCAGTTGGCGTCGGGCCAAGAACAGGTTAGTCAGTGCGGCCAGCACATTGATCTTGCAGCGGTTCTTGCTCATTCCCCGCAGCCGGGTCTTCTGAAAGCCGAACTGCTGCTTGATCACGCGGAAGGGATGCTCCACCTTGGCCCGGATGTGAGCCTTGGCAGCCTCCACCAAATTCTCCAGTCGGCCATCCGGCGTATCCGGTAAGGCACGGCGCTTGCCGGGGCGCACGGCGACGCGAAACATGACGGTCTTGCCCTCCATCTCCTCTCGTTTGTCAATTCCTTGGTAGCCAGCATCCGCATACACCACCTCCTCCTCGCCGTGCAGTAGGTCTGTTGCTGGGGTGAGGTCGTGCACATTGGCGGCGGTGGTCTCCACCGAGTGGATGAGGCCTGTGTCCTTGTCTACGCCAATGTGGACTTTCATCCCAAAGTGCCATTGCTTGCCCTTGCAGGTC
>JBCBSJ010000203.1:0-6148 GCA_039819245.1 Cyanobacteria bacterium J06638_20
GCCGCAAAAATAGGGGTTTTGGGTTTTGGTGCAAAATATGAGTCTACCAATTAGACTGGGTTGCTTTTATTCCTGATTGACAGAGAATAGATCATCATATTTTCTTAAAGATGTTTTGATGGGCGAGACTCATGATTTGAACGGAATTCACAATGCTTATTGAGAAGCTTTCTAGATGCTTTTTATCAGGAAACCCCAACGTTTTTTGAAACGCCAGACTCAATGTGCCGTTCAAACCCCAACTCACCTAACAGCGCTTGGGCATCACCGCATTTCTACCGTTGTACTTGTCAAATATTTGCAGTCGCCTAACGAGGGCGATCGCAGGTTCGATATTGGATAGGGTCTATGACTGATACGCCGAATACTGTCCTGGAAAAAGCAGGCGGGTTTATCCTACGCTTCCACAACGGACACTACGAACT
This sequence comes from Cyanobacteria bacterium J06638_20, assembly GCA_039819245.1. GTDB lineage: Bacteria > Cyanobacteriota > Cyanobacteriia > Elainellales > Elainellaceae > Vacuolonema. Next base: position 426 of record JBCBSJ010000203.1, read on the forward strand.
CCTCCTCTTTCGCCGTGCCGAACCCCATATTCCTCTACAAATTCCGGGGGGCGGCGTTGAACCTGGCGAAAGTGTCGAGGCCGCGCTCCATCGCGAAATTTGGGAGGAAAGTGGGTTACGCGACCTTCCGGTGTGGCGTAAGCTCGGCATCTCCGAACGCTGTCGTCTGAAAACCAAGGTGCTTGTGCGGCGACATTGCTTTTTGTTGGAAGCCCCCAGTACTACAGCTAATAGCTGGATACATACGATTCAAGGGACGGGCAATGATGCCGGACGACGGGTCACGTACCATTGGGTTCGGCCTCCATTTATTAATTGCCCACTGCCTGACAATTACAGCCTGTTTCTCAATCCCATCCACATTCCGGAGTTATGGGATTAGAGAACACCCCGAGTAGCTACGACGAAGGGAACTCTCTTTGCAGCGCAAAGGATTTCAACGATTGTTATGTAGGCACTGAGCGAAGAGGATCAAACCAACGCAGGGGTGGCTGGCGTGGAGACCTCTGTTTCTGTCGGGAGGGATGCGAGATAGGCGATCGCCGCATCCAGCAAGACCAATCCATCGTCTACCGTCTCGATGACGGCTAGCTTGCCTCGCAAATCAGCAGCATTTGGGAATCCCTTGGCGTACCAGGTCATGTGTTTTCGGGCTTGCCGAATACCGCGCTTGCCCTTGTACTCCCAGAGCATTTGTAGATGATCGCGGGCACATTCCAACCGCTCAACGGGCGAGGGTTCGGGGCGCATTTCCCCGGTTTTGAAGAAATGGTCGATTTCACCCACCAGAAACGGGTAGCCCAGGGTGCCCCGAGCACACATCACCCCATCGGCTCCCGTCTGCTCCAGGCAGTTCACCGCCGCTTCCACCGAAAAGATATCGCCATTGGCAATGACGGGAATCGACAGCGCCGATTTCACATCCGCAATCCATCCCCACCGGGCTGGGCCATTGTAGCCCTGGGAGCGGGTGCGTCCATGAAGCGTCAGCATCTTGGCTCCGGCGGCTTCCATCCGGCGGGCAAAGTCAACAGCATTGATTTCGCTATCGCACCAGCCGATGCGGGTCTTCACAGTAACGGGTACGGAAACTGCTTCGACAACCGATCGCACAATTTGCTGAGCTAGCTCAGGTTGCCGCAGTAAGGACGATCCCCCGCCATTTTTGGTGATTTTGTTCACCGGACAGCCCATGTTGATATCCACGGTATCGGCTCCCTCATCCACGGCCATCTGCGCCGCTTCGGCCAGGAAATCGGGGCGACAGTCAAACAATTGAATGCTGATCGGACGCTCCCCTGGATCAATTTCCATGATCTGGGGCAATTCTTTAACGTAGTGCAGCCCAGTGGCGTTCACCATTTCGGTGTACATCATGGAGTTGGGGGCATAGCGCCGCACCAATCGCCGAAAGACCAAATCCGTCACCCCCGACAGGGGCGATTGCAATACCCGGCTTTGCAACGAAACAGTCCCCACTTGCAGTGGGGTAGCCAGACGGGTTTTCAGTTCAGGGGATAGGGTAACCATCGGCGATCGCGCCCTCTTATTCTCATCGTCACGACATTCCATAGGAAGTCCGTAGGAAATGCACGTTCTCCAATTCTATCGTTCCCCAGCCCTCTCCTAGAATCCGGCCAGAGGTTCACAAGGGGTTCAACGGTTGGATTTGGCCTCGCAGGCAGATCCCGTTGAACAGGTGCATCGAATATGTCGCATAACGCTCTATTGGATCTGCATCGCAATTCTGTATCGAAATCAAGTCACGAAAAGCGGAAACCCCACCCTCACCCCTACGGTTCTCCACCCGCGGATCTTTGTCTACCTTCTCTACACTAGGGAAACAAGTAAAACAGACCGTGTAACTCTCGCTAACCAACTGGCAACTATAACCGCCCCCTGAAGGTTCGGTAAATACGCCTTCATGGTTAGACCCAAACGCCGACAGTATATAGAGAGAAATTTTAGGTTGCACAGACTGCGATCGCTCGCAATATTGGCATGTTCTAAGGCTTGGCGCTCATTGTTGCTGCCCTGAGATGCCCACCCAACTGAAGCTTTTTGTAAGACAGACAAAACCGGAGCACTATTCACTATGGCAAAAGTTGTAGGAATTGACCTGGGAACGACCAATTCCTGCGTCGCGGTAATGGAAGGGGGCAAGCCCACCGTTATCGCCAACGCAGAGGGATTTCGGACGACCCCCTCAGTCGTTGCCTTTGACCCCAAAACAAAGGAACGCCGGGTGGGGCAAATCGCCAAGCGGCAATCCGTTATTAACCCAGGCAATACGTTTTATTCCGTCAAGCGCTTCATCGGGCGTCGATTTGACGAAGTTACCCATGAAACGACGGAAGTTCCCTACAAGGTTCTCAACATCAATGGCAACGTGAAGCTCGACTGTCCGGCGGAAGAGAAGCAGTTTGCCCCTGAAGAAATTTCAGCTCAGGTTCTGCGGAAGCTGATTGATGATGCCAGCAAGTACTTAGGTGAAACCGTCACTCAGGCTGTCATCACGGTTCCGGCCTACTTCAACGACTCCCAGCGTCAGGCCACCAAAGACGCTGGGAAAATTGCTGGGGTTGAGGTTTTGCGCATCATCAACGAGCCAACTGCTGCATCTCTGGCCTACGGCTTAGACAAAAAGAGCAACGAAACCGTGCTCGTCTTCGACCTTGGGGGTGGAACCTTCGACGTTTCCATCCTAGAAGTGGGCGATGGTGTGTTTGAAGTGATGGCTACCTCCGGGGACACACACCTGGGTGGTGACGACTTCGATAAGAAGATCGTTGATTTCTTGGCTCAGGACTTCATCAACCAGGAAGGCATCGACCTGCGGAAAGACAAGCAAGCGCTGCAACGTCTGACCGAGGCGGCTGAGAAAGCGAAGATTGAGCTATCCAGCGTGACCCAAGCGGAAATCAACCTGCCGTTCATCACCGCCACACAGGATGGCCCGAAGCACCTGGACATGACCCTGACACGGGCGAAGTTCGAGGAGCTTTGCTCTGACCTGATCGATCGCTGCCGCATCCCCGTCGAAAACGCGCTGCGCGATGCCAAGCTGAGCAAAACCGACATTGATGAAGTGGTGATGGTCGGGGGTTCCACCCGGATTCCCGCGATTCAAGATGTGGTTGAGAAGGTTCTGGGCAAAAAGCCGAACCAAACGGTGAACCCGGACGAGGTCGTCGCAGTGGGCGCGGCCATTCAGGCAGGCGTTCTGGCGGGTGAGGTGAAGGACATCCTACTGCTGGATGTAACGCCCCTCTCCCTAGGGGTTGAAACTCTGGGTGGTGTAATGACCCCCATCATCCCCCGCAACACGACGATTCCGACCAAGAAGTCTGAGGTCTTCTCGACAGCGGCAGATGGCCAAACCAATGTGGAAATTCATGTCCTCCAGGGTGAGCGCCAAATGTCGACGGATAACAAGAGTTTGGGAACCTTCCGATTGGATGGCATTCCGCCCTCTCCCCGTGGCGTACCGCAAATCGAAGTGACCTTTGACATCGACGCCAACGGCATCTTGAATGTGCGGGCGCGGGATAAGGGAACCGGCAAGGAGCAGTCCATCAGTATCACGGGTGCTTCGACCCTGCCTCAGGATGAAGTCGATCGGATGGTGCAAGAGGCCGAGCAAAACGCTTCGGCTGACCAAGAGCGCCGGGAACGTATCGATCTCAAGAACCAAGCTGATTCGCTCACTTACCAAGCTGAAAAGCAGATGAGTGAGCTAGGCGATAAGGTTCCAGCCGAGGACAAGGAGAAGGTGGATACGTTGGTGAAGAGTCTGCGGGAGGCGATCGCCCAGGAAGACTACGACACCATCAAGACCCAAACCGCTGAGCTACAGCAGGTGCTCTACACCGTGGGCAGCAACCTCTACCAAGGTGAAGCCCCTCCGGATGGTGCAGCGGGCGTCAACCCCGACGAGCCAACCGACTCCGCAGGCGGTGCCGATGCAGGCCCCTCCGGCGAGGGCGATGATGTCATCGACGCGGAATTCTCCGAAACGAAGTAACGAGCTCTAAGCTCAATATAAAAAGCCGAGTGCCTGACGGCACCCGGCTTTTAGAGTGTCCGAAAGCTATTGAGGCATTGCTGGAGCAGGGATTGGTTGAGGGAGTTGTACTTCGTTTGCCCCTCTCGGCGCACCCGGAGCAAATCTGCTTCTACTAAGGTACGGGAGTGGTGACAGAACAGCGCCAGACTAATATCCAACTGCGTGGCGATTTGTGAGCCGCTAAGTTCACCCTCTGCGGCTAGCAACTCGACGATGCGGAGCCGTGTGGGGTCGGCCAGCGCCGCGAAGATTTTGGCGCGTTGCTCGGTGGAAAACGATAGGGGGGCGATCGCCTCTGGCTCAGGTCGGTCAGTCATCATACTCCAAACCCCAGGACACAATAACGTTTCCATGGGTGCCTCCACTCCCATCATAGGTTGAAATCTAGACGGTTTTCCGAATACTTTAATACTTAAACAAGTGCTTGACTATCCAAGAGCCGTTGGGTACTGTTAGTTAAACCATTGTTTGAGTATTAAACCTATGACGGTCGAACAATCCTTGTTGACATCTGTGCAGGTGGGGCCATACACCCTGTCTAATCGCCTCGTAATGGCACCCCTCACCCGCAATCGTTCCTCTGCTGATGCACTGGCGCCTCAAGCGATGCACGCCACCTACTACGCTCAGCGTGCCAGCGCGGGCTTAATCATCAGCGAAGCCACCCAAATTTCGCCCCAGGGTATCGGCTATCCTCTTACCCCTGGCATCTATTCCGATGCCCAGACGACTGCCTGGAAAACTGTTACCGATGCGGTTCATGCCAAAGGTGGCCGAATTTTCCTGCAACTCTGGCATGTGGGGCGCATTTCCCATCCATCACTGCAACCGGATGGGGCGCTACCTGTAGGCCCTAGTGCGATCGCCCCCCAGGGCATGGCCAACACCTACAGCGGCGACCAGCCTTTTGTGACGCCCCGCGCCCTGGAACTGTCAGAACTCCCCGGCATTGTCGCCGACTATCGCACAGCCGCTGAGAACGCCCTAGCGGCTGGCTTCGATGGGGTGGAAGTCCACAGTGCCAACGGCTATTTGCTGGATCAATTCCTGCATGATGGCAGCAACCACCGCACCGATGCCTATGGTGGTTCCATCAAAAACTGTACCCGTCTGCTGTTCGAGGTGCTAGAAACGGTCATCGACGTGTGGGGGAGCGATCGCGTGGGGATACGGCTGTCACCCAGCGGCACCTTCAATGATGTCGCCGACTCCAATCCCAAGGCGCTCTTTACCTATGTGGTCGAGTCCCTCAATCGCTACAATCTGGCCTACCTCCACCTAATCGAACCCCGCACCGGAAGCGATGCCGCCAACCCAGCGCACCCTGATGCGATCGATTTGACCACGGCTTTTTTCCGCTCAATCTACAGCGGAACGATCTTGTCAGCGGGTGGCTATACTCAGGAGTCTGGGAATAAGGCGATCGCCGTAGGTCATACGGATCTCGTGGTATACGGGCGGATCTATATCTCCAACCCCGATCTGGTGGAGCGCTTCCGCCGAAACGCCTCCCTCAATCCCTACGATCGCAGCACCTTCTACGGTGGCAATGAGCAAGGGTATACCGACTATCCCACTCTGGCTGTACAAACCGCGTAATATCAAATCCGCTTAAAGAACCCAAATATGTTTTGTGCGCGCCGCTGAGCGGCGCGCA
>JBCBSJ010000204.1:0-6094 GCA_039819245.1 Cyanobacteria bacterium J06638_20
ATCCATTTTTAGGTAGGATTGCGACATTACAATCATAAGTAAAAATATAATCCTTAATGTCAGAGAGCTATCCATTTTTAGGTAGGATTGCGACCACAAATCAATATCCATCCATCCGCTCCCTGATTGTCAGAGAGCCATCCATTTTTAGGTAGGATTGCGACAATATTGCTTTGATACGATACTCCCCGCAATTACGGTCAGAGAGCTATCCATTTTTAGGTAGGATTGCGACAATATCATTTTGCATTCCTTGGTCGAAACAAAGAGTCAGAGAGCTATCCATTTTTAGGTAGGATTGCGACTATCAGTAATATGTTTTCGGTATAGCGGCGAGTCAGAGAGCTGTCCATTTTTAGGTAGGATTGCGACCTTTAACGCATTACAGGGTATTTCTTCATCTACGGTCAGAGAGCTGTCCATTTTTAGGTAGGATTGCGACAAGTGTGAGAATGGTAACAAAACATTGCCATCAGTCAGAGAGCTATCCATTTTTAGGTAGGATTGCGACAGTTGGCGTGGAAGCCTTGAAGGTCAGTAATAATGTCAGAGAGCTATCCATTTTTAGGTAGGATTGCGACAACTGAATAATTAAATCGAATATTCAATAATGATAAATAAAATCTCAGACATTCAAATCGGTAAAGAATATGTAATTCTTTTGATTCAAGACATCAAATTTGCTCGGAAGTGTATTGTAAGAGCCATCATCAACGAACAAAAAGAATTCAAGTCAGACAAAACCGAAATTTCTGTTGATCTATTTAAAGATGGAAAATGGTCTTCAACCAATTTGCTTCATCTCTCAGAAATTGGAATCGGAATAGATGCAGAGGAAGCATTTAAGAATTTTGGAAGATTCAATTATGAGGAACATATAGTTTTCGATTCGAGCATCGATAATGCTAATAGAAAGAGCGAATTAAATTAATCTTCGTTCTTGCAAGTTTGTAACTTTCAAGCTCCAAAATAAATCGACCACCATGCGCAAAAAAGAAAACATGATCCTGGAATACAACCCGAAAGAAGGCACCCGCCACATCTACTATGCCTGGGAAAAGAAACCGCCCTATAGTCCTGACTGGGTCAACCTCGGCGTATTCCACGGGACGGAACTCCAGGCAAGCCGGGAACTGACCACGAGGATAAAAGCCTATCAACAGAAACTGTCCTAAATAATCAACCGCCCCCCTTCTCCTCCAGTTCCTTCTCCATCAACTTCATCTCCGCTTCGATCCACTCCTTCACGATCGCCACGGAAAGTCCCGTCTCCACCAAAAACAGCATGATCCGCCACCCTTCCTGCAGGGCATGGTACTGGGCATTGGCAGCGGCCGGGCTCATGCGCTTGCCCTTTACCTGCCGTTCGAGGTAGCTTTTGAGAGAGGTGGAAGCTGCCTGGTAGGCCAGCTTCACGTCCTTTTTGGTAATCAAAACCTGATTTTTCATGGTCGTGGTGGTTAAGTACCCCCTTGCTGAAAGTGGCCATTTTTGGTGCCGCAGTGCCGCAAAGGGGGTGTTTTGATGGTTAAACCGTTGATAACCAGCGATTTAATTTACGGCACCGCCCGGACACTTTGCCAAACCCGGTGCCGTAGGGCCGAAAAAAAGTGACGCGGTGCCTTAGTGACGCGAGGTGTCCAAGCGGTGCCGCAACGCAACGGCCTGGTTCTCAACCTGTTAAAGGCAGTTGCGGCACTGCGGCACCCGTTTTTGGAAAAAATACCCAGGGGTAGTTGTCAAAGTCAGTCAAAAAAAAATAATATATATATGGGCCTACACCTTCAGGAGACCCTTATCATCTGTTCCTTGCTGAAGTTTTCGTCGGCCACCACCAGGTACTCCACCTTGCCGCTCCGGATGCGGCCCTTCTGGTCGGCACCGGGGTTGAACTCCAGGCCGGCATACCGGCAGTACTGGGCCACCTTCTGCTTGACCCGCATCACGTTCATGTAGCGCTGTTCGGTCGGGAATTCCGAGATGAAGTCCCGGTATACCTTTTTCTTTTCCACTGCCATGTTCCGGTAGGGGCCTTTCTGCTCGTCGTTCAGGCCGTCCGGTCCAAAGAGCTGGTCCTTTTCCTCCGGGGCCGAGAAATACAGCTCCGCAAATTCCAGGAAGTTCTCGCCGATCTCCTGGCGGAGCTTCCGCTTTTCCAGGTCCTGCTGCGGGATCACGTACTTGTTGAGGTCGTTGAAGCGCAGGTAGGTCTGGATGCAGCAGGCGATGAAGTTGTAGTAGCGGTTCCACTCGGTCCAGTCCCAGTCGTCAAAGAGCTGGTGGCCGAACACGTCGTAGGGGCTCCTGAGGCCATTGAAGAAATCGGAGAAGGCCAGCAGGTACTGCCGGCGCAGGAAGCTGTTGGAGCTGCCCTTGATGGCGTGGTTGGTGAGGATCCAGATCGGCACCGGGTCGAGGAAGAGCTTGGTGCGGTTCTTCCAGTTGGCCTCCACCATCGTGGTGATCTTGGAGAAGAGCCACTCGAAGTTGAAGTTGACCCGCACGTCGTCGAAGATGATGGCGCCGTGGCGCTCGTCGAGTCCGTCGAACGGGAAGGGGTCCTTGTCGATGTCCTTCTTGCCGTCGATCACGAAGGTGGGGATGATCTTCCCGGACCGCATGCCGAACTGGGTGCCGACCAGGCTCTTGCCGGTACCGCCCTCGCTTTTTCCGACTGCGGTCTCCATCCCGTCCATGCCGATGACGGCCTTCATCATGGCCTTGTTGCGGTAGCCCTGGAGGGTGTAGCCGGTGGCGATCATCTTGCAGACCATGTGGCCGGCCATGTCCTGGAGATCTGCCTTGGTGTAGGGCTCCGGGTTTTCCTTTTCCGCCCAGTGTTTGATGCCCTCTCCGTCCACGGCCACCCCGTACTTTTTGCGCCAGTGGAAATTGGAGGTGTACAGGTATAGCAGGTACATCTCGCATTTCTTGGCCTCGCTGCTTTCCTTGACCGTCCACTCCTCCCCTTCCCGGCCGATGCTCAGGAATTCGCCTTTTTGGTGGAGCTTCGGCTCGAAGTCGATGATCCGGCTCTGCCAGATATAGCGGCTCAGCTCCGAGAGCTTGCGCTGCTCGATCTTTTCGGCGGTGATTTTCCAGTAGCAGTTCTTGAACACCAGGTAGGTGGTGTTCGGGTCCGGCCTGATGAACTCCGGGTCGGCGTACCAGAGGTTGCTGAGCTTGTCGGGGCCGAGGTACTGCGAGCCGCCCCGGAACAGCATGTTCAGCACATCGATGCGGCCGAGCTGCTCCACGTAGTTCTTGACGTACTGCTGGATCTCGTGCGGGCCGGTCTCGGTGACCACCTTGTCCTGCAGGCGGACCAGGCGGTACCTGTTGCCCTCGTGGTTCTCCTTGATCCGGAAGAGGTGGAAGCCGCGGTTGCGCAGGAACTGCCAGCAGTGGTAGTAGTTGAAGCTGAGCTTGATCTTTTCGTTGCCCTTGGCGTTGAGGACCGGCTGGCCGTCCCGGTTGAGCACCGGTTCCTCGTTCCAGAACTGTTCGTCCTCGTGGATCTGGTCCTTCAGCTCCGGTTGGCCCTGTTCGTTGAACAGGTAGGCATAGCCGTTGACCCTGAACTCCTTGCGCTCCCTCAGCTCCTCCAGGTGCGAACCGATGAACTCGGCCGGCGTCTGCAGGTGCCACAGTTCGAGCAGCTTGTACTCGCTCATGGTGGTGATGTTGAGCACGTCGATGTGCGTGCCCCAGCCCTGCGGGTCGATGAAGGCCTTTTCGAAATCTTCCTTCAGCTCCTCCTCCTTTCCCTTCAGTGACCTGGCCAGGAGGTCGTCCATGCCCTTTTCCGCTTTCGATTTGCCGAAGGCGACAAAGATGTCCAGCTCGATGCCGGAGTTTTTGTAGCCGTAGAAATAGTTCCGGAACTTCTTGACGGCACTGAAAAAGGATTTTGGACGATGGTCGACATTCTCGCCGGAGCCGATGTCGTGCCAGTCGCTGTCGAGCACGAACACGACCCGCTTGACCCCGCAGCGCTGGATGAGCTGTTCGAAGGTGGTGGTCATCTCGCCGAAGCTTAGGTTGTTGATGCCCTGGAGGCCGGCACTGTACATGCCGTGGAGGGTCATCTTGTCGCTCTTCTTCTCTCCTTCCTGGACATAGAGCGTCTCGATCGGTGTGGCCCGGGCGAATGCCCTGATGAGCAGCTGTGGCAGCCAGAGGGCACTGGGCGAACCGTACAGCGATTTGTACTTCATCGGTTTGCCGCCCTTGCTGAGGTGGTTCTGCGGGTGCTGCCAGCGCACCCGGACCAGCTCCTTCGTCCGGCCCTTGCGGTCCTTGAAGGTCATGGGTTGGCCGTCGAGGCCAACGTACTGGAGCACCATGTCGTCACCGCTGACGATGCGGTTGTACTCGTCGAGGCTGGCAGGGAGGTACCGGTCGGCCTCCACCCATTTGCCCTCCCCTGCCTGCCTGGTCCATTTCTGTGATTTTTCGGTGATGCCGCTGCCGAGCAGCTGCCGGTTGCGGAAGCTTTCCTTTTTGTTCTTCCGGTTGTAGATGCGGGCATGTTTTTCAGCCTCGATATCGATTTTGTAATGGTCGGCCAGTTTGCGGAGGGCTTCCGGGTAGGTGGGCTTGGGCGGGAGCATCATGAGCAGCTTGGCGGCGCCCCTGCCGCCGGCATCGCACTTGAAGCACTTGAAGCTGTCGATGGCCTGGCCACGGCCCTTCTTGCTCTTGAAGAGGCTGAACTTTTTTTTGCCGAGGCAGAACGGGCAGTCGCCCTGGTATTCGCCGTTGCGTTTTTTCTTTAGCTGGAGGTTTTCCGTCTGTGCGATCTCGACGAGGTCGGCCGCTTCGTTGATCTTTTCGGCGATATCGTCCGGGATGTAAGGTAACTTTTCTGGCATATAAGGAGTCTCGGTTGATAGCGGTTAGTGTTGAACGGTCAATGTTCCGTTTTTTGGTATCGGGATATCAGGCGCTGCTCGATGGCGGCCTGTTGTTGCTGGTACCGGCGGAGCCATTGGGCGGCGACGGTGAGTTCGTGCTGGTTGTAGGTCATAGGTCCATGCGGGTCTGGCCACGGAGGAGTTCCAGGTCCATCTTCCGGAGGCGGTTGGGAATTTTTCTTTTGCGTTCTTCCAGTGCCCGTATGCCCTGGAAAACCTTGTTGCCGGCCAACAGGGCCTCCATTTCGCTGATCTGCTCGTCGATCTGTATCTTTTCGACCAGGGCGGAGAATCGGCCGTGGAAGTGGTTCCAGAGAATGTCGTAGCATTCTTTTTTGTACTGTTTCAATTCTTTACTGTCCGACCGGAGAGAAAAGAGCCACCCGTAGATATATTTTTCAGGCAGGCAGATCATTTTCCGTAGCTTATTGTCGGCAGCAACTGTATGCTGTTCAGCATATAGTTCAGATAGAAAATCATCCTGTTTGATATTCTTGTATTGCCGGTCATAATTTACCTTGAGGGCTGCGCAGACCGGCTTGATGGCGATCCACCAAGTCCCGTCAGCGAGGATGAGGGTGAGTTCGATTCCGTTGAAGTTGAGGATTCTGGTTGTGCTTTTCATGATCGCAGGTTTTGTCCGGGAGAACCGTGCAGTGTGCACCCTGCCGTTTCTCCAAGTTTGATTTAAGTGCTGGTGGTGACGGTGGTGGTTTTGTTGGTGGCAGTGGTGGAGGGCGGCTCGTGTCCAGTCTATTCGCCGCTGGCCCGCCTGGCTCCCCTACTTTTAGGGGTGACGCTCCGTTGCGCCGGCGTTTGACCCGACCGGGAGGGTATTGGTTTTTTGGCTCCCCCGAAGTGAATTCGGGACAGTGCCTGTTCATAGATCCTGTTTTTGCTGAATGGCCGGTATTTTCCGGTACGGTAAGTTTTCCCTGTCTAATGCTCCCCTTCGCTGCTGTCGTCGGCCTCCCCGGCCCGTCTGACCGTCACGGCCCAGTAGCCTACGACGATGGCCAGGCCGACGGTGAGGTTGAACATGAGGCTGAAGTCGATCATTAGACAGGGAAAACTTACCGTACCGGAAAATACCGGCCATTCAGCAAAAACAGGATCTATGAACAGGCACTGTCCCGAATTCACTTCGGGGGAGCCAAAAAACCAATACCCTCCCGGTC
>JBCBSJ010000205.1:0-5825 GCA_039819245.1 Cyanobacteria bacterium J06638_20
GTCTAACACTACTGCTCTCAACATACAAGGGGTTGGGGGATGAGGGAAAAAAGTTTTACCTGAGTGCGTCGCGTCGTAACATCCCTTTTCCGGTTGAACTCGATATAGTGTGGGCAATGGCACTCGGTATTGAGGATTTCCATTGATGGTCGACACATCTTCCTTGCAGCATCAATTCATCACCACTAACGGGGTGCGCTTGCACTATGTCACCCAAGGGAGTGGCCCGCTGATGCTCTTTCTCCACGGCTTCCCGGAGTTTTGGTATTCCTGGCGGCACCAGATTGCTGAATTTGCCAAGGACTACACCGTCGTTGCCCTCGACCTGCGCGGCTACAACGACAGCGACAAGCCCGAGGGCGTCGAAGCCTATCGCATGACAGAGCTGATAGCGGATGTGCAGGGCGTCATTCAAGGGCTGGGCTTTCAGCGCTGCATCTTGGTGGGGCATGACTGGGGCGGGGCGATCGCCTGGGCTGTGGCCTACGATTCCCCCGAATTGCTGGAAGAGTTGATTGTGATGAACCTGCCCCACCCCGCCAAGTTTCAGCAGGGCTTGCAAACGCCCCAACAACTGATGCGGAGTTGGTATATGGGCTTCTTCCAACTGCCCTTCCTTCCAGAGCTGGCGATGTCGGCGGGAGATTATTGGGCGATCGAGCAGTCCTTTCGCGGCATGACGATTCGCAAAGACGCCTTTTCTGACGATGACATCAACGCCTACAAAGATGCCGCCGCCAAACGCGGTGCCCTCACGGCCATGCTCAATTACTATCGGGCGATCGCCAGCTCATCCAACATGAGAGAGCACTGGGAGGTGCTAAACGTGCCCACTCTCATGATTTGGGGCGAAGAAGATTCCGCCCTCGGCAAAGAACTAACGGTTGGCACCGATGAATATGTACGCGACTTCCACCTGCGCTACATCCCCCAATGCAGCCACTGGGTACAACAAGAACAACCCGATTTGGTTAACCAATACATGCGCGAATTCCTCGCCCTCGAAAAGCGCTTGCATATGCCTTAATGAGAAACCCGGTTTCTCAAGGCTTGTTGAACGGCGATCGCCATTCAGCGATCGCCACCTTACCCCAGGAGCAATTTGCATGGTCGCGATGAATCAAGCGCAGGCGTTAGTGGTGGGAATTGCGGCCTATCAGCAGATTCGTCCGTTACCTACGGCAGTGCGAGCGGATGCCGATGCGATTCGCTCGGTGTTGGTGGATCCGCTGCTATGTGGGTATCCGCCGGAGAATGTGCAGATGTTGCTGGATGGGGAAGCAACCTTGGCGGGGTTGCGATCGGCGTTGGCCAACCTGGCGCAGCGCAGCACGGCGACGGAGACGGTGTTGGTTTACCTGTCCTGCCATGGCGGGCGGATTGAGTCGGGGGCGGAAGCCGGGGACTATTTGCTGCCGGTGGATGTGGGCTATGACACGGCGGCGCGTAGCATTGTGGCGAGTACGGCGCTGTCGGGGGAGGAGTTGACCCAGGCGCTGCGATCAATTCCGGCGCGGCGGTTGGTGGTGGTGTTTGATTGTTGCCATGCGGGGGGCATTGGGGAGCCGAAGGATGGGGCTGAGCCGGAGTTTAAGTCGGGCTTACCGGAGGGGTATTACGACCAGTTGAAGACCGGGCGGGGGCGGGTGATTTTGGCATCGTCGCGGGATACGGAGCTGTCGTGGATTTTGCCGGGAGCGGGCAATAGTTTGTTTACGCAGCATCTAGTGGCAGGGCTGCGGGGTAGGGCGAATGGGGCTGGGGGCGTGATTCGGATTTTTGATTTGTTTGATTATGTGCAGCCCCGGGTGACGGCGGATAAGGCAATCCAGCACCCGATTTTTAAGGCGGAGTTGGAGGAGAATTTTGCGATCGCCCTCTACCAGGGCGGCAAATCCCCGGCATCGCTGCCGCCAGAGCCGTCTCCGACCGTCTTACCGGATGGGTTTGAATACGATGTGTTTGTCAGCTATCGGCAGCGGGAACCGGATAGGGGCTGGGTACGCAAGCAGTTGGTGCCGCAGTTGGAAGCGTTGGGGTTGCGGGTCTGTGTGGATTATCGCGATTTTCGCTTGGGGGCGGTACTGATCAAGGAGATGGAGCGGGCGGTGGTGACCAGTCGCTATACGTTGGCGGTGTTGTCACCCCAGTATTTGCAGAGCAACTTTACCGAGTTTGAGAATTTGATTGCGGAGCATTTGGGGCTAGAAGCGGGGGCGCGACGGTTGTTGATGGTGATGCGAGAGGACTGTCAACCCCGGCTGAGCTTGCGATCGCGCCTCTGGCTGGATATGACCGATGACGAGGAGTTTGCGGTGAATTTGGCGCGGTTGGCACAGGAGTTGCGCTCCTCCTAAATCCGCCTTAAAAAGCTATCCCTTGTTCAGAAGTTGGCATGATTCTTTCCAATTCTGGCCGCTAGCCATTATCCACCCGCGAATGAATGGCGAGCTAATGAAAGCAAACCCATTGAAATGGGTTCCGCTCAACCGCTCAAAAAAATACAAGCCTTTTCCCGGTAGTCCCTTTAGTGGACTTTATTAAATTGGGTATGGTGTTTGGCCCAGCCCCCTTGCTGCGGTGTGTATTGGCTCCAATTCCCCCCTTATCAAGGGGGGCTAGGGGGGATCCCATCATCCTGACCCACCCCCAATCCAGCGAATAGAATAGGACGAAAGGAATTTCGCGCCAATCCCCCGGTCATCCATGAGCAACTGCCCAACCGATACCGACGCACCCGACACCTACGAATATGACCTGTTCATCTCCTACAGCACCGCCGATAAGGCTTGGGTGCGAGGGGAACTGCTAACGCGACTGCAAAATGCGGGCTTGAAGGTTTGTATTGATTTTCGTGACTTCCGACCCGGGGCACCAACGGTAACGGAAATTGAGCGATCGATAGAAGCGAGTGCGCGGACGCTATTGATTCTCACGCCCGCCTATTTGGAGAGTCAGTGGACGGAATTTGAAACGCTGTTGCTGCAAACCTTTGACCCAACGAATCGGGAGTTGCGGTTGTTGCCGTTGTTGAAAGAGCCGTGCGACTTACCGAAACGGCTTAACATTTACACCTATTTAGATTTTGCAGAACCAGATGATCCGATTTTTGCTTGGACGCAACTGCTGACGGCGTTGGGGCGCAGACCAGAAGCAGAAAGACCCAAGGCATATGTTCCGCAGCAGTGGCTCTTGGCTCATCCCTATGGAATGCCGCCACATTTTACGGGGCGCGTCGCCGAGCGGCAAATGCTGAGTGATTGGCTCCAGGATACGACCCAGCCCTTACTGATACTTCGGGCATTAGGAGGCTTTGGCAAGAGTGCCCTGACCTGGCATTGGTTGCTCCACGATGTGGCAGAGCAGGATTGGCCAGCGGTGGTGTGGTGGAGCTTCTATGAAGAGAAAGCAGGGTTTGATAATTTTGTCTCTGCAACGCTGGCTTACCTGAGTGGAGGGGATCCGCAGGACTTGCCGCCATCGGAACGGGTGGTGCGGTTGTTGGAGTATCTGCGGCAACATCGAATCTTGCTGGTGCTGGATGGGTTTGAGCGGGAGCTGCGAGCCTATGGCAACCTGGGGGCGGCCTATCAGGAAGATGGGGAGCGGGAAATCGCGGATGCAGGGCGCGATTGTGTGAATCCCTATGGGGAGCAGTTTTTGCGGAATTTGGCGAGTTTGCCGAATCTGAAGGGCAAGGTGCTGATGTCTACGCGGCTGCGACCCCGTCCGGTAGAGGTGACGGGGGGCGCGTTGCTGATGGGCTGTCGGGAAGAGGAGCTGACGCAGATGGATACGGTGGATGCGGTGGCGTTCTTTCGGGTGCAGGGGATACCGGGCAATCGAGGGGAGATCGAGCAGGCTTGTCGGGATTACGGGTTTCACCCGTTGAGTTTGCGGCTGTTGGCGGGGTTGGTACTGAAGGACTTGCGCAATCCGGGAGATATTCAGGCAGCACACCGTCAGGATTTGACCGGGAGTCTGGTGCAGCGGCAGCACCATGTGTTGGAGCAGTCCTATGACAGTTTGAGCCTGGAAGGGCGGCAACTGTTGAGTCGGATCGCCTGCTTTCGCAGTCCGGTGGCATTTGAGGTGTTGGAGGCTTTGGCGCAATCGGAATTGGAACTTGAGTTAGAGTCGGAAGAGCGTTTGTTGCCGAACCGATCCCCCCAACCCCCCTTGCTAAGGGGGGCTTTGAGTGAGGTGCAGGATTTGGAGGCAGATTTACAGGATTTGATCGAGCGGGGACTGGTACAGCGAGAGAGCAGGCGCTTTGACTTGCACCCGATTGTGCGGCGCTATGCCTATGACCGCATGGGCACAGCAGAACGCCGCAGCACCCATGGCCAACTGCGGGACTACTTTGCGGCGGTGCCTGAGGTGGAGCGGGTGACGACGGTGGATGACCTGGCCCCGGTGATTGAGCTATATCACCACATGGTGCGGGCGGGGCAGTATGACCAGGCGTTTACATTATTGAAGGATCGCCTTGGTGACACTGTTTACTACCAACTCGGAGCCTACCAACAATACATCGAACTCCTGCGCGCGCTCTTTCCCCATGGCGGCACCCAGCCTCCCCAACTCAAGTCTGAGGCTGACCAGGCTTGGACGCTGAACGGGCTGGCCAATAGCTATGGCCTTAGCGGTCAGCCCGCACAGGCTGTGCCCCTGTTTGAGCAGCAAATCGCCATTCGAGAAAAGCAGGGAATGAAGAAAAATGTGGCGATCGGCCTAGAAAACCTGGCTCAATCAGCACAACTTCCCATCGGTGCCCTACAAGCCGCCGAAGCCAACCTGCGTCGTGCGATCGCCCTCTGCCAGGAGATTGAGGACGAGTTCTATGAGGCGATAGGACATAAGGAATTGGGGCGACTGCTGGCTTACCGGGGAGACTGGGGAGCAGCGGCAGAAGCGTTGAATCGGGCGCTGGAATTGGATGAGAAAAATGAAAATATTCAAGCTCAAGGTCTTATCTGGGCCTATCGGGCTATGAGCGCCTTGTTGCGGACTCGATCGCCCCGAACCACCAATTCAAAGCGAACTGAACTTGCCGCCACCGCCCTCGCTGTCGCCCAGCGTGCGATCGCCCTCGCCGATGAAACTGCCCGTACTCTATATCCCCACGAACGAGACTACATCGATGCCCACTGGCTCCTCGGTGCCGCCCACCGCTTCACCCCCGATCTCTCGCAGAGCGACCACCACCTCAGCGAAGCCCTCCGCCGCTGCCGCGCCATCAACTTGGTTGATATTGAAGCCAATATCCTGCTCGACCTCGCCCGCCTCCGCCGCGACCAGGGCAATCTTGCTGAGGCGCTGCGCCTCGCGGAGGAAGCCCGTGCCATTGCGGCTCGCAGTGGCTATGTCCTCCAAGGGGCTGATATTCGCCTATTTTTGGCCGAGTTAGCCCAGACAGCGGGCAATCTGGATGAGGCACGGCAGTTAGCGCAGGAGGCGTTGCGATTGGCCACCTGTGATGGCGGCGAGTATGTGTATCGGGTAGCCTACGACGAGGCAATGGCGATGCTGTCGCAGCTCGGGGGTTAAAGGCTGGTGAGCGCTGCGGGCTGAGGGCAACGCATAGGTTCTTTTGGGACGACTGTATCAATCCCCTGGGGTTAGCCGATGGATTGTAGCATCCAGCCCATGATCGGGAGTGATATCAATTCGCTAAGAACCTGCTACGGATCATTTTTTGAAAGCCGCGCAGTGCGCGGCTTTCAAAAAATGATCTGGTTTTGGTTTGCGTAGAATTGGTATGAGTACAGTGGGTGCAGACTTAGAGCTGATTCGAGATAATGGTTGAAATCCTTTGGGAGCGA
>JBCBSJ010000206.1:0-5770 GCA_039819245.1 Cyanobacteria bacterium J06638_20
TCGATGGTGACGGCGAATCGTTTCTGGTCGCAGATTTTTGGGATTGCGTTTTCCAACAAGCGTTGGTTGCACTTTTTCATGTTGTTTGTGCCGGTAACGGGTTTGTGGATGAGCTCTATCGGAATCGTGGGACTGGCGCTCAATCTGCGGGCGTATGACTTCGTCTCGCAGGAGATCCGAGCGGCTGAAGACCCTGAATTTGAGACGTTCTACACGAAGAACATCCTGCTGAATGAGGGCATCCGGGCCTGGATGGCACCTCAGGATCAGCCTCACGAAAACTTTGAATTCCCCGAAGAGGTACTGCCACGTGGTAACGCTCTCTAGTAACTCCATGGTCGCAGGAAATCGCGACCTCCAATCGTCAGGTTTTGCCTGGTGGGCGGGTAATGCTCGTCTGATCAATCTCTCCGGTAAGCTGTTGGGTGCTCACGTTGCTCACGCTGGACTGATTGTGTTCTGGGCTGGTGCGATGACTTTGTTTGAAGTTGCGCACTTCATTCCTGAAAAGCCTATGTACGAACAGGGCTTTATTCTTCTCCCTCACATCGCAACGCTCGGCTGGGGCGTTGGTGCTGGTGGTGAGGTTATCAATACCTTCCCGTTCTTTGTCGTTGGTGTATTGCACATCATTTCTTCCGCCGTTTTGGGCTTGGGCGGTATCTATCATGCTGTTCGTGGGCCTGACACCCTGGAAGAGTATTCCAGCTTCTTTGGCTACGACTGGAAAGACAAAGACCAAATGACCAATATCATTGGTTACCACCTGATTCTTCTGGGTGTGGGTGCTTTCCTGCTCGTCTTCAAAGCTATGTTCTTTGGCGGTGTTTATGACACCTGGGCACCGGGCGGTGGTGACGTTCGTGTCATTACGAACCCCACCCTTAACCCCGTGGTGATCTTCGGCTACCTACTGAAGGCTCCCTTTGGTGGCGAAGGCTGGATCATCAGCGTCAACAGCATGGAAGACATCATCGGTGGTCACATCTGGGTTGGCTTCATCTGCATCGCAGGGGGTGTATGGCACATCTTGACGAAGCCCTTTGGTTGGGTTCGTCGTACGTTCATCTGGTCTGGAGAAGCCTATCTCTCCTACAGCCTGGGTGCTCTGTCTCTGATGGGTCTCATTGCCTCCGTTATGGTGTGGTACAACAACACCGCATACCCCAGCGAGTTCTATGGTCCTACGGGTCCTGAAGCCTCTCAGGCACAGGCTCTCACCTTCTTGGTGCGTGACCAACGCTTGGGTGCAAACGTTGGTTCTGCACAAGGCCCGACGGGTCTGGGTAAGTACCTAATGCGTTCTCCTACTGGTGAAATCATCTTCGGTGGTGAAACCATGCGTTTCTGGGATTTCCAAGGCCCCTGGCTGGAGCCTCTACGTGGCCCCAACGGTCTGGATCTGGATAAGGTCAAGAATGACATTCAGCCTTGGCAAGCACGTCGTGCGGCTGAGTACATGACTCATGCGCCTCTGGGTTCCTTGAACTCTGTGGGTGGTGTTGCAACCGAAATCAACTCGGTGAACTATGTATCGCCTCGCGCTTGGTTGGCAACGTCTCACTTCGTTCTGGGCTTCTTCTTCCTGGTTGGTCACCTGTGGCACGCGGGTCGTGCACGGGCTGCCGCTGCTGGATTTGAGAAGGGCATCGACCGTGAGACCGAACCCGTACTGGCTATGCCAGATCTCGACTAATCTTTGGTTGAGACCAACGTGGTTTGAGATTTGAATGGAAAGAGGTTCTCGTTAAGGGAACCTCTTTTTCGTCTATGTATCCCAGTCCCTGAGGCAATGTGCTGCGTCACCCCCGCAAGCCTACATTAGGCCGCGTAGGGTCTTGGATGCTCCTGGAGAAGATAATGATGAACTCGAATGCCTTTGAATCTTTGCCCTGGACACCAGAGGCCAAGGAGAAATTTAATAACATTCCTTTTTTTGTGCGATCGCAAGCCCGTACCCAAATCGAACGGATTGCCCGCGACGAGGAGTTGGATGAAATCACCGTGGAAGTGGTCGAGCAGGCGCGTCAGAAATTTGGGCAATAGGGGTGGCTGTAGATTGATGGAACCTGGTTAGCATGGCAGAGGCGATCGCTGATGGGTCAAACAGGTTGCTTCCGGTGGCCTAAAAGCCCCTAGGAAACCCCTAAGAAATAAGCTGTAAGTCTAAGCGAACGGGAGAGCGGATATGGATGCACAGTTGCAGTACATTAGCGTAGATGAGTTGGCGCAACGACTAGTCGAGGATCCAACGACGGTACAGTTAGTGGATGTGCGCGAACCGGAAGAGTTGGCGATCGCCCAACTTCCCCATTTCATTAACCTGCCCCTCAGTCGCTTTGCTGATTGGGCCGAACAAATTCACAAGACCCTCGATTCAGAGGTTGAAACCTGGGTGATTTGCCATCATGGCATGCGATCGGCGCAGATGTGCCAGTGGTTGGCGGGTCAGGGGTTTGAGAATGTTCGCAATATCACCGGGGGCATTGATGCATACTCTGTGACGGTCGATGGCTCCGTTCCTCGATATTAATTTCTGAAGGAGACGGATCCTATATCGCGCCCCTGCTCTCTAAAAAGTATCCTAGGATTCTGCAACCCTGTATTGAGCGCTACTCATGGACAAACCGCAGATCGATAAATTACGATCAGCGCGTGCGATTTACCCGTTTCCTACGTATTTATCCTGTTTTAATTGCTACATTTAATGACCACTCGCTTAACTAACCCTTCTTAAGAAAAGAACGATGACCGATCCGGTTTCTCTGAATACCCGCCAGCAAAATATCCTGGGTGCAACCGTTCGGCATTACATCGCCACGGCTCGTCCGGTAGGCTCTGAAGCCCTTGTAGAGGATCTGAGACCTCGCGTCAGCCCTGCTACGATTCGCAACGTCATGGGCTTTCTTGAAAAGTCTGGGCTATTATTCCAACCCCACACCTCGTCAGGGCGTGTGCCATCGGATACTGGCTACCGCGTTTATGTCGATCATCTAGTGACGCCATCGGAAGAACGGGCGCGGCAGATGGATACGATGCTGGCGCAGAAGCTAGACCCAGAGAGCTACAGCCTGGAAGCCATTCTGCGCGGCGCAACCCAAATTCTCTCGACCCTGAGCGGCTACATCGCCCTGGTAACCATGCCTCAGACGGTGACGGTGTCCCTAAGGCATTTGCAACTCGTCCCTGTGGATCCAGGGCGACTGATGATGGTGGTAGTGCTCGACTCTTACGCCACTCAATCAATTTTGGTAGATTTGCCAACTGCTGAAGACTCTGATATCAACGAGCAGTTGATGGAGCAGGAGTTGCAAATCCTCTCCAACTTTTTGAACCATCACCTAAAAGGGCGATCGCTCGTCGAAATTGCCGACTTGGACTGGAGCGATTTAGGACGACAGTTCGATCGCTATGCCGACCTGCTACGGAATGCCCTGGCAGATCTCAATACCCGTACCCGCGATTCCCTGGCCTCTCAGATGTTTGTGACGGGGGTGGCCGAGGTGCTGCGCCGTCATCCTGAGTTTGGCGAAGTGGAGCAGGTACAACCCATTGTGCAGCTCCTCGAAGCGGAGCAAGACCAGCTCTGTGCGCTCATTTTTGATGGGGATGAACTGAGCCGCGATCGCCGCATCACCGTCCGCATCGGCTCCGAAAATCCGCTGGAACCGATGAAAAGCTGCACCCTCATCTCCACGCTCTACCACTGCGGCGAATTATCAGCAGGCAGCATCGGTATGCTCGGCCCCACGCGCATGGTGTACGAGGATGCGATCGCCCTGGTCGAAGCCACCGCTGGCTACCTGTCAGATACCCTAAGCTAAAGCCAGCAAAATCGCTCGACTGCATATCTCGCCCACTCTCACCGTTGCAGCCTCAAACAGCTGCCCAAAATCCAAAATCCAAAATCCAAAATCTAAAATCCAAAATTCCCAACCCCTCATCCTCCCGTAAGATTTGATGAGTAACCTAGTTGTTTGTTGGGGAATGACCCATGACCTATTGCCTCGGCATCATCACCCGGAGTGGCTTAGTCATTGGGGCTGACTCCCGTACCAATGCGGGGGTCGACTACATTTCCACCTACCGAAAGCTGTTCAACTTTTCCATCCCTGGGCAACGGGTGGTGTTGCTCTGCACCTCTGGCAACCTATCCATTACCCAAGCGATCTTGACGGCACTGGAACGGGATTTGCGATCGCCAGAGAGCGAGAGTCTGCACACCATCCCTTCGCTGTACGACATTGCCTGCTATGTCGGCGAGCGGGTGCGCGATGTGCAAGAGCAGGAGCGCCCCTGGCTGGAGCGGGACAAAATCGATTATTCCTGCAACCTGCTCCTGGGCGGGCAAGTGATTGGCGGCGACCCAGAGCTTTACCTAATTTACAGCCAGGGCAATTTCATTCAGGCGACGGAGGAAACGCCGTTTTTGCAAATCGGCGAAACCAAGTATGGAAAACCCATCCTCGATCGCATTTTGGACTACGACACCCCTGTGGATAGCGCGGCGAAATGTGCCCTGCTCTCCATTGACTCCACAATGAAGTCCAATATCTCGGTGGGGCCGCCCATTAACCTGGTGATGTATCGTGCCAACAGTCTTGCGGTGAAGTATCAGTTGCAGTTGCAGTTGGGCGATCGCTTCCTCAGAACCGTCCGTAGTGAGTGGGAAGTCGCCCTCCGCACCGCCTTCGATGGCGTCTCGGATATCGATTGGGACTGCCATTCAGACAATAATGCGATGGACTATCATCCACTGGAAATGGACTAACCGCAGCCGTGGCATTGACACCAGCCCAAAACCTGAGAGCGTCTACTTGGCATCTTGGAGCCAGCGCTCGATGACGGAAACAATATAGGCTTGCTCAGCATCGCTCAAGGGCTTGCCTTTGGGAATACCGTGCCATTTTTCCAAGCACCCCCGGCAGCAGGTGGCGGTGGCATGCTGGGCAACAAACACAGGATGATTACCCCAGGGAGTTTGTCGACCATCGTTTTTGGGGTTGGCGTCGGCGAGGCGGCTGCGCACAAAATCCTGCGCATGACTCAGCACGATTTCCATCCCCTTATCCTGCAAGTAAGCCCGCTCCTTTTCCCGCAGGTGAAACGTCCGCCGGAATTTGGAGGTCTGGAGGCGATCGAACACAGAATCTAATCCATCCGTCATGACGCTACGACAGAACTTGTGAATGCGGCAATTCCTTGAGACACAAGGTTCATTCGTCTTCCCCTAGGCCATTTGGGGTGGGCTGAGATAAAAATAGTTCTGGCTTGATGTGGAAGAACTGCGCCAAGGTATGGATCTGTTTGATAGTCAAATCCTGTTGCTTCTGCAAGATGGCAGCCAAGTTGGCTTCACTACCAAACAAGGATGCAATTTGCTCGGATTGTAGGTTCGCCTCTTCAAGAAGTGCGTTCAGAAGCTCGGCTCCCCTCAAGATTGGTATGGGTTCGTGGCTTTCTTCATATTCATACACCAACATCCCCAGAATCTTGAGATAGTCTCGGTCATCCTGGCTCAGGGGTTTGCTATCCAACAGGTTGTTGATTCGAGCTTGGGTTGCAACCAATTCTTCCTCGCTGCCAATCGGGCGGGGTGGAAACGTATTGATCAATTTCAGGTAATAGGAATAGGACTTACGCAGCGACCATCCTGAGTGAAGGGTGCTTGAGTTGCTGACAGAGATAGTGGTCGAGTAGGCCGTGCTTGAGTTGGTAAATTGTTTGCCCCATCTGGTGAGCTAATTCATTGAGGCGCACCCAAACTAGA
>JBCBSJ010000207.1:0-5701 GCA_039819245.1 Cyanobacteria bacterium J06638_20
CACCACAGAGGCACAGAGGACACAAAGGAGTTTCTCTGTGTTCTCTATGCCTCTGTGGTTCCTTCGTTCACAGCAAAAACTCAGATCGTCCGATAAGGAACTCGTCTGAGCCTGTGCGATAAACACTTGAGTAATGCTGAAGGGCGAACGAGGGGATTCGAACCCCCGAATGGCGGAACCACAATCCGCTGCCTTAACCCCTTGGCTACGCTCGCCATTGTCTCGCCATTATAACATTGGCTGAACCGCGTTCACACTATCTACAGTCAGCAGCCAAGCCTGCCGATGCAAGGCCCACAGGCCGATAGTCTACTGATATTCTGGAGGCAGTTTAGGAGCACGATCGCAGGAGAGCGCGCTGCCACATGATGAAAGTTTTGAAGTTTGGCACGTTGGGACTGGTGCTCGTGTTGGGCGGGGTGGCGATCGCGATGGCCGTTACCAACCCCAAGCAAGATCGCTACAACGCCTATGCAACCGACCAGCTCATCAACTATCTGAAAGATACCTTTTGCGATGACCTACCCAGTTTGTTAGGGAGTGAGTTGGAAGAGAGCTGCTTGGAGCTCGTGGACGAGAGCCAACCACGCATCGCTGAAATCATTTCCGAGAATACCCAGCACCGCAATTTGGTTGTTCTCAGCCTTTACACAACCCAACTTCAACCAGCAGAACTGTTGCCGGAGGATGTACGGGCTTTCTTCCCAACCAACCTATTGCCCACCTATGAGGTAGAAACGGTTGGTGCCTTCCAACGGTTTTGGGTGTACGAAACCACCCAACGTTAAGGATCTTGAATTAAATAAAATCCAAAACCTATTTTGGAAAGCGCGGCTGAGCCGCGCTTTCCAAAATAAAATCCTGGTTTTAATTTATTCGTGCTCCTAAGCTTTGAGCGAGGCTAGCGCTCCCGTTTCTGATAGCGGCGCTCCCATTCTTCCCAGCGGGGCGATCGCACCGCCGACACATCCGGTGCCAGGGCCACATCCACAGTTTCACCAAAACACAGAACCTCGACATACTGTCGGGCAATGTGGTATGGGGTGAAATGGCTCTGGAGATATTGCCGGCCGGCTTCTCCCATCGCCTTTGCTTCTTCGGGATGCTGCATGAGGTACTGGATAAAGGCTGCGAGTCCAGCACTGTCGCCCTGGCGAAAGGTTTTTCCACAACGGGCAGCAGCCAATAATTCCGCTAGATAGGAATCGGCATCGCAAACTATCGCCAGCGGACGAGCCGCTGCCAGACCACTGTAGAGCTTGCTGGGAGCCACCAATCCCTCCATCCCCTTCTTTACACTGACCAAAGACAAATCACAAGCGGTCAGGGAATAGGGCAAATTTTGTCGATCTTGATAAGGCAAAAAGTGACAGTTGATCAATCCCAGTTGCTGTGCTTCTTGCTGACACCAGGGCTGCTGTGCTCCGCCGCCAATAAAGATGAATTGCACGGGTTGATCCCGGAGGTGCGCCGCCGCGGCAATCAGGGTTTCCACATCATGGCAGCGCCCCAGGTTTCCCGAGTAGAGCACGGTAAAGCAATCCGTGAGGGGTCGAATGCTGGAATGCGCCAGATGTTCACTACGCACAAAGGGATTTTTCGCCTTCGGTAGCGGCACAATCCACGAAGGGTCGGCCCAGTTATGGATGACGGAGATGCGATCGCCCACCTCAGGGCAATGTTCCATCACCCGTTGCTTCATCGTAGAACTGAGGACAATGATATGCTGCGCCCGCCGCCAAACCCGTCGATTCAGCCCATGCCATAGACGCACAATGGGGTGGTGGAACGGAACAACCCGCAAAGCCGTTGCGATATCGGGGTACAGGTCATAAATCAAGCAAACGTAGGGAACGCCCGTTAGCCGATTGACGATGTAGCCCAAGATTTGCAGATAGGGAGGAGCCGTTGTCAACACCAACATATGATGTTGGTGGGCATGGCGTAGCAAATGCAGGGTGGCTCGGAGGCAAAACATCAAGCTGTTTAGGGCTTTGCCACGAATGCGATGGGACCACCAACGCGATACCCGCGATCGCCGCACAGAAACTGTTTTACGTCGTTCCAAGGATGGAGCCGAGTCCCGTTGAAAGGCGTACCCCGGTTGCCCGGTAAAAATGCTGACCTCCAATCCCAATTTCCCTAACTGCTGGGAAAGTTCATCGATTAATTGCCCAGTTGCCGCAAAGTCTGGAGGGAAAAACTGCGTAACAATAAGCAAGCGTGTTGCAAATTTAGTCTTTGCAGAAATCGAAGACGGATTCTTTGGCATGAGTGAAAATTAATCCCAACAATGTGAGTCACATGTGGGTAGATGAAACCTGCCTGAAACCATCACGTAATGGAGCTCAGCCCATCAGCAATTTGGCCGAACTGCTACATCTGGGTATAGCAACGAACCAACAAACGAAAGTCTCTGTGGTTTAACGTTGAACCGTTGGCTTCGAGTTATTGTCGTTTTCACAAATCAGAGGCTGAATCCGGATCGTTTCGGCATTCAACCACCAAAGTAGCCCCGTGGTGTAATCATCCACTGGTGGTGGAAGCGGGTCGTGCGATTACCAATGAGTACCAGGGACAACATATCGACAGAATGCTCCAACAACGCGTCTAGGGTGGTGCGCGTTATGGTTTCGCTGGGGCGGTAGGCAGACTGGACGATCGCCACGGGTGTCTTGGGGTCGCGGTATCGCAGGAAAATGGTTTGGGCGATCGCCAACTGCTCCACTCGATTACGCGATCGCGGATTGTAGAGGGCAGTCACAAAATCTGCCTGCGCTGCAGCAGTCAAGCGGGTTTCAATTTGCGCCCAGGGAGTCAGCAAATCACTGAGGCTAATGGCACAAAAGTCGTGCATCAAGGGCGCACCTACCCGCGCTGCTGCCGCTTGTAGAGCAGTGATTCCAGGGAACACTTGCACCGCTGGAACCTCACCTTCCCAGCCACTCTCACGTAACTGCTCGAACACCAACCCAGCCATGCCGTAGATTCCACAGTCTCCAGAGGAAACAACGGCAACTCGTAACCCCCACTGCGCCAGGGCGATCGCCCGCGCGGCCCGCTGCCGTTCCTGGGTAATGGGCAGCGCTTCCACGACTTGGCCCGGACGCAAACAGGGACGAATCAGGTCAATGTAGAGGGCATAACCGATGACGGCATCCGCTTGGGCGATCGCCCCCTTGGCTGCTGGGGTCATCTGATCCAGCTGCCCTGGCCCCATCCCCACGAGCCAAATTTCTCCCACGCGTCCAATCGTTTCCTGCTCCGCCTGGGCAATGGCGACCGTCACAGCTCCGGGTTGTCCCTCTATCCGAACGATTTGCTTGGGAACCAGAAGGCTCTGGCGATCGCTGGCTAAAAGAGCAGCAGCCTCAGCCACGCTGGGGGTCTCCACTTCTGCCGCCACCACCTCAGACGGGTTGGGGACGTCAACCAATCGCAACGCCTCTGCCGGAAAGCATTGCAAGGGCAACCGATGGGCATCGCAAAACGCTAAAATCCCCACCTCATCAGCTTTGCGATCGATGGTGGCGATGCCTGCGATCGCCTCGGTTGCCAAATGTCCCACAGCTAACGCTTGCTCGATCGCCGCCGCGATCACAGCCTGGGGAGTACCTCGCTCGCAGCCCACTCCGATCCACAGCACCCGTGGATGCCAACGCACCGTCGGAACTGTCAATGACTGCTGCACTGACTGTTGCACCTTTGCCTCAATGCGCAGCTCAGCGTTCGGGGCATCTTCGGCACCCACATCCTCTGCGGTAAAACGGAACGGATGCTCTTCAGGAAGATGAGCTTGCCAGAGGGTCGAGCCAGCAGTTTGCACCACACTAACGGACTTACCCTGTGCCATTGCTCCACTCACAGCCGTCCAATCTCCCTCGCCCCGCCGCCAGCCAAAGGGATCTCCCAGGGTATCGATAGCAGGAAGCTGGAGGGCATTGGCACTCCCCGTGAGCACGGGCGTGGCGTGGAGCAATGCGGCGATCGCCTCTGTCAATCGATCCGCCCCTCCCTGATGGCCGCCGCACAGGCTAATCACAAACTGCCCTGTGCCATCCACCACCACCACCGCCGGATCCTGGCGCTTGTCCTGGAGGAGGGGCGCAATCAAGCGAACCACAGCGCCCGTAGCCAAGCAAAAGACCAGTGCCCGCGACTTCCACCATGCGGGCAGCTGCTCCTTGAGCGAGCCCTGGTATCCTTGTACCTCTGCGGCTGCAGCTTGCACCTGACTTCGTAGCGACTCTGGCGTCCAGAGCGTAATGGGATAGGCTTGCCACATCGGTTGTAGCGTTTTCAGGGCAAACGGCGTCGGGGCGATCGCCGTCAGCGGTTGAAAGTCGTCGAGTATCACCGGCCAGGAATGTTGGTTGGAATCTTAATGGGGGTGGAGGGACTTGAACCCTCACGACCTTTAACAGTCAACGGATTTTAAGTCCGCAGCGTCTACCATTCCGCCACACCCCCGTGTCACTGGATAGACCAAATTCACAGACATAAGACTTCAGTATATTGCATCATCGGTCGTTCAGATTTCAAGAAAATGGCGTCGTGTTGCCCACTTAAGTCCAATCCATATTTTTTTGGATGAGGCTTTTCAGCAACGCCTTTTTTTGATACTACGCGGTATTCAAAACGCGATCTGTCTCAATCTGAAGGCGTGACGCTATAGACTCAAGGATGGTTGTCGAAATGCGTCATTCCTTTCATGCAGAATCAGATTGTTTTCATCACCGGAGCCAGTAGCGGCATTGGAAAAGCCTGTGCAGAGGTATTTGCTGAGGCCAAAGCGCGGTTGATCTTGGCCGCACGACGGCGCGATCGCCTTGATGCTCTTGCTACCGAGTTGCAAAAATCCTATCAGACCGAAGTGCTTTGTCTGGAGATGGAT
The DNA here is from genome assembly GCA_039819245.1 of Cyanobacteria bacterium J06638_20. Taxonomy (GTDB): domain Bacteria; phylum Cyanobacteriota; class Cyanobacteriia; order Elainellales; family Elainellaceae; genus Vacuolonema. The sequence goes on from JBCBSJ010000207.1 coordinate 4,895, forward strand.
GTGTGCGATCGCACCCAGGTCGAAACGGCCCTGGGCACGCTCCCAGACAACTGGCAGAACATTGCAGTGCTGGTTAACAATGCTGGATTGAGTCGAGGCCTCAACAAGCTGCAAGAGGGCAGCATCCAAGACTGGGAAGAGATGATCGATACCAACGTGAAAGGCTTGCTCTACGTCACACGCACGGTGCTACCGGGCATGGTGGCACAACAACAGGGGCATGTGATTAACATCGGTTCCATTGCTGGACACCAAACCTATCCCAACGGCAATGTGTATTGCGCCACCAAAGCCGCCGTCCGCGCTCTCACCGAAGGACTCAAGCTCGATCTAGTAGGCACACCAGTTCGGGTTAGCACCGTTGATCCGGGGTTAGTGGAAACGGAGTTTAGTGATGTCCGCTTTCGGGGCGATCGCGATCGCGCCAAGACCGTCTACCAAGGCCTCACTCCCCTCACAGGCCACGACATCGCCGAGGTGGTGCTTTTCTGCGCCACCCGCCCACCCCATGTGAATCTCAACGAGATTATCGTCATGCCGACGGATCAGGCCAGCGCTACGCTGGTTCACCGTCGCCCTTCTTAGGAACTTGATAGCGCTATGCGCTCAGGTAGTAATCAATCATTGGTTCTTAGGTGGTTTCTCGAAAAGAATATACCCGCTGGCTTCGACCGCGCTCAGCCAGCGCCCCGTTACGTGTGCCCTGAGCACAGTCGAAGGGTACAAGCTTATACCAATTCTACGAAAACCAAAACCAGATTATTTTTTGAAAGCCGCGCACTGCGCGGCTTTCAAAAAATAATCTGG
>JBCBSJ010000208.1:0-5662 GCA_039819245.1 Cyanobacteria bacterium J06638_20
CGGGTCTCGAGAAAGGTGTAGCCATCGGGGGTGGCATCGTACACATCGAGTTTGGGAGCCCAGCCAAAGTGGGCATTGACATGGGTTGAGTCGCTGGTTGCAAACGCTATTTTCATAAAAACGCTCCTTGATACGAGGTTGGAGGAAAAGGGATTACTCGCCCGTTTCGCCGCGTCGCCACTGATGCACCAGCTCGTGGCTGCGGGTCTGATCCATTTCGAGGAACAGGTTGCCCAGTTCAAATATCAGGTTGAGGGTGCCGCGATAGCCGACGGTGCAGCGTTGCCCATTGCCCAGGCGATCGAGGATGGGGAAGCCATGCTGGTACAGGGGCAGGTTGAGACGTTTCGCCGTGGGTCTGGCTTTGGAGTTAGCGACCAACAGGTCAGCTCCCTTCGCCAGATCTTCGAGATCCTCCAGGTCGCCGATATAGACTTGCTCTAGGGGCAGCTGCTTCAGTAAGGGAGACTTGGTCGGCGTCACCGCCGCTTGTACCGCGACACCTGTGGAATGGAACCACCAAGCCAGGGAGTAGAGCTGATCCGGCTCCAGGGCGATCGCCACCCGTTTGCCTCCAAAGAAGAAGTGACTGTCGAGCAACGCATCCTGTACCCGTCGCCGCTGCCGCAGATACTTGGCAGGAACGGGCTTGTTGCTCAGCCGCGAGAGGGCGTCGAAGAAGCGATCGCACCCCTCTACTCCCGTCAACTGCGGGAAGGTTTCGGCGGGGGTGCCAAAGCGCTCGGTGAGGATGGCGGCGGCCTTGCTCATGCTGCCACCCAGGGCGAAGGTGAAGGCCGATTGCCCAATGGAACGCAGTTGGGGCACCGATACCCCACCCGTGGCGGTGGCAGCATATTCCATATCTTCCAAATGTCCATCCAGGGAGGTAGATAGATCGGGAACGGCGATCGCTTCCAGCCCAAAGGCTTCGACAATTTCCTTCAGCTCTTCTACATCGCCGGGGCCATAGGCTGAGCTGACCAGCAACGTCACTTGCCGAGGATTCACTTCACCGGCTTCGGGCAGGCTGCGCACCATACTGGCCACCGCTGCCGCATAGCCATCTTCCATGCTGCCCTTATAGTCGGGCGTCGAGGCGAAAACAATTGGCTGTTCGATCTCAGGATGCTTCTTGCGGAACTGGCGCAGAATTCCCTCCATGTCGTCGCCACGGGTTTCGGTGAGTGCCGTGGTGAAAAGGCCGATCATCTCTGGCTTCGACTTTTCAATCACGGTGGTGATGCCCGAGTTTACATTGTCGTCGCCCCCCAGAACCGTGCTCACTTCGCTCATGGCGGTGGTGGCCAGCGGAATCGATTCCTGGAAATGGCCGACGAGTAGGACTTTGGCAAAGGCCGTGCAACCCTGGGAACCGTGGAATAGAGGAATGGCTCCCCGCACCCCCAGAAACGCGATCGCCGCTCCCAACGGCGCACTCTGTTTCAGGGGGTTGACGGTGACCGCCTTCCGTTTTGCAATCACTTTAGTAGTGGCGGTTTCAGGGGACAACGTTGTCGTTGAAGGGTTATTCTCAGCGGTGTCCGATGCTGCGTCGGGCGATGACTCCGAGCGATCGGCACCGGTTACACTTTCCTCGTCGGTGCTATCGTCCCAGGGAGCTACACGCCGCACTTCTTCCCACACTGGGTTGTGCAAGCTCTTGTCGATCTCTTTGGCAAACTCGATCAGGCCGTGGTAGCCGGAATAGGGATTGTGGCGTTCCTGGTTGATGTGGACGAAGGGCACACGGGCTTTGAGGGCAGTGTACTGGCTGCGGCCTCCAGCAATGAGTAGGTCAGAGTTGGTTTTGCGGATGACCTTGAGCAGTTCAACCGCGCCGCCTTTTTCCATCATGACGCCGTCTTTGCCCAGCAATTCCTTGATGCGGGCTTTATCGTCTTTGGTGCTCTTGCGGGTGCTGGTGGCCATCACTCGCATGCCCAGGTCTTGTGCTGCCGAAATCACCGACCAGCTCTTAACGCCTCCGGTGTAGATAACGACGCGCTTACCCTGGAGCCGCTCACGATAGGGCGCCAAGCGCCGCGTTAGCTGTTCCTGTTCTTCGGCAATTAGTGCCTCCACCCGTTCCTGTAACGCCGGGTCGCCCAGTTTCTCGGCAATATGGCGCAGACAATTGTTCATATCCGCCACACCGTAGAATGACTCTTCGATGTAGGGGATGCCATAGCGCTGCTGCATCTTGTCGGCCAGGTTGATCAGCGCTTTTGAGCAAATGAGTACATTCAGCTTGGCGCGATGGGCATAGGTCACTTCCTCGTAGCGGGCATCCCCGGTCATTTTGGACAGTACCCGAATGCCCAACCGCTCAAATATCGGCAGCACGCACCACAGCTCCCCCGCGATGTTGTATTCGCCAATGATGTTGATGTCGTAGGGCGTGGTGTAGTCCGGTTCTGCGGTACCAATGACGCTATCCAGCAATGATTCTCCGGCGAGGCGGTTGCCCAGGTTTTTGCTGCCCACAAAGCCGGGGGAATTCACGGGAATGACGGGAATGCCAGCCTTATCTGAAGCTGCTTTGCACACCGCATCTAGGTCATCGCCAATCAGAGCCGTGACGCAGGTGGAATAGACAAACACCGCCGCTGGCGCATAGCGCTCTTGCACAGCCTGAATCGCTTTGTAGAGCTTCTTCTCGCCTCCGAAAATGATTTCGTTTTCACTCAGGTCTGTGGTGAAACCCATTTTGTAGAGGGTTGAATCGGAGGAGAAGCTGCCTCGCCCACCCCAAGAGTTGCCCGCACAGGCGATCGGGCCATGCACCAGATGCGCTGCATCGGTGATAGGCACAAGGGTAATGCTGGCTCCATCGAAGGCACAGCCACCCTGGGCGGCTCCTGGCTTGGCTTGCTGCTGACAGGCTTTGTTATGTCCCTTGCCCGTTTTTGCATGGTTATGCTCGCAACCCGGTTGGGTCAGGAGGTCACTCATTTTGGCTTTGGTGGTCATGGCACTTGGGAAAATGAGGGGTTGGAGATCGGAGAGCTGGGGTTAGGGAAACTAAGCGGGTATGAGAGTTGAGGGATTGCAGGTGGTTTGGGGGGAATGAACGAAAATGCCCTGGCTTAGGTGAGGGCATATCAGAAGAGTAAGGATAAAGATAAGGAGGGTAATGGCTCGACTTTGCAGATTTATGAGCTAGTAGGTATCTGAACTAGCAGATGTACCGATTGATGTCTTCGCCACACTCATCGGCCAGATACGACAGGGCGCGAAATCGCAAACCCACCAGTTCGTCGTAGACCGGATTTAGCTTGCACAGAGCAGGAATGTGGAAGGTGTGCCCAAATAGAGAAACGTCACGCTCGAAGGGGCAGCAACAGGGAATGACGCGGCAGATCAGGTGGGCAAAACGGCGATCGCACACAGTGATTTGGTCAATCCATTTGCGTAGCGGCTTGAGGAGGCCACCCCCCGACCGCTGACCTGATGCTGCGGTAATCGGGTGGAGGTGGGGATGGGCGTGGGATGCGGTCGATAGAAGAGCCATTGGAACCTTTTAACTCATCGAAGCAGTGGGGACGATATCAAACGAATGCGGTTGAGAGGTTTGCCAGCCTTACCACTCGATCTGTTCAACGAGTGGCTTGTGGTCTTCGGCCAGCTCCAGTTCTTTGCCGAGACAACCAACGACATAGTTGGATTCCAAGAAATGCACCGAGTAAACGTAGGAGCGTTGTAGGTAGGTGCCGATGCCGACGATGTAGCCGATGTCGCCCTTCTTGGCGAGATGGAACCCGATATCTTTACCAGGAAATGTGCCGTCATTGCGGATCAGCTTGCGGACTTTTACCCGTTGACCCATGTCATATGTGGGGGGGGAGTCGAGTTCGATTTCTTAACAGAGGCGCATGTTGGAGTCTCCGTAAGAAGCGTGCAGGGAAGGAGTGTGTGAAAAGGTTTGAGCAGCGTGGGAAGAACAGAGGAGGGGCGCACTGGGGTGCGCCCCCAGTGAACTTAGCGAATCAAGTCGAAGGAGATGTCGGTCTTCGCTGGGATGATGGTCTGGCGATCGAGTTCGTCGAGAATCGTATTGACGATCCAGTTGAACTGGTTGATCGCACCTTGATAGCCCAACGTGGAATAGCGGTGCATGTGGTGGCGATCGAAGATCGGGTAGCCGATCCGCACCAGAGGCGTCTTGGTGTCACGCCACAGGTACTTGCCGTAGGAGTTGCCGATCAGCAGGTCGACGGGCTCTGTGAACATCAATGAGCGTAGGTGCCACAGATCCTTCTTGCCCCAGATGGTGGCCTCTTGGCCGTAGGGGCTGTTGGTCAGCACTTCGCGCAGTTCGGCTTCGAAGTCGGGATTGCTGTTGGTGACAACGATATGGACTGGCTCAGCACCCATTTCGAGTAAGAACTGAGTGATGCCAAAGACATGGTCTGGGTCGCCGTAGAGGGCAACGCGCTTACCGTGAATCCAGGCTTGGGAATCCGTCATTGCGTCTACCGCACGACCCCGCTCATCCTGCAGTTCTTGCGGAATAGCCTTACCCGTAATCGCTGACAATGCCATCAAGAATTCATCGGTCCCCTTAATGCCGAAGGGACGGAAGTTGTAGGTTTTCTGACCCCACTCCTTGGTCATTAGCTCTTGGGTCTTAGGCGTAGTGTACTTCTGGAAGAAGAACGTTCCTTCTGCATTGATGGAGTCACCTGCCTCTTCCAATGTGGTCAACCCGTTATACATCTTGAATTCGCCTGTGTTGGGAGAATCAAAGGTGTCAGAGTTGTCAGACAGGATGGTGTAGTCGATGCCAAACAAACCCAAGATGCGCTTCATCTCACGGATGTTGCCGACATAGGGGTCGAAACCTAGGTTGAAGTTGAACTTGCCGTTGGTGGTTTCAGCCTTCTTGTCTTTTGTTAGCGTCTTGAGAATGCTCACCAGCATGTTGTCGTAGCCCGTGATGTGGGAACCAACAAAGCTAGGCGTGTGGGCTGCTGGAACGGGAAGATCCGCAGGAATCATCTCTTCGTTCTTCGCCGTTGTGATATATGCGCCAATATCGTCTCCGATGACCTCAGCCATGCAGGTGGTGCAGAGGGCAATCATCTTGGGCTTGTAGAGTTCGTAGGAGTTCTGCAAACCCTGCTTCAGGTTGTTGAGGCCACCAAATACCGCTGCATCCTCAGTCATAGAGGAAGAAACAGCTTGGAAGGGCTCTTTGTAGTTTCTAGTGAGGTGAGTCCGGAAATACGCCACACATCCTTGAGAACCGTGGCTGTAGGGCAAAGTGTCTTCGAAGCCAGCTGCTACAAAGAGGGAACCGAGGGGTTGGCACGCTTTTGCGGGATTAATCGTTAGTGCTTCCCGTTCAAAGTTCTTTTCGCGATATTCCCAGGTTTTAGTCCATTCAGCGGTTTGAGTCACGAGTTCAGGATCATGTGCGCCTTCAAATTGGCGCTTGTAAGCAAACAGATCCTGATAAGTATCGGTTTGAAACAGCTCGAAGTGATCTTGGATTTTGCCGGGTTGACCAGCATTTTCTGGCACTTGGGGATTGGTGTTCTCAGTCATGATTTTCTCCTTTGGAGGGGGGAGGTAAGTGATTGGTCAAAGGTCTGAGGGTTAAAGGATTGAGTGAGGGGGGAGGTAAGGGAGTCTAGGGTTACCTATCTCCCTTGGCCCC
>JBCBSJ010000209.1:0-5633 GCA_039819245.1 Cyanobacteria bacterium J06638_20
AACAGCTCGCCACCCTCAAAGGCTATAAGAACTGGGTTAGTTCAGTCGCCTTCAGCGGCGATGGGCAGACCCTCGCCTCCGCCAGTGAAGACCAGACCGTGCGCCTGTGGTCGGTCGCCACGCACCAAGAACTCACCACCCTCAAAGGCCATGAGGACTGGGTTAGGTCAGTCGCCTTCAGCGGCGATGGGCAGACCCTCGCCTCCGCCAGTTATGACAAGACCGTGCGCCTGTGGTCGGTGGCAACGGGGCACTGCATCGCTGTGCTTGACCACCGTCTGTGTGCTGGGCTAGACATTACTGGAGCGTTGGGGCTCACCGATGCACAGCGCACAGCGTTAAAGCTCCTTGGAGCTATAGAGGATGAGCCATCTAGTGTGTCACGCGTTGATAGTCAGCCTTAAACTTCAAACTTATATTTTGAGCAATCCCAATTACTGGCATTGACAGAGGTCTGATGGAATTGCAGAACACTGCTCATCCAGCAATACTCAAGCCATGCCCTGTTTGGATTTTGAAACCTATGCGTGACAAGGGTTTTAGCATTTGAGTACTGGTTTAATAGCGATCGCCCCTTGACCGGTCGCCTCCCATAGAATGCAGAGAGCTGTAGCCACTTCCTACAGCACCTGCTCCCCTTGCCATGAGATCTTCGGCATCTCATCCCATCGCCATGACTTACTCGACGACGCGCGATCGCATCACCCCCGCTCTACACCAATGGTTGCTAGCTGAGGGATTTGACCCCGACAACCTAGAACAACGGGGGCAAAATGGCGATACCGCTTTGATGCAAGCCACCCGGATGGAAGAGGCAGAGGTCGTGCAAGCACTCATCCAGGCGGGGGCGGCGTTGAACGTTAGAAATAATGATGGCAATAATGCGCTTTGGTTTGCTTGTTTTCGCGATCGCAAAGACTTGATGGAGCAGCTCATTCGCGCAGGCATTGACCTGGATAATCAGAATGACAACGGCGCGACGGTCTTGATGTATGCAGCTTCGGCAGGCAAGGCGGAGATGGTGAAAGCGCTGTTGGCAGCGGGTGCGGATGCCCAGCTGACGAATCTAGATGACTTTCGAGCGATTGATTTTGCTGCGAACTTCGACATTATCAGGATTTTGAAGCATGGTGTTGGCAACGGCAACTGATTCCAAATATCACGAAGCGACCAAGCATTCTGTGGTGTCGGTGCAACTCGACCCAAACTATGTTGATGCCAGTACGCAACCGCATGCCTTCAAAACCTATCCCCACTTTTTTCGACGCTTTCCCCTAGAGCCCACCCATCCGATTCATCAGTTTCTCAGGCTCACTAGCGCCATCACCTATCAAAAGCACTATCGCGACAGCACCCATCTGCTCCGCGTCCAACCATCAGCGGGAGCGCTGTACCCGACAGAGCTATACGTGCAAATGCGGGGCGTTAGCGGAATGCTCGATGGCATCTACCATCTAGAACCTGAAACGAACACCCTGACCCTGATCTACGAATTGATTGACGATGGGATTGAGGCCTATTTCACCGATGCGGGCAGTGATACGCGCCTGGTGAAAGGCTGCATCTTGCTCGTCAGTTGTGTTTATTTTCGGTCGAGCTGGAAGTACAAGAATCGCAGTCTGCGTTACTGCTTCTTGGACAGCGGTCATCACTTAGGGGCGATCGAAGCCTCCGCCTATGCCTCGGGCTACGACTATCAACTGTTGTTTGATGTGGATTGGTCGGCGCTCAACGAAGACGTTGGGTTTGAAACCAAGGAGTTCTTCACAGCCGCAATGGTAGTTGGAGAGGTCAAAACGCGGACGACCAAGAAACCCGTGCGACGGCTGCGATCGCCCATCCCCAACGTATCGGGCACCGACTACTTTGAACCCAATCGCTTCATCGAAGCGGGCTACCAAGCGACCCTCGGTTCCTGGTTCAACTCGGATGCGGCGACGCCCATTCAGCCGCACTTATTACAGCAGCCGACGTTCCCAGCGGAACCTGAGCAATGGCAACAGGCCATTCAGCAGCGGCGATCAGCGCGGCGATTTTATCCCACGGCGATCAGCCAGGAGAGCTTTTTGGCAGTCTGTAACGCCCTGCATCAACCCATGCCGGGTGCGAGCAAAACCCTGGAGATTTACGCCGTTGTGCATCGGATTGATGGCCAACCATCGGGACTGTATCGGATGGCCGATGATGGAACTTTTCGCTATCTAAAAGCGGGAGGATTCCACACCCAGACGGGGCACCTGTGCATTAACCAGGCGATCGCCCGGGACTGTGCGGTTGTCTTTTTCATCACCTCCAACGGGCAAAACTATCGCGTGGTTCTCCAGCAAGCCGGGTTGGTCGGCCACCGTATCTATCTTGCCGCTACCGCCCTGGGTCTGGGTTGCAGCGGCATTGGCGCATTCTACGACGATGAGGTGCAAGGGTTTCTGGAGACAGACCAGCCGATTTTGTATGCGATCGCCCTTGGACAAACGACGCGACCCGATTCAACACCCTGATCCGATAAGCAAAGGAGTTGCCCGCTATGGTAAGACCTCCCCTCCCCTCCGATGATTTGCCTCCCCAGGAACTCGATCTGGTGGATCATCAGTTGCGCCGCAGGTTGGACCAATCCTTGACCGAGCGCTTTCAGCAGCAGTGCGATGCAGCCCTACAAGAAGTGCTTGCACCCTGCGATTGGTCGGTCACCACCACGGCGAATGTAGTGACATTGGTCATCGTGTGCCCCGATCGCCCAACCAATTGGAAGGTGCTAAATTACGTTGTTCCCCTGGGAAACATCATGGCCACCTTCTCTAAGGACGCCAAGCTCCGAATTTATGCCACGCCTGAAATGGTGGATTTGTTTGAAATTCGGGTCGATGAGCTATCCTCCTATCCCAAGCCAACAACCTAATAGTCTGTCAAAACTAATTTTGAGGGGAAATTCCTACGGAATTTCCCCTCAAAATTAAAACTGACACAGCATTAGCGGTTTGCCCCCACCTTTTCACGGAAACGCGCCTCTGCAACTAAAGTCGCTTCTTTGCGAGTCATTTCCTGCGTCGAAGTCGTGGAACTCCGCCGATATTGGCTGATCACGGTTGCCGTCAAGATTAAGCCTGCTCCGATTACCCCACGGATGCCCAAGCTCTCGTTCAGAAACCAAAACGAGAAAAGGGACGCAAACACAGGCTCCATGGTGTAGAGCAGTGCAGCTTCGTTCGCCGGAACCCAACGCTGGCCTACGGCTTGAAGCCAAATGGGAGCAATGGTGACAACGAGCCCGAGGTAAAGCAGGGCTGGTAAGCGATCGCCCACCGCAAAATCCTGTAGACCCACAGTTGGCAGCACCCACAGAATTCCGATGAGGAACATCACCCAGGCTTGAACAGCGGTGAGCGCCAAGGTGGAATGGCGGGGGGCGATCGCTTCTAGCAACAGGATATAGATCGCAATGCCCATGGCTGAGACCAGCGTCAGAAGTTCACCAACCCCAATGCCGCCGCCTTCCCAGGACAGGATGCCGATTCCACAAATAGCTAATCCCGCAGCGATGACAATCTGTCTCCGCAACCGCTGTCCGATGAGAAAGCCCAACAGCGGGACGAGAATGACATTGAGACTCACAATGAACGCCGCTCGATTGGCCGAAACGGTTGCGAGGCCCAGCAGCCCGCAGGTTGATTCCAGGAACAGGATGGCTCCGAGGAGCGCACCATCTCGCAGTAGGCGGCGGTTGATGTTGCGCAGCCAGGGCGAGAGGGCGATCGCTGCAATCCCAAATCGGATGGCAACCAACATTGACGGAGGAATGGTACTGATGGTGTCTTTCAGAATTGGAAAGGACGTTCCCCAGATGATGGTCGTCGATAGTAGTAGGAGCGTCCCCTTACGATAGTTGTTTGGGGTAATAGAAATCATGTGATGCACGCTGATGGAAAATCATTACGGATCACAGTAGAAGTACGAACTCTTTGGAACAAACAGTTGATTCAATCGCATTTATCAATGCATTTGATGGAAAAAGCCGTCGATTTTTTGCTTCAATTTGAGACAATTAAGACTTATATCAACTTTGCGGGGCTCCAGACGAACTCGCTGGTGGTGTAGCCACAGCACAACTACAGCCAGGGTTCGAAGCGTTGCAAATGGCCCCTCAAAACCACTGAGGATTTGTCCATGGGGTTGCAGGGTGCAAATTATCCTAAGAACCATCCCAAGATGTCGTATTTGTATGCCTTGCTGGCGATCGCCGATTCCGGCAGTTTCAGCGAAGCGGCGCTCCAAATGCAGCTATCTCAATCGGCTGTCAGTTATGCGATCGCAGCCTTAGAAGAGGAACTCGGCGTTGTCCTGCTGTTGCGCGGGCGGCATGGAGCGACCCTCACCCCCGTCGGCGAACAGATTGTCGATCGCGCCCGCCGGATCACCTACTTGCTCGATGATGTGGTGAAGCAGGCCAATCTCGCTAAAGGGCTGGAAGGTGGCTATGTGCGGATTTCGTCCTTTCGCAGCGCGGCCTCTCACCTGTTGCCAGATGTGATTGCCGAATTTTGTCGGCGCTACCCGGCGATCGCCGTTCGCATCTCAGAACATGATGATTGCCCGAATGTAGAGGAGGATTTACGCCAGGGGCGGGTCGATTTAGCCATCATCTACGATGTGGCCGAAAGCTACATGAAGACCCACGATGATTTAGAAACCTGGGATTTGGTGCAAGATGATTTCGTTGTGCTGTTTCCCCCCGACTCTCAACCCCAGCAAGAGCCCATCACCTGGGAAGATTTGATCACCCATCCCCTTGTCATGGCACCCGAAGGTGACCTATGCGATAGCGCCGTTCACTACCATTGCGCCAGACATGGCATTACCCTCGCGCCGAAATACCATGTTCGCTCCGATGCCACCATCATTAGCATGGTCGCCAAGGGACTCGGCGCAACCATCAGTCCCCGACTCGCCGCCGAGCCAACCCCCCAAGGTGTTCGAGTCTTTAGCCTTCCGGTTCCCTTATTCCGAACGATCCAGGTCGCTACTTTAAAGGACGCACTCCTCACCCCCGCAAGCTTTACCTTTTTGAATTTGCTCAAAGATATGTGTGACAAAGACCAGTAAGGAGAATTCCGAAAAAGATCGTACCCTTTAAGCCTGTGTCCTTCGACTGCGCTCAGGACACCAGACACCTAGCTGGCTGAGCGAAGTCGAAGCCAGCGGGTTATCCTTTGCAAGAAAACGCCTCAGCATTCGAACGCCTCTCAAGGGATGAGACTACCCTTTGCTATCTTGAGAACAAGAATTTGGCCGGAGAATACAACAGGGTCGATGTTGAGTGCGTTGGTTTTTGCCAGAAACAACGACACAGAAAGGGTTTAGCCCCCTCCAGTCAATTCTTAAGCTGTTGAATTGGGAGGCGTTGTGTTATGTCTGAACCTGTGAAGCAAGAATGTCCGGTCTGTGGTGTCAAAATTGTGTCGGGCGGCATGTTGGGCGATCGCGTCGAATATTCTGTCGGCGCACCGGGAACCCGAGATGACCTCTACCAGCGGGTTTGTCGCCACACGCAGAAGGAGGGTTGCATCAATCGCGACCCCAAAGGAACAACCTTCCCACCCCGTTAGTTGCGCCTTATACTAATTCGCTAAGAACCCACT
>JBCBSJ010000210.1:0-5530 GCA_039819245.1 Cyanobacteria bacterium J06638_20
AGTCGATATTGTGCGCCAGTTGGAAGCCGAAGGCAGGTTTCCGCAAGCCCGATTATGCCTTCGACTGTGGCGTGCTCTCAAGGCCGTTAACTGAATTGATTGAAGCCTCTGGTAAGCATTGGGTGAGTAGAAATTGAATGGTCTCGCTTGATGCGCTGGCAAGGGCAGTGGCAGCGCGTGGATGGGGTCGCTCAGAACTTGCGTCAAACCACCCCGAGAGCTTTCGCCCCAAAGTCGTCATCTGCTGCAACGGCCAAAAACGTGCCATTTGGGCGTTCACCAAGACCGTGCGGCTGAAAAAGTATGGCCCAAAGCGACTGGTGATTGTCCATGAAACTGCTGACCTGAGTGATGCGCCGCGCTTTCTACTAACGGATGCGCTGCATTGGGACAGTGCCCGCAGTTTTGCGACTTGGAGTTATCGCTGGCCGATTGAGACCTTTCATGAGTTTGCCAAGCAGGTCGTTGGCTTTGAGTCGGCTCAGCTACGCAAGGAGGAAGCGGTTAAACGCCACTTCTGTCTGAGTTGCGTGGCGCAGTCGTTACTCCAAGCCACCCCCGGCTCCGGGCAATCATCAGACCGGTTTGAGTGGGCTCAAACCCACGAGCCGACTATCGGTCAGCGGCTCTATACCTTAGGCCGAGAAGTTCTACAGCAACTCTTAGAGATTTTTGGCTCAGGGCCAGTCCATCGCACAGATTATGGAGGTGCTGATGCCGGCTTAACTCGGCAATCGCCGACAATAGATTTTCTCTGCTCGTAACTTACCAAGTCGTGACAGTGTGACAACAGACGGTCTCGCCACGCTGGAGATGGAAATCCTTCAGTTGCCCCCAGCCTTTGCCTGCCCGCCAGATCCAAGTATCGCGCTTCAGGTGGATCCGATAGTGCCACCCCAACTCGCGGCTGATCATCGCCATCGCCTTGAGATGGGCGAAGCCTCGGTCAGCCAGCACGATCACTTTCACGTCTGGTGGCAAGAGGTTGGCAGCTTGAGCCAGCATCTCGCGATAAAGGCTACAGTGGCACTGCGGCGCTCACACCACAGGCAACGCTCGACCGCGATACACCACTGCCAGACGCACCAGGCAATATTCCTCCCAGTACATTGAGGTGTCTAAGCTCAGATATAGACACTCCGCTTTCCAGGTCACCAGTGCTGCTTGAATCAGCGGTTTGTAGAGGTAATGGACGTTGATGCGACTATTGTGCAGCCAACGACTCACGCGCTGCTGTTTGCTTTGGGCCTGTCTCCCCCGGCAGGGCAAGTAGGGCAGCCAACGAGTGAGGTTCACTTCTCCCCGTTGGATTACAGCAACCACCATCCACAAGCATATTGTCAGATGGGCGCGATGTGCTCAGGGCACTGATTGACCCAGCCAGGGGTTCAAGGCATGGTAGAGGGGGGAGTTTTTTTCACAGCGTTTATGCTTTTGAGTGGTATCTAAGCTTAGAACGCCTGACTCCCTCTTTTTCCAACACTCTTTTTCAGTTTTTTGGGGTGGGTAGAAAAGCTATCCATCCTGATAGAGTGCGATTAAACCCATTAACGAGCACCCAAGATGGATAGCCTCACAGAAATTCTATCGGGTCTGCTGTCGATAGCAGACCATTTCACAAACCGCAACGGAGCTTTTTGCTGACCAGCCTGTGGATCGTCTGCGGTCGGGTGAATTACACCAATTTGAACCGCTACAGCTCACTGTGCGAGCGAACCTACCGGCGTCACTTTAATCACGGCTTGGCGCTAGAGGCGGTGAATCAACGGTTGATTGAGCGCAGCGGCTTGGAAACGGGACAACAGATCGCGGTGGTGGATTGTACGTTTGTGGAGAAAAGCGGCACCCATACACCTGGGTTGGACTGGGTTCTACAACGGTAAGAGCGGGCAAGTGGAGAAGGGGCTGGAATGGTCGGTTGTCGGGGTGGTGGATCTGTAGCAGCACACCAGCTACAGCCTCTCGGCGCATCAGACCCCAGCTGGCGTGAACCCGCTCCGTGGAGATAAGCTTCTGAGTGGCTGACGCCGGAGTTAGGGGAGTGAAGTCTAGTCCGAAGTCCGATGAAGTAGGAAACGCTTTCTAGAGCGCGTACTAGATCTCAGTCGTGAGCAAAAAAGCGCGTTCGCGCCGGAGCGCCGGCCTTTTTTTGGAGGAGGGGGAGGCGATCAGCGGGATAGCGAACCCTTGCACTGGGGTGTCGCCGGGGATTGATCTGAAGCTGTCAGAACAGTCACAGCGATCGCCCTCGATGGCGCTGAGGTTAAATAGCTTGGCACAAAGCAACTCACGCGAGCGATCGCCCGATGATTTTTCAGCCGAACGGGGCGATCGCTATGCTCTCGTGACTGTTTTAAGCTGCTTATCATTACCGATCTTGAGACATTTCTTGTCTTTAATTGATAAGCTCTTCAAAAGAGTATTAAGCGATAATGATTTCGGCGCCGAAAGTTGAAAACACTGATATATAAGGCTTTTGCATGTTTCATCTTGTTTCTCGTCGACAATAAAGATAGGGTTTTGCTTATCATTTGAAGATAACGATCGCTGTCTTTGATAAGTGATTCAAAAGTATTATGAGGCGATTGATCTTTATGTAGAAGTCTGTAACCCTTGCTGTAATACCCTTTTAGGGTGTATGCTATTCTGTTGAGGTTTGGCGATCGCTTATTGCTCCCCAGATTTTGAAGGGGCAAGGATAAGATATTTATATGGTTATGTATTTCTTATTGAAGATCTCGCTTGCTATAATTAACTTTTTGGTTAACCAAAAAGTTAATTATAGCAAGCGAGATCTTCAATAAGAAATACATAACCATATAAATATCTTATCCTTGCCCCTTCAAAATCTGGGGAGCAATAAGCGATCGCCAAACCTCAACAGAATAGCATACACCCTAAAAGGGTATTACAGCAAGGGTTACAGACTTCTACATAAAGATCAATCGCCTCATAATACTTTTGAATCACTTATCAAAGACAGCGATCGTTATCTTCAAATGATAAGCAAAACCCTATCTTTATTGTCGACGAGAAACAAGATGAAACATGCAAAAGCCTTATATATCAGTGTTTTCAACTTTCGGCGCCGAAATCATTATCGCTTAATACTCTTTTGAAGAGCTTATCAATTAAAGACAAGAAATGTCTCAAGATCGGTAATGATAAGCAGCTTAAAACAGTCACGAGAGCATAGCGATCGCCCCGTTCGGCTGAAAAATCATCGGGCGATCGCTCGCGTGAGTTGCTTTGTGCCAAGCTATTTAACCTCAGCGCCATCGAGGGCGATCGCTGTGACTGTTCTGACAGCTTCAGATCAATCCCCGGCGACACCCCAGTGCAAGGGTTCGCTATCCCGCTGATCGCCTCCCCCTCCTCCAAAAAAAGGCCGGCGCTCCGGCGCGAACGCGCTTTTTTGCTCACGACTGAGATCTAGTACGCGCTCTAGAAAGCGTTTCCTACTTCATCGGACTTCGGACTAGACTTCACTCCCCTAACTCCGGCGTCAGCCACTCAGAAGCTTATCTCCACGGAGCGGGTTCACGCCAGCTGGGGTCTGATGCGCCGAGAGGCTGTAGCTGGTGTGCTGCTACAGATCCACCACCCCGACAACCGACCATTCCAGCCCCTTCTCCACTTGCCCGCTCTTACCGTTGTAGAACCCAGTCCAACCCAGGTGTATGGGTGCCGCTTTTCTCCACAAACGTACAATCCACCACCGCGATCTGTTGTCCCGTTTCCAAGCCGCTGCGCTCAATCAACCGTTGATTCACCGCCTCTAGCGCCAAGCCGTGATTAAAGTGACGCCGGTAGGTTCGCTCGCACAGTGAGCTGTAGCGGTTCAAATTGGTGTAATTCACCCGACCGCAGACGATCCACAGGCTGGTCAGCAAAAAGCTCCGTTGCGGTTTGTGAAATGGTCTGCTATCGACAGCAGACCCGATAGAATTTCTGTGAGGCTATCCATCTTGGGTGCTCGTTAATGGGTTTAATCGCACTCTATCAGGATGGATAGCTTTTCTACCCACCCCAAAAAACTGAAAAAGAGTGTTGGAAAAAGAGGGAGTCAGGCGTTCTAAGCTTAGATACCACTCAAAAGCATAAACGCTGTGAAAAAAACTCCCCCCTCTACCATGCCTTGAACCCCTGGCTGGGTCAATCAGTGCCCTGAGCACATCGCGCCCATCTGACAATATGCTTGTGGATGGTGGTTGCTGTAATCCAACGGGGAGAAGTGAACCTCACTCGTTGGCTGCCCTACTTGCCCTGCCGGGGGAGACAGGCCCAAAGCAAACAGCAGCGCGTGAGTCGTTGGCTGCACAATAGTCGCATCAACGTCCATTACCTCTACAAACCGCTGATTCAAGCAGCACTGGTGACCTGGAAAGCGGAGTGTCTATATCTGAGCTTAGACACCTCAATGTACTGGGAGGAATATTGCCTGGTGCGTCTGGCAGTGGTGTATCGCGGTCGAGCGTTGCCTGTGGTGTGAGCGCCGCAGTGCCACTGTAGCCTTTATCGCGAGATGCTGGCTCAAGCTGCCAACCTCTTGCCACCAGACGTGAAAGTGATCGTGCTGGCTGACCGAGGCTTCGCCCATCTCAAGGCGATGGCGATGATCAGCCGCGAGTTGGGGTGGCACTATCGGATCCACCTGAAGCGCGATACTTGGATCTGGCGGGCAGGCAAAGGCTGGGGGCAACTGAAGGATTTCCATCTCCAGCGTGGCGAGACCGTCTGTTGTCACACTGTCACGACTTGGTAAGTTACGAGCAGAGAAAATCTATTGTCGGCGATTGCCGAGTTAAGCCGGCATCAGCACCTCCATAATCTGTGCGATGGACTGGCCCTGAGCCAAAAATCTCTAAGAGTTGCTGTAGAACTTCTCGGCCTAAGGTATAGAGCCGCTGACCGATAGTCGGCTCGTGGGTTTGAGCCCACTCAAACCGGTCTGATGATTGCCCGGAGCCGGGGGTGGCTTGGAGTAACGACTGCGCCACGCAACTCAGACAGAAGTGGCGTTTAACCGCTTCCTCCTTGCGTAGCTGAGCCGACTCAAAGCCAACGACCTGCTTGGCAAACTCATGAAAGGTCTCAATCGGCCAGCGATAACTCCAAGTCGCAAAACTGCGGGCACTGTCCCAATGCAGCGCATCCGTTAGTAGAAAGCGCGGCGCATCACTCAGGTCAGCAGTTTCATGGACAATCACCAGTCGCTTTGGGCCATACTTTTTCAGCCGCACGGTCTTGGTGAACGCCCAAATGGCACGTTTTTGGCCGTTGCAGCAGATGACGACTTTGGGGCGAAAGCTCTCGGGGTGGTTTGACGCAAGTTCTGAGCGACCCCATCCACGCGCTGCCACTGCCCTTGCCAGCGCATCAAGCGAGACCATTCAATTTCTACTCACCCAATGCTTACCAGAGGCTTCAATCAATTCAGTTAACGGCCTTGAGAGCACGCCACAGTCGAAGGCATAATCGGGCTTGCGGAAACCTGCCTTCGGCTTCCAACTGGCGCACAATATCGACT
>JBCBSJ010000211.1:0-5519 GCA_039819245.1 Cyanobacteria bacterium J06638_20
GGGGGTCAGCTCAAGGTCGAAATAGTTGAGAATCACTGTCAACTACCCCTCTGCAAAAAGGGCTCAAACCCTTATACGGAAAGCAATCTGAGGGGGTTGACGAAGTTATGCGGTTTTCAAGGTTCGCCAGACCCCCTCAGATTGGGGAGCTTTAGAGCCATATTACTGAAATTTTCTGCTATTGCCAGTCAAAACACAGCATTTTGCAACATTTTCGCCCCGCTCACAACATCCTAGCCGCTTGCTCAGAGCAACCGCGATCGCCCCAATCACCCTCACACCCTTCTTCTGCCTTCTGCCTTCAGGGCCGCCACCTGGCACCGTCATCAGTATTCTGGTACCTGAATCCATTCTTTCCTAAGGCTGACTAGAATGTCTTTATGCTTGAGGTGATCTAGAGGTGAATCATGTCCTTCGATGGACTTAAAAGCCTGAGCGAGACTCTGAAAGAGTTCGAGGTCGTTTACACCGAAGCGAGCTTCATTGAAGGGGTGCCGTTTGTCGTTTCTGACTACTTCCGGCAAGACTTGCAATTGATGATGGATGAGGCCGTTGTTGATAACTCTGAATATGCCATCTGCGAAAATCTGGTCTATCCCATCCTCAAAGAAGTTTGGAAGCAATATCGACGCAACTTCATTCTGTGGAGCCATGAGTTTCTGAATTGTGATGCTCAGCTTTCCGGCTTCCCCGAGTATATCCTGGCGAGGCGTTCGCCTCTGGGCAAAATCGTCTTCGACAAGCCCTACTTCGTCCTGGTAGAAGCCAAACAAGACAACTTTGATGCGGCCTGGGGACAGTGTCTCGCTGAAATGATTGCCGCTCAGCGATTGAACGATATTCCTGATTTGGTGGTCTATGGCATTACCTCCAATGGGAGTCTTTGGCAGTTTGGCAAACTCGATCACTCACAGTTCACCCTCAACAAGACCTTCTATACCATCCAAGAACTGGATACGCTCTTTGCTGTGGTGAATTGTGTCTTCCAACAGTGCGATCGCCAGTTGAATGCCCTTATTGCAGCCTAGGCATGAATAAGCTGTCAGATAACCCCGGTCTAAAGACACGGGGCTTGCCCTGTTAGAGGGCACTAAGTTCTGACTAGCCCATGAGCCCAACCAAGTTACGTAGATCCGGGTGTTTCCCTAGCTCGGAGATTTTTCAAGCCTTCTACCAAGAGGCGCGGCGTCAAGGCCGGAAATGCTTGGTTGGTTGGGCATAGGGACTCACAACTTTAGTAACGAGGGTTATCCCCATGCAGTTACGTGTACCCGTTCAACACCCTGATGGTTCACCAGCCATGCCCACCAAGCCATCACGCGCCCGTCGCTGGCTTCGTAACGGCAAGGCCACAGGGCACTGGAATGATGCTGGCATCTACTATGTCAAGCTTGTTAGCGAGCCTTCAGGCAGGGATGTGCAACCGATTTATGTCGGCAATGATCCGGGAAAATCCTATTCAGGGATTGCGGTTCAATCCGCTCAGGTGACGCTGTATCTAGCTCATTTGGTGTTACCCTTCCAGCGGGTTAAAGAGCGCCTGGGTGCCGCCGTCATTAAAAATGGCAAGGTTATCAAAAACGTTCGGGGTCGAGCGCTGCAACGTCGAGTGAGACGCGGTAGACGCATCAATCGCAAGGTACCTTTTCATTTGCGAGCACATCGACAGAAACGGTTTGACAATCGCCGTCAATCCAAGCTAACCCCAAGCATCCGAGCCATTTGTCCGGTATGCCCCTATCGATACTGGTCGCAATTGGCTAGGTGATGTGACAGTGACGCCTGCTGTGTTTCGCGTCATCACTCGTCCGGGCTATTTTCGCCGTGCATTGCACTTTGACAATCCTGGTAAAGGCGGCATTCGCAAACGAAAAGGCGGTACCGTCACCCCGTTTGGCTATCGCGCTGGCGACAAGGTGCAAGTGGCCACCAAAAGACAGGTGCTAACGGGATGGGTGGGCGGCTTCACCGATACCGCCAAAGCCAAGAAAATCAGCGTTTACGACCACAACTGGAAGCGACTGGGCCAGTTTGGACTCAAGCAACTTCAACTTATTCGGAGGTCAAACAAACTATGTGTAGCCTGACAGCGACTAAAGTCGCTCGCTGGCTTTTCCTCCCCGGATTAAAATCGCGGGGATTCCAAGCTGTCCGCACGTCTTTCCTTGAGTTCTCAGTTTTGAGGGTGTAGCCGTCACCCAAAGATGCGGATGAGTGGACAGGCAAAATCTGGTAAGAGCGGTGATGTCAGCGAATCGCTGTCTTGCAGTGTGAGCACAAGGGTGAGTAAGGCCTCATCCCGGCGATAAACCTGCACCTGTCGCAAATTCTTATTGACAATCCAGTATTCCTGAACGCCTTGCTGGGAGTAAAGCTTGAGTTTGAGTTGTTTGTCTCGCTGCTCATTCTTTTCGCCAGGCGATAACACTTCAACCACTAGTTCGGGCGCACCTGTAAGGTGTTCGGCTTCATCAAGCAAGAGTTCCAGCCGTTCAGTGCTTGCCCAAACTACGTCAGGAATCACGTTGTCTTCATCGGTGAAGATGATGCCAGGGTTGATGGCTGCTTCGCCAGAACCGTTAGACTGGCACCAAGTGTCCAGCGCGTTAAAGATGCGGCCAGTCACCTGTTGATGACTCCAGCGGGGAGCGCGGGTCACAATGAGTTCTCCGTCAATAATTTCATAGCGTTTGCCGTCGTCTGGAAAGAGTTCCAGATCAGAGGTTGTCCAGCGAACGCGGTTGGGTGTGGTGGTCATGGCGTCGCCTCGCGTACAAAATAGGCTATCTACACTTTAACGGAGTCAACAACAAAGATTATCGACGGGCGGTGCGATCACCCAGCGCTACGTATGCTCCATCGGCTGCATTGCCCACCAACGTAATAGGGTTATTGGCTGCAATCACATAGCGATCGTTGGGAGTTTGGTTGACTGCCTTTAAAGGTGGGAATTTCACATAGACAACGATGGATGCATTTGGGACAAAGTCTCCATCCTCTTGCGGGGAAATGGAAGGTGAACCTGACTTAGCAGACGGCAGCAAGCGTCAATGGCTTGAAAGGTTTCTGTCCCCTTGCGGGGAAATGGAAGGTGAACCTGACTTAGAGGCCGTCGTGTCTGGTCGATGTCGCACCTCATTGTTTCCGTCCCCTTGCGGGGAAATGGAAGGTGAACCATTGTCGTTGAACACCTGCAACTGTCTAGCGTGCAGTGCTAGCGGTGTTTCCGTCCCCTTGCGGGGAAATGGAAGGTGAACCCAACTATCACTCATTTTTGAGGGGCACATTCCCGCCAAAAAGTTTCCGTCCCCTTGCGGGGAAATGGAAGGTGAACCCTCTACATCTTTGATGTGGAGTCTAAGGAGTCGTTTTCTGCGTTTCCGTCCCCTTGCGGGGAAATGGAAGGTGAACCCCTTCGCTCAGGAAGCCTTGTGGACACTAGCTTACAGCATACAAAACCACGAAGGGGACAAGAAGTGTCAACAAAGCCGACAGAATCGCAATAAATACCTTGCCAAAATCGCTGTAAACCATACGGAATGATACATCCACGAAGGTCAACGAACCTATGTGGTTTTCCAGGTACAAACACCTTGCGTGGCAAACATCACACATTGCGCATTAGTCTATTCATTCCCTATCAAAATGTCCACCCTTGGCAACTAAAGAAAATACGCTTGAGGGGGCGGTTCCGGAGGAGTGCTCCCGATCGCGAGTGACTTCTGCATTGCTCCCGACGGAATCCAGTAGAACCGGACGTTATCCTCCTCCGGATTAATACGCCGCTGTACTTTAGCGTGCAAACGGCGCATCGCCTCCAAAGAAAGGAAACACTCAAACACACTACGCTATACCCGCCGCCCATAGCCCTCTAAAAACTGAGCTAACTTGGTGCGACGGCAATTATTGGCACCGATACGGCTGTTAGTTCCCATCCTCAGGCATGTCCACTGCTGCAAACAGCTCCGTAACAGTTAGCCCCAATGGCCCTAACTGTTGTGAAATCAATGGGTCTGAACCTTGCAGCGTTTGCCCCTCACCGTAGACATCCTGGGCAAGGGTGAGGACTAAAACCGTGGCTTCTTCCGGATTCACAATCCAGTATTCAGGGATGCCTACATCCTGATACTGCATGCGCTTGGCAATGTAATCGCGGGTGCATTATTTCTGTCCCCTTGCGGGGGGATTAGAACTGAACGCTTATAGGGGGATTGAAGGTATCCTTAGGAATCGCTGCTGAGAAAGGTGACATGGCTGCACGATCGCCGCAATCGAAACTCGCCTGGCCCAAAAAAACCGAACTGGTTGGCCTCGAATTTAGCCTGCAAGCGGAACGTGAGGATGCTCTCTATCCGCAGTACACCATCGGCTTACATGCCTGGTTTTTGCAGCAGATCCAGCAGTTTGATCCAGCGCTGTCGGCTCAATTACATGACGAACAGGATGAAAAGCCCTTTGTCATTACCGGGTTAGATGGCCAGTTCGTGGCTCACAGCCGTCATTTACAGGTAGAACGGGGCAAAACCTATCGCTGGCAAATCAATGGGTTTTCCCAAACGATGGTGCAGGGATTAACGACCTGGCTCAAATCACCCCCCTCCGAAATTCGGTTAAAAGATGTTCCCCTAACAGTCCAGTCCATTGACGTGGTGCTGCCACCCACCACCTATCAAGCCTTAGGCGCAACCCCGATAGAAGGCAATACCTTTAGCCTGACGTTCAAAAGTCCGACCAGCTTTCGACGCAAGGGGCACCATTTGCCGTTACCGTGGCCGCGCAATGTGTTTCACAGTTATTTGCGACGGTGGAATACCTTTGCCGGGCAACCCATCGAGCAGGACACATTTTTAGATTGGGTCGATGAACATGTCATCGTTCAGCGTCACCACATGCAGTCGGTGAAGGTGGCGGCAGGTAAACGGGGCGCGGTGACGGGCTTTACCGGGGCGATCGCCTACAGCCTGGATCGCAAGGCTGCAAATCATCCTGAGTTTCAGCAGCTGTTTTTTACGTTAGGCCGCTTGGCCCCCTATGTGGGCACGGGGCACAAAACGACCTTTGGCTTAGGGCAAACCCTGGCTGGCTGGCATTTGAAGCAAGCGGAACCGGTCGCTCAGCCATCAACACAGGGGCTACTGGCTGAGCGCATTGACGAGCTGACAATAATCTTCCGCGAGCACCGCAAACGAACCGGGGGCGATCGCGCTCAGGCGATTGCGGAAAAGTGGGCCACGATTGTGGCACGGCGGGAGCTAGGCGACTCGTTAGACGCGATCGCGGCGGATATGGGCCTGACTTATGAAACGGCGAAAACCTATGGCAAGTTGGCCCGACGGGCGTTGCGATCGTTGTAAGAAGAACGAAAACCGAAGAAGGCAGAAGGCAGAGGGCAGAGGGAAAGGCAGAAGGCAGAAGGCAGAAGGCAGAAATAAAGACAGAAATAAAGGCGGGAGGCAGAGGGAAAGGCAGAAATAAAGGCAGAAGGCAGAAGGCAGAAGGCAGAAGGCAGAAGGCAGAAA
>JBCBSJ010000212.1:0-5459 GCA_039819245.1 Cyanobacteria bacterium J06638_20
ACTGGCGGAGGCGAGGGTCTGCCCATCGCCGCTGAAGGCGACTGACATAACACTCGACTCATGGCCTTTGAGGGTGGCGAGCTGTTGGTGCGTGGCGACCGACCACAGGCGCACGGTCTGGTCTGTACTGGCGGAGGCGAGGGTCTGCCCATCGCCGCTGAAGGCGACTGAACTAACCGAGTCCTCATGGCCTTTGAGGGTGGCGAGCTGTTGGTGCGTGGCGACCGACCACAGGCGCACGGTCTTGTCAGCACTGGCGGAGGCGAGGGTCTGCCCATCGCCGCTGAAGGCGACTGAACTAACCAAGTCCTCATGGCCTTTGAGGGTGGCGAGCTGTTGGTGCGTGGCGACCGACCACAGGCGCACGGTCTTGTCATCACTGGCGGAGGCGAGGGTCTGCCCATCGCCGCTGAAGGCGACTGACCTAACCCAGTCCTCATGGCCTTTAACTAACATCAGCACTTGGTAGGTACGGGCATCCCATACCTGCACGGTGCCATTGCTATCGCCAATGGCGAGTAAGCGACCATCAGGGCTGTATGTTACCGATAGAACTAGTCCAAGGACTTTTGTGAAGGTTGCTGTTTGGAGTCGAGTCTGCCTGAGCGATAGTCTCCTAAGGCTGGCATTCGCAAAATCAACCTCCGGTAGCCGAGTGTGACTCAAATCGGCCTGCTCCAGAACGTCATTATCTTGCCTGAGAGCAAGCTGTATCAGGTTACTGCCCGTGTATCCAACTTCATCAGCGGTTTGATTCCGCGTTTGCTGCACGAAGCTCAGCAAGCGCTCCCGCATTGTCGTTGGATCTAGCATTGAGTGGGCAAGATCCAACACCGCTTTGGCCAGTTTGCTCTCGCCAATTAAGGTCACGATCTGCTCAAACGATACCGCTGCAAATGCTTGTAGCGGTGCGATGGGTATAGGCTCCCCAGAACCTTCACACTGCCTAAAAAAGTACTGATCCCATTGGTAAGCCTGGGGCTCAGCATGGGCATCAATATGAGACTGATGTTTCGCAATTTCTAAAAACTCTGGAGCCAGTACCCCCAGTGCTGCCACAATTTTGTATGCAGCAAAAAACTCCAACAGCGAACGGTGAGCCGGACGGTAGTTGCCTTCGTCATCCCGCACCAACATGGCTTGACCCATCATGTCATAGTGCCAATGATCCAATTCATTCTGTTCTTTGACCTTGTCGCCAAACAGCCGCTCTAACCGCTCCGGGAAGCTGCGAAAATGCAGGCTCATCTGTTCTGTTTTGAGCATCTCCCATGAAACTTCGCATAGGAAATAGAGTTTGTCGGCTAGAGATGTAAACGTTCGTTGTTCTTGCCAGTCGCGCTCTAGCCGACGGGTCACAGCATACAAGTATACCCGCGACATATCCAATGAGCTGAGGTTGTCTAGCGTTTCAATTTTGGGTAGGGCATCGAGGATCAGATCTACCATCACCGGGCGTTCAGCCAGTTCGATTAGCTTTTCACTATCCAGAACCTTTTCAGCAGTGGCTTCGCTGGTTTTGTTCAATAGCATGGTGCGAATCTGATCGCGGTTAAATTTCTCCAGCTCCAACACCTCAAACTGGGGTGGCTCTCCGGTAAGGTTTTGGGTAGATGCCTGGAGCTGGGCACTCAGCAGCTTGCGTCCTTGCCGTGCATCGGGGAAGTGTTCTGTGCGGCAAGTCAAAATAGCCTTGGCTCCCGATCTAACCACCCTGGCCAACTGCCAGAAGTTATTGATCATGGCCTGCTTATCCACACGGGTCGCCATTTCGTCAAAGCCATCGAAAATTAACAACAGCTTGCCCAGACGATTCAGCTCATCAAAAATCTTGCCCGTCAGATCGATGTTGTGCTGGCTAAAGAAGAAACCCGCGATCACATTCTCTACATCCAGGGCCCGAGCATAGTCCCGCAGCGGAATCACCAACGGCAGTCGAGGCCGGGGGCGATTTTTGGCTTTGGCTTCCTGATACTTTTGTAACGCGACCCAGGCGTAGTGCAGCGTAAACCAGGTTTTGCCCGTACCAAATTCGCCTAGCACTGACAGGTGTTCTTTGCTGTCATCCTCTAGCCACTCATCAACGTAGCCTGCAATTCCACCCTCTTCCACGGCATAGCGGCTGGTACCAATCTTGCGCTGGGTGGCCAGGTCAACATCGTCTTTTTTGCAAGCTAGTTGTACATAGTCAGTATCAATGCCCCGCGCTTTCACCGTCTGTTCCAGCCAGGTCAGGTAGTTGCTAAAGTCAGCCTTTTGGTCGATGAGTTCATCCAGCGTGTAGCAATATAGATCGCGATATTTGCGCTCCTCTAGCTTGGTTTTCGCTGCCTTGCTCATACGCGAGCCGTAGCATAGCCAGCCCTCGTCGGCATCTTGGTCTTCCACAGACTCCAGCAGGCTTTCCAAATCGTTAACCTGCGCCTCTCCATCCACACAGCGCACCACAATACGATCTTCCCCGCGCCGCGCCGGGACGGTAATCATCCACTCACAGTAGCCTTCTCCGCTATGGGCATAGTCTCCCTCGCCATATTCCACGGCTTTGAACCAGGCTTTGACCTGCTGCACCAAGGCAGAAGCTTCGGTTTCAGCTTCAGTGCTGCCCGGTAGAGCTGCTAGAGTGCTCCCTGTTAACTGATGGACTTTTTCTAGTGCCGCTTGTAACGCCTCGTGGTTTTGCTGCTGCTGTTGTTCCAGTCGCTGCAAACTCCGAGTCAGTTCCTTTTCCTGCCGCACGTCTTTGGGCGTCCGCGTCCGTCTGACCACATCAGTGAATATGGCCTCAAAACGCTGCATTTCAGCTTTCAAATCAATGCCCTGTGCGTTGAGTTCCTGCCCAATTGCTCCGTCGAGCAGCGTGGCAATATCATTCAGTAGAACCTCTGGCACTACATCTTGATCGTAGGTTCGACGAATAAATTTGCGGATAGCATCATTGCGAAAAAAGGCCAGCAAGGCATTGGGTCGTCGTCTACCCGTCGCCTCGTCCACCGCGTATTCCACTAGCGTATAGGTATAGACTCCATCAAAGTTGTCGGGGGGATGATCTGGAGCCAGACCCAGCTTATCTTTGAGCCAAATCGCACCCTCGCTTTGTAGAAGGCGCTCCTCAGCATCAGTCAGTTTCAAAAGCAGGTCGAAAGCCTTATCAATCATGTTGGTGGAGGTACGCATCAATAGCATTACTGACTATTATGCTGACAGTTTTTAATCCTGTCAGATTTATGCGAAGAAGCCTCTTGGAACTGCTACCAATGCTTGGCATGGAATCAGAATTCTTCGTCAGTGCTCGGTTCCTCGACCGCTCCGCCCAACGCTTTGAAGCGGGCGATCGCCCTGCTTGGAATTGGCCTCCAACATCGTGCAGTCAGACACCACCCGCGAAGCGGGTGATGTCTGACTGCCCAAACGTATCACGACGCTTCAATTCTCAAGGCAATATCCGAAATTGCAATGCAGGAACGTGAAGTTTATTCATGTAATTCCTCATACCACCACGGGTTTGAAGAAGTGGAGGAACCTGAAGACAGATGGAGCGCAATGCTGCACTAACTCTGAAAACAAGCTGATCTCTCAGCAGGTCTTGGGAAGGCTAAACTAGATTGGAGGCGGATGCTATGGAATGACGTTGTATCTTAAACGGATGCTAACTGCCGTAGCCGTTTTTCTCCCTTACTTACCGCCCTTATCGTCATGCTTTCGAGTTTTTGGGTTGAGACATATTCATGAGTCCCACAGTCATCTGGCTAATCGTAGGCACTGTTTTGTGCGTGATGGAAGTTGGGCTTCCTACAGCCTTTGTTGAACTGGCGCTGGGAATTGCTGCCCTGCTCGTTGCCGGATTGTCGTTATTGATTCCTCAGGTTGGGTTGCAGGTTGCCATTTGGATGGTGCTGTCAATTGTGTTGACGATCGCCATGCGCAGACTTGCTCCCAAACGGAAATCTCGCTTGCTGGAAGATGCCCGTGAAGCCCGTACCCTGACCGAAATTTTGCCAGGGCAAACTGGGCGTGTGTTGTATGAAGGAAACTCCTGGCAAGCCTTTTCGGAAGCCGATCAAGCGATCGCCCCTGACCAAATGGTTGTTGTCATTGGTCGGCGCGGTACCACCCTAATTATCTCCTCTGTTCCCCAGCTTGAGGGTTAGCCACTGCGGTAGTGGAGATGTTGATTGGGTAATCTCGATCTTTGCCCTGCTAGGTTCCAGCCTGTCAGGTTCTGGTGCGATCGCCACACATTACTTTAGAAGCCACATTTGGAGAATTCAACTATGGAAGGTTTTTTTGCCCTTGTTCTTGCCGCTTTGGGCATTACAGGGCTATCCAGTTCCGTCAAAATCGTCAATCAAGGGAACGAAGTGCTGGTAGAGCGATTGGGGAGCTACAACAAAAAACTGGAGCCGGGTCTGAACTTTGTGATGCCATTCATGGATCGGGTTGCGTACAAGGAAACCATTCGAGAAAAAGTACTGGATGTGCCCCCCCAGCCCTGTATCACCAAGGACAACGTTTCTATCACTGTGGATGCAGTTGTCTACTGGCGGATTGTCGATATGGAGAAGGCGTACTATAAGGTGCAAGATCTACAATCGGCCATGGTTAATCTGGTGCTGACGCAGATCCGCTCGGAGATGGGCAAGTTTGAGCTGGATGAAACCTTCACGGCACGGCAACAAATCAATGAAATCCTGTTGCGCGAACTGGATATTGCCACTGACCCCTGGGGCGTAAAAGTGACCCGCGTCGAACTGCGAGACATCATGCCTTCCAAGGCAGTGCAGGATTCGATGGAACTGCAAATGTCCGCAGAGCGCCGCAAACGGGCAGCGATTCTGACCTCAGAAGGGGAGCGGGATTCAGCCGTTAACTCCGCTCAAGGTAAGGCCGATGCCCAGATTTTAGATGCAGAAGCCCAACAAAAGGCCACGATTCTGGCGGCTGAGGCCGAGCAAAAGGCGATTGTGCTGAAAGCGCAGGCCGATCGCCAAAGCCAAGTGCTTAAAGCACAAGCTACTGCCGAAGCCGTTCACATCGTCACCCAAGCGCTCAAGCAAGACCCACAGGCGATGGATGCTGGACAGATTCTCCTGGCACTGGGCTACCTGGATATGGGTGGAGCCATTGGCAGTAGCGACAGCAGTAAGGTCATGTTCATGGATCCCAAGAGCATTCCCGCTGCTATTCAAGGCATGATGTCGATGGTGGATGAAACAAAGCCATCTGCATAGAGCTTTGAGCAACGTAGGGCGGGCAGTACCGCCTAAATCCTACATTGCAGAAGATTCTAGAGAGGCGATCGCACCATAGCGATCGCCTTAAAGAACCCAAATATGTTTTGTGGGCGCCGCGAAGCGGCGCGCCCCAAAAAGAATTTGGTTGGTTAAAGCGGTGGCGAGGGTGGGATAGCCACGCAAGGAACTTAGGCAAAGGAGGGTTTTGGGGGTGAAGACCCCCCA
>JBCBSJ010000213.1:0-5379 GCA_039819245.1 Cyanobacteria bacterium J06638_20
AAACAACTATCGTTTGTGGCCGATGTATTGTAGCGGCCACAAACGATAGTTAGGCTTTACAGCTACTCACCCGGATCTGATATGGGGTTATACCAATTCGCTAAGAACCCACTACAGATCATTTTTTTGAAAGCCGCGCGGCGCGCGGCTTTCAAAAAAATGATCTGGTTTTGGTTTTCGTAGAATTGGTATAACCCCATATCAGATCCGGGTGAGTAGCTGTAAAGCCTAACTATCGTTTGTGGCCGCTACAATACATCGGCCACAAACGATAGTTGTTTTTTTCAACCGGATTCGATATTAGAAGGTCATGGGTGCGATCGGTTCGATGTCGGGGGCACTGCCCCCAACCTGGCTCGTCCGCAATACCCAAACTGATGCGCCATGGTCGAGGAAGACCTTGACGATGGTATCGCTTGCTCTTCGTGGAAGGATGGTACGCCAACTCCCGATGCCAGCCATCAAATTTTGTAGGGGCTTATCTTCCAGGGTACTTCCCAGGTTGTATTCATTCTTTTCCCAGTCAGTTCTCGGATTGCCTAGGGGTTGTAGCTCTAGCTTCAAGTGCTGGCCAAGAAGTAGGATGTCGCGGAGTGTCTTGCTATCTTGAGGGTAACGCTCCACCCAGTTTGTGAGCCAGGTGCTCTGGGTGCTTAGCTGTTGTAAAGCTGTAAAGACGGCTCGGTTAGAGTCTTGCGAACAGTTGTTGGCGGGGCCAACATAGGTGCCACCTGTACCGTCGCCAATCCGGTAGCGAGCCGTCATCGCAACAAGCTGAGTAATCATGCTGTTGATAGGCGATCGCCGTTCTCCATCCAATTCATACCAGCGGGATAGGCCGTCGAGGTTCAGCAGAATATCGCAGACGGGGCGTATCCCCAGCCATCCAAACTGACGATCGCCCATGTACCGTGACCAATGGAGCGTGCCTGCCACTATGCCATCGTTATTGTGGGTGTAAATCTGGTAGTAGCGGATGTCAAAGCGTTGTTCTTGAGTGAGGGGATCGCGGATGACCGTTGCCATGCCATAGGCAAAATGCCCAAAGAAAATTGGGGTAGCAGCAGCAGGCTCTCGTTTATTGCCGCCAATGCCGCCATAAACATGCAGAAGCAAGGCGCGATCGCCCTCCTGCCATTCCTGAATAGCGGTCTGAATGGCGGCAGAACTATCGTCATCTCTGGGGGAGCAGAGCACCGAAGCGATTCGTCCTTTTTGTGCGACAACATCGGCCCAGGCATCCCGGCGAATGTATCGGTAGGCCGCCTTTGAGCCAAACAGAACGCGATCTGGCTGTACCTGCAATAAGCGGCGTGGGACTAGGGCTTGGATAACAAACTGATGAGTACTATCAAGGGCACCATAGATATACCAGCCTGTTTCATTTAGGGGCGATCGCTCCAAATCTTGGGTGGAAGAGGGAGCCAGGTTATTCTGATCAGCAATCACAGCGGGCAGAACCACCACTTCCTCTCCACCATCAAAGTCCCCCGTCTCTGGGTTGAAATGCTCTACCCAGTAGCGATCGCCTGCATCGGGACGGAGGAAACGCACGAGCCCGTAGTAGCGCCCAGTGATCTGGATCGGTTGCTCTTCAATGCTGACGATCGAGGGATAAGGCACTTGGGCTGTTGTAGCAATATCAATTGAACCCTCCAACATCACGATGATGTCGTCAACGGGGTGGGAACCAGCCAGAGATTCGAGGGGATCAACCTGTTTCCAATGGTTGAGGCGATCGGGATGTACGATACCGCCGTAGATGCTGCTGTATTCAGCTTCTGTGCTGAAGTGGACATCTTTGGTAACGGCCTTCACCCAGCGCTGCACCCTTGGATGGCGACTCCACCGCAGGATTACCGTTTTGCCCACAAGCTGCTGGTAGGCAGACGGAGCCTGATGAACCTCGAACAAAACTCCCTGCACCTGCAAGCGTTGCTCATACTCCGGCAAAATCAACCGCCCCATCCAGGGGGCGATCGCTCGATACCAATTGGAGGGCGGTGTTTGGTGTAGCGGATAGTAACTGGGACGAGTAAAAGGAGCTTGGCAGTAACACTCGTAATTGCTTAGTTTAACTGAGGTTAAATCAGGCTTGGGTAGAAGCTTTCCCTGGATGATCTGGTTGATGTAGTCAATGGTTTGCCCTAAGGCTGTGCGACCATCTGACAGCACCACATCGGGATCGAGAATGCCTCCTGGTACTTGGTGACCCACAGGCCCCATTGAAAAGATAGAAAGGTTGCCTCTCTGCTTGGCACGGTTCCAGTAAGACAAAAAGAAAATTTTCCAGCGTCCTGGGAACATCACTGGACCGATGCGTTCCACATCATCTTTTTGGCCAACCAAGTGATAGAGATGTTCCAGTTGCAAAATATTGCAATTGCCGCTAATGACGCCCCCCAAAGAAATGACCTCGATGGGGGCACCTAGTGCCCGTTTCAGATAAGGCGCACAGGCACAGGACATTTGCCCACCTCCGCTATAACCCATCAGGGTGATGGGGGTACCGCTGCCCAGTTCATAGCCGTTTTTCATTAGCCCGTTGTAGACCACCTGGGCGATCCCCTGGTTGTAGAGGGGGCCATAGCGGCGATCGGCAGACACACCGACAATCAACACGTTACGCAGATTGACCAGCAAACCTAGCAAAGCGGCAGGGTTCGCGAAGCGCGCTTTGTCCGCCGCTTTCCACAAAAACGACAGGGGCCGATCCTCATCGAGCGGATTATTGACCACCGAATAGGGCATGATGCCCCGAATCAACGCCACGTCATCGGGCAGGGTAGGGGCGAGGGTGTCGAGAAATTCTTCGATATCGGGCAAATATTCAAACGTTGATTTGCCAATGCCATCCAGGTAAACGATGTAGCGAGAAAGGGAGGAAAAGTTGCCCCCTTGCAAACAAGCATTGGATTGATCTAATTCCCCAGCGTTGACAGTGGTGTCGATGTCGTCGTCATACCAACCAGCCCACCAGCCCAGCGTTTCTAGCGGAGCCAGTAGCCCTGCAACAACGATCGCCACAACAGAAATCCAAACGAGGTCAAACACCCAACGCACCAGGCGCGGCCAATCATCCTCACCAGCAAACAGCCATTCTTGGATAGGAAGCAACAGAATGAGGACAAGCACCGTTAGCACGGCCATGCCCCCCAATGCCAGCAGTGTCGTTAAGGTTGTGCGACTCATGTGTCGAGGTCGATTGCCCTGGGCTGAGTCCACCGTTTGGGTGTCGGCTGCCGGGTAGGGGGCTGTCGTCTCGGGAACCCTCTGCTGCGCTGATGCCACTCGAGGAACGGTACCGGATGTATCGGCGACTGGATACTCAGTGCCGGGATGCACAACTTGCCGCACACTGGTAATTTTTTCTCGTAGCTCGTCTTGCCAAAGGGTGTTGCTCTGGTGGGCACGCTCACGCACCATACCGACCAATTCTTTTCGACTGGTTGCCAGTTCTACGCCTGCTACCGTATTCGCGATCCGTTTGCCCAGATTTGCGATGGGTTGTCCCAGGGTGTTTTGCAACACCTGAAGCATAATCCAGCCAAGAGCCACATAACCAAAGGCGGGCCCCATATTTACATTGGCCATTGCCCCAAAGCCCACGACGAGTGCTAGCAAATGCCAGATCGACAGCACGGCAAGAATAGGGCTTCCTAGGTAGGGCAAGGCTCCCAAAAAGCTGAACAGGAGCGGAGCATAGCTCACTCCTAACCCTTTGAACAACGCGCTAAAGGATACCGATGCATTCCACGGCAACAGTGTAATGAGCCAGGTGCTGAACACCAGGAAACAAAACCCGAACAGGAATAGCAGAGCGTTGAGCAGCACACTCAGAACAAATCGCAGGGGTTTGACCTGATTCAGAAACAGGACGATACCTTGGGCGATCGCCTGAGAAAACCCCGCCAATAGCACAATGAGCACAGCCAAAGTAAACCCGTTGGGCAGGGCTTCAACCGCTTGAAAGGCATTTGTGTTCAGGGCAAATACCCATCCGATGAGTTCCCAAAATCTGGACAAAACACTGGACAAAGCAACATCTGGCATGGGCTATCGTACTCCTTCCCAACAAAGTAGCGGCGAGGCTGCTGTGCCTCCAAGTAAACCACCCTCCACATAGGTTCTCAAAAAACCTCTAAAAAATAAAATAAAGCGACGATTATTCTCCCAACTCTCAAGTTTAGAAGCGCTTTAACTCAGTACAGGACAAAAAATTAAACCCCTGCTAAAACCCCTGATTTTATGTGGCGCGGGCAGTGCCCGCGCCACATAAAATCAGGGATTCTTTGGATTTTGTCCTGTACTGAGGCGCTTTAATTCCTTAATTTGGAATGTTAGTTTTTTCCTGTCGTCACGAAGAAAAGATAAATGGTTTGGTACGTCCCACGGCACTTCTGAAAAAGCATAGACCTAATGGAAAAAGTTCCAGGATTCCGTTGAATCCTGGAACGCAGATAAACAGAACTGACACGATCTTGCGTAAGTCTGGCTACATTCACTACAAAACCTACTGATGTTATGAGCACAACATACCCGCAACATCAATCAAACGTATGAGTTCCACAATATGTAAGTCTTACCCGATGTAAGCCCTACAAAGTTAGGTTGAACAAAGACTAAGAAAACAGGGTCTTTTGTGTAGCCGTAGCGCCTATCAAATGAGATTGTCTAGTAAAGGGTAGAAACGTGATGCGATGTTTTCTTCTCTCTATGACGAATCCGGCAGACGACTAGGCACATGGCTTGCATGGGGCGTGCGGGTTTTGTGGAGCACAACAGGCGATCGCCCGAGATACAAGGGAACAAATGTAGCGGTTGTTCCAACGGCCCTGCGTGGGTTGAGAAAATTCGAGCAACGCTAACGAGACTAATCCTGTTCAACTTCAGCTTTGATGTTATCCCAAACCGAGAGGACACCATCGATCCAGCCTTGGCTAAAGAGAATACGGCTCTGATCGCTAACCTCTAGCAAATGCGCAAAGTCGGCATCATGAATGCGGGCTTCTGCTGGATAGCCACGGGTATCAAGATAAGACCACAGATAGTCCAACACATCTTCATCAAACGATGCAGCCAATGGGCGTACCCGCTCAAAATGCTGGAAATCTTTGTAAGAGAGCTGGGACGCGGCACGAATGCCCAATTCGTAGCCCTCTTGATGGACTTTGTTGAGTAGCACTTGCTTTTCGGTGCGCAGACGCTCGACAAGATTGTCGTCGCTAGCGATTTGGAGTTTGAGTTCTTCGTATGTAACTGCCATATCTAGTGCCTCCTGGCAAACCGCAGAAATGTTAAGCAGGTGTTTGACCGGCTTGAGCCTGTCATAGAGCGGCTCTGGAACGGCTATCGTAACACTTTGAGCAAAAGAGTTAC
>JBCBSJ010000214.1:0-5375 GCA_039819245.1 Cyanobacteria bacterium J06638_20
CAACCAGCCGAACACATCATTCGCTGTTAGCTCTAAGGGAATCGTTGCAGGGATAGGCAGTTTGTCATCACCTTGCATCACAGCAGGTAATTGATTGGGCAGAAAGACTGTCACAGCAAAGTCTTCCGGGGCTATCAGCCAACCCACTTCAGTCCCATGTTTCAAACAATGCACTAGCTTCTTAATCAGCTTGGTTTGAGACTGCTCGGGAGAAACAATTTCTATCACCCAGTCGGGTGCCAGCTCGAACTTGTTTGGGACAACACCGGCTTCAACAAACGGGATTCTGGCCCATGTGAAGACTACGACATCGGGCACGATGGCTTCAGACCCTCCGAAAACACATCGCAGCTCAGGAAAAGCCAAAGCAATTTCGGCATCTTCAGTCACAGCATTAACCACGTTGACTAACTTGCCTTGGATACGGCTGTGTTTACCTTGTGGCATTGGCTTCTGAGTAATCTGGCCGTCAACATACTCACTGGCAGGCTTAGTTTCAGGCATTGCCAGGAAATCTTCGAGGCTGATAGTAGATGTAGTGGTGGTCATCAGGAATTGTCTCCTGCTTGCTCTACATACTTAGGCGATGGCCCTAACTGAGCCCAACGCTCCATGCTCAGATATCCCTCAAATCGACCTGACTCCAGGTCAGGTGCATCTGAATTAACTTGACTCTCGTAGCCATACACGATTTGCAGAGCCTCATCACGGGTTAGGCATTGCTGGTTACTGACAATGGCTGATTCGATATACCAAGTTCCGTAGTATTCGGCATTCGGCACAACCTTGATGCGATATTCGGCTATCCAATCCGAATGGTCTTCGTGACGATACCAGTTGAGAAACTGACTCAACATCGCTTCCCAATCAATGTAGTTGCTGACTAACTCGCCATTGTTACCGAAGGACATCTTACGCATCGCGATCGCCCCCTGGATTGAGCGCCAGAGGTAGTTCTCCTCTGTCTTTCACATCGCGGAGCGCTAGCTCAATGGCAATTGCGGCAACAGTTGCAATTGCCTGATCACGAAGTTCAGCCCAGCGCTCTAGATCTGCATAGACCGTATCAGGCAGGGTTACGTTAACTCTCTTCGCCACGTCTTTCATGGTGAGGAACGCCTCAAATGTTACTGCAATGACGCTTGATCGCGTCAAAAAAGAAGGATCATTCATTAATAACGCTCAAATGATACTTCATTGACGCTTTTAAGTGCTATAAGAGTGTCAAGAAACGATTCAAAATCGTTTCGGAACTGTTTCAGAACATTACGCCTATGTACTCAACCGCAGACATTGCCAAGCGTCTGGGCTGCACGGCTCAGGCAGTCAATAAATACCGACGCAAGATTGAGAAACGTGACAGGAAGTCGTTGGGAAAATCTGACCCCTGTGATGGTCGCCGCACTCGGTTCTCCGAAGATGAGATCGCTCTCATTGCAGAGATGGCTCCCAAGATTCCTATCACGCCACCTGATGAAGCTGACTGTCTCGAAGCTGAACTCATTGAGGGAGACGACACGACGGTCTACATTCCTCCTGCCAGCACTTCGTTAGGACTTCGAAGAACAGCTTTACCCACTGTAGAACATCGGCGGTTTGACCTGGCAGCAGCGGAGCAGGAAACCGCTGATATTCAGCAACACACCGCTCGTCTGGCTCGGCGGGGGGATGCGCTCTTGAGTGAGTTTGCTGTCAGGGAAATGGTGGCCGCTGCTGCTGACATCAAGCGCACCATCGCCACTATGAAGGCCAATGCCTTAGGAGATGCGGTCGCTCACGTGGGAAAGCCTCAGACTGCCCCACCCAAGGGCGAAGCCGCTTAATGCTGGCCTTGGCTCTCGCTCTCGCCATTCTGTTGATTTAGGAGAACTTTCATCATGCTCGGCATTCTGGCCGGTCTCATTCTGGCTTTCTTCGTCGTCAGCGCCTTCGCTGAAATCATCGGTTCACGACTCGATCGACCTGATTAACCCCGCCATCTACCTTCCACAGCCGATTGCGGGGCTGTCCCTAACAGAGACTTATTCATCATGACGCACATCCCAAAACAGACTCCCTCATCATCACCGCCCTATTTGAAGGATGGTCACGACGGTAATCAGATACCCACCGCCTTTGCAGGGGTTGATCCACACAGCGGCCAGGTGGTGGCTTGGGTCAATACTCAGCAACCTTCGTTACTCCCGACAGCTGCATCTGGGGTTCCGGCTTCGGTTCCTGTTTCTCCTTTGCCTTCGGTTGCAGCTTCACCTCCATCACGGCGGGCATCACTGTCTTTGCCGGTGGTGCTGCTTTGTGGCCTCTGGGGAGTCTTGGGGCTTCTGGCTTTCCATGCTTTCACAGGCGGCAATGCCCAGTCCCTCCGGGCTGAAAATGAACAGCTCCGCACTCAACTTCAGCAGATTCGGGGGTGCATCCATGGCTACTAAATCACCGCAACCCACCGATGCCCCCACGGTTCAGATTGAAACTACGGGGCTCTTGGGTCAGCCGACGGTTCAACAGATTCAGCTCGACAGCAATCGTTTGAAGGTGAAGGTGGAAAGCCTTCAGCGTTTCTCGAATGCCATTGCGATTCCCAGTCGGGGCATTTGGGCTGATTCCCTGCTCTGGGTCTTGGGGATTGCCACGTTAGTCCGCTTACCCCTCTCGGTGGTGGTGGCGGGTCTCGCGCCTCCTTATCTCTTGGCCTTGATTTGGGGGCTAGTGGCGTTACCGTTGGCTTTTGCTTTGGGCATGGTCTTTATCCAGGTGCCGGAGCAGCGGGGGGATTGTTGCTATCGCTTCTGTCTCATCAATGCTGGAGTAGCAGTGGCCACCCGGTTCTTCTTTTTGGTGTGAGGGGGAAAAGCCATGACATCAGGACAGGGAAATGATTCTATTGCGCTGCATCCTTCTGAATTGACTGACCACATCCTCTATCGTCTACGGGCCTCGGTGGGCATGTGGGGGGCGATCGCGTTGGGCACGGCCTTGGGCTTCGGCTCGTTGCTGGTGGATGAAACTGATGTGGAGAGTCGGGTTAATCACTGGATTCGTACAGGGCTGATTGCCTCGGGCTTGGGGGCAGCAGCTCTCGCGTTTGTGATGAAGGAGAGTGTGGTGCAGCGCAGTTTGATTACTCTCGATGCAGCCGATATCAGTGCGGCATCGAGGCAGCAGCGCTATTACGAGGCGATGAAGCCGGGGGCGGCAGGAGCATTACTGGAATTACCCGCTGAGCCTTGGGCACCGGATTTATTTGACTGGGGTCGGTTAGTGGTGGAGCCGGATCGCTTTCCCCATTTGATTTTGTTGGGGGCAACGGGAGATGGGAAAACCACGTTGGCGGAGTGGTTACACAGTGCCATGGACGCGGAACCCATTGCAGTCCATCCTCACTGGCAACCTTCCGATGATCCAACGGATCCGGCTGACTTTGCCTATTGCACTCAGGTGATTGGCGGGGGTCGAGACTTTCCGGCGATTACGGCGTTCTTAGCAGGGCTCCATCAGGCAATGAATACGCGGTCGCAGATGACTAAGGCAGCGATGCGCAGTCAGCCGATTTTGGCGACGGCGATTGATGAGCTACCGGCGATCGCGAAGAACTGTGGGGAGGGGACAACGGAGCAGATTATTAGCCTCTTGTTTGAAGCGCGGAAGTTTCGCATTCGTCTCTTGCTTTTGGCGCAGGCGGATTCGGTGAAGATTCTAGGGTTAGAGGGTCAAGGGGCGGTCAGGGAGAATCTGACTTACATTCGCTTGGGCAGTTATGCCATTGACCATGCTCGCTGGTTAGTGAACAAGAAGTTAGCCGCACCGGAGTTAGTCGAGTGGTTAGAGGCTCAGGCGCGGCCTTGCATGGTGGAGGATCAGCCTGCCAGGGTGCCGACGATTCGCAAGGGGCAGAGTTTGAATGGGCCTCGGTTATCGTTACCGGTGGGGTCTGGCGGTGAGGCCGGTGGGCGGCAGGTTGTCTCCACCCACACGGGTGGGGTACCCCATGGGGACTCGTCACCCTTGGATGCCGGGGCCTCCACCGACCCACCCCCAGCCCCCACCTTTGACCCGTTTGTCGAGGAAATTGACCCGGATGAGTTTCAGCGGGTGGTCAATCTCAAGCAGGGTGGGGCCAATCAGGATGAGGTCATCAAGGCGGTTTGGAGTGCTTTTAAGAGTGGCACGGATCCTCGCTATCAAGCGGCTCGTAGGAAGTATCGACGCATTCTCAAGAAGGCTCAATTGGATTAGGAGAATTCATCATGTCAAAGGTTCAGGATCAGTTGGAAGCGCGGTGTCTTTTGGAGGCGATGCTTTTGATGCGGCTTCATGTCGCTATCAAAACAGTTCAGCAGGAAAACAAGGTGGGTAGTGTCTATCTCGGTCATGAGAAGGCCATTAGTGATGAGCAGGTGGGTTTATATGTCACGACACTTTATCGGGAGCTAACACAGGCGTTAACACCGGAGCAGAAGGTTGCAGCTTGCAACAGTGAGGTGGTTAATGACCTTGCGATAGGGTCTTCTATTCTGTTAGGCCAAGCGGAGGAGGACGGGCAGTTTGAAGGGGTGGCGGGGCAGCCGCGTTAGACCTTTCAAAGGCAGGTCGTAAGTGAGAGCCCTCGTCTATCTGGATGGGGGCTTTTGTTTAAGCGTTTAGGTTCAAGTCAGGGGTCGTGGAATAGCGGACTGAGCGCAGTGAGGGAGCTTATGCCGCGAAAGCCCTTGACAGCCAGTACCTGTAGCGGCTCGCAAACAAGAATCGTCATGCTCGCAAACAAGGTGATTTTGAGCTCAGATTAAGTGCGAATAAGCGAACCTTGAGGCTCACATTAACTGCGAATAAGATGAAATCCTTTATTATCAGGGTATTCAAGGATTTTCGGTCGAATCGAACTACTGCTGCGTGCCGCAAACATTCCAGCCTTAACAACTATGATTTGTCCGCTGCTATCACTGGGCTTCGTAGCGGCATCTCCCTGCCAATTGAATAGGAGATTTCTGAGAATAAAATACCCACATGCGGTGCATTACGCTGCGCTCATGGCACCCTAAGAGCGGTAAATTCTTCCCTAGAGATCTCCTTAGCTTCGCAACTTTGAAAGCAGATACGGGCTCACAACGATCAATCGTCAAACGATTTATGTCAAGGGATCCAGTGCGCTGCCTTTGGCGATCGCCCGTTGATAAGCGGGACGCTCTTGATAGCGCTGCATGAATGCCTGAATCTGTGGATAGGCAGCTAAATCGATACGATGGCTCGCGACTTCTAAGGGAAAGCTCATCTGCATATCGGCGGCGGAAAAGTCCCCCGCCAGCCAGTCTTGGCCCTGCAGACTGGCTTCAATAAAGTCCAGATGGGTATTCAGTTGAGGATCGAGAAACTGAGTTTGC